>CALBME010000129.1 GCA_937896295.1 uncultured Micavibrio sp. | reverse complement strand
ACGAAACAACGCGAACTGGCCCAGGCCATCAAGCGCGCCCGTTTCATGGCTCTGATGCCTTACGTTCGTGACGAACTGCCGCCGCAACGCGCTTTCGGCGACCGTCCGGAACGCGGTTCCTTTGGCGACCGTGGTCCCCGCGAACCCCGCGGCGAACGCTCCTTCAACTCTTTTGAAAACACGAAGGAAGGTTAATCATGCAAGTCATCCTTCTTGAAAAAATCGACAACCTGGGTTCGCTCGGCGAAGAAGTGAAAGTACGCGACGGTTTTGCGCGTAACTTCCTGCTTCCGCAGAACAAGGCCCTCCGTGCAACGGATTCCAATCGCGCCTATTTCCAAAAAGAAAAAGCCGCCCTGGAAGCCGCCAACGCCAAGAAGCGCGAAGCCGCTGAGAAAGAATCGAAGAAATTCGAGAAAATTTTCATCACGGTCATTCGTCAGGCTTCGGAAACCGGCGCACTGTACGGTTCGGTCACCCCGCGCGACATCGCCGAAGGCATCACCGCCGCGTCGAAAGTCACGGTCGACCGTAACCATGTCATCCTCAACACGCCCCTCAAGGCGCTTGGCCTGTTCACTGTGAACGTCGCCCTGCACCCGGAAGTGAAGACGGAAGTCACGGTTAACATCGCACGCTCCGAAGAAGAAGCCGCGATCCAGAAGAAAACCGGTAAAGCCCTGGTCAAAACCCAGGATGAAGACGACAAGAAAGCCGAAGCCGCCGAGGCTGAACTGGCTGCCGAAGAGTTCTTCGACAAACCGCGGGAAAACGCAGCCGAAGAAGCTGCGTAATCCCATCATTGCAAAAAGCCCCGCATCTTGCGGGGCTTTTTTTATTTGTCGCCGTTTTAAAAACGTAGATTGGCCTGCGCGTTCAGATAGGCCGCCCGCGCCGGGTTTGGCATCCGGCACCAGTCCAGCCGTTCTGCGGAATTCCAGTTGCACTTTACCCCTTGCGCATCCTGTACGTACAGGTCGCGCCGATCGCGCGTGGCCATCAGGCCGTTACCGATATCGGTGCCGGTGCGGGAAACCTTCATTTTCTGGCCCGAAGCGTTAAAGACGTAGGCGCTGCGCTTACGCACATCGACGCGCATGGTTTTCGCCCAGTCCGGTACAGGGGCCTCAATATAGGCGGAAGGGCCTGAGTCATGCCGCTGTTGGGACCCACAGGCCCCCAGCAAAAGAGCGCCCGCAGATGCGAAGAGAACAGGAAGTCTTGTCATGCAAAAACGATAAGGACATCGCCTTACAGCTGTCAATTTTACGGCATGCTGCGCGGGCGAATGAATCACCCGTTCCATCACCCTGTTGTCCACAGGGTAGGACACAGGCTAAACCACAAGACTTTCCAATTGCTTACGGCTTTTCGATTCACAGAAAGCACGGCATCGCTATACACTGCGCCTCATGGCTTCCGACAATCTTGTGACTCTGCCCCGGGGCAACAACGCCCCCTCATCCCTGGAAACCCAGGGTTTTCGCATCCTGCCCCATAACCTTGAGGCCGAGCAGGCTTTGCTTGGCGCACTGCTGATCGACAACCGCGCCCTCGAAAACATGGGCGACATCGTCAAGGCCGAACATTTCTTTGCGCCCGTGCACCAACGCATCTTCGATGCCATCGTCAAGATGGTCGATCGCGGCCAGAACGCCGACCCCATCACGCTTAAACCCTATTTCGAAAAAGATGCTGAACTGGCCGAACGGGGCGGCGCGCAATATCTCGCCGACCTTGCTGCATCGGTTATCACCGTGGTCAACGCGCCCAACTATGCACGCTTTATTCGTGACATGCACATGCGCCGCGAACTCATCACCATCGGTAACGACCTGGTGAACGAGGCGTTCGAACACGACGTCGACATGAATGCGCAAGACTGCCTTGAAACGGCGGAGGCGCGCCTGTTCGAAATGGGCGAAAACGGTGGCAGCAGCG
>CALBME010000128.1 GCA_937896295.1 uncultured Micavibrio sp. | reverse complement strand
CTGCGCGCGTTTTTCCCGTCCCATATCGACCTGACACCGGTGATCGACCGGATCGCCGAGGTCTGCCTTGAGCGTGCACGCGCAACCGCCCAGCCGCTGCAGGTCGTATCGTTCGACCACCTGAAGCAGATCAAGCCGATCGAGAGCGATGCAGGCAACATGGACAGCTTCATCGAGGTGTTCGCAGACCGCCGCGTGAAGATCACACAATATATGGGTCACAAAACCGCGCTGAAGGCCGGTGCCGGTGGTGGCGCGGCGGGCGATCCGAACCAGATGCTGGCCGAACTGCGCCAGGCGGACATCCAGGGCTTTGGCCTTCAGATCAAGTCGCTGGACATCAGCGATGCCAAGGCCACCGAACTGCTGGGTAAAATGGGCATTGCGCAGGCCTTTGGCGCCGACGGCATGGCCATTGGCGGCGCACTGGAAACCATCGCCAAGGGCGGGCCGGATGCCAAGGCCCTGACCGCCGTGGTCGAACAGGTCGCAGAAATCAAAACATTAAAAACCGCCCTGAACAACGCGCCCGATGCGGCCGCGGCCCAGCCGATCGCCGCCGCGATTGCTATCAAGACTGAAATGCTGTCTGCGCAGCTGCCGACCATTCAGGCCGTGAGCCCGCAGACGACCGCCGCGATCAAGACGAATGTCGCGCAGACGATCGAGACTGTAAAAGTCACGCTGACATCCCTGCAGATGGAAAGCGTCACCACAAAGCTTGCCGCCGTTCTTCCCGCCGGTGTCGGTAAAATGGCCGCAACCATGCGCCACGACACCATGAGCGTGCAGATTTCGCGCGCGGTCGGCGCGCTGGACGCCATTGCCCGCACCAACGCCATGCCGGTGCGCGATGTCATCGCCCTTGTGATGACCAAGAACGCCACGCCCGCCATGACAAAGGCCGTGGAAACACTGACGGCCATCATGGCCAAGCCGGAATTTCTGCCGACCATCGAACGCGGCCTGCCCGCCAGCGTCGCCCTGCCCGTGCGCGAAATTCTGACCACCCCGGTCCTGCAACACACCAGCGCCGCACCGGTTCAGGTCTCTGCCGTTGTCAAAGCCCTGAACACGCTGGCCGAAAAATCGAATGTCCCGACCATCAAGGCCGCGGCAGAAGTCGTGATGAACATCGGCGGCAACCGCGCGGCGGTGGAAAGCGTGGCGCCGGTGTTGCGCGTGCCGCAGCTGCAGGCCGTGATCGACAACATGCAGGCAGTGGCCATGACCAAGGCCGTGCCCGCCGCCCTGAAAACCGAACTGGCCACCGTCACCGCGCAGGTGCAGGCCCTGACCGTGCAGTTGCGTTCGCCCGCACCCGCCACCATGCCGACGGCACCGCAACCCTTGCCGCCACAATCGCCTCTGGCCGTCATTGCACAGGCCGTGAACATCAAACCGGCCGCACAGGTGCCTGCACCGCAGCCCGCGACCGTCGAACTGAAAGGCGCGCCCAATCACTGGGGCGAAACGCCGAATGCGCAGTCGGAGCGCCTGACCATCCGTACGCCGGTGCCTGCGAATGATGTGTCGGGATCGGCCCCTGTCATGCGTGCCGCCGAGGCCGCGCCGCAGCCCACCGCATTTACGCCCGTATCGCCCACACCGGTATCACCTGCACCGGTATCACCCACAGTTGTATCGACCGCACCTGTATCTCCTGCGCCCGCTGCACCGTCGGCTTCCGTTCCTCCGGTATCTCATGCGCCTGCGCCGCAAACGCCGGTTGCTTCCGCGCCCACAACCATTTCACAGCCGGTTGTGCTGAAAGGTGCTGATGCGCCCGTGGTCACGCCGCCCGTCGTCACGCCGCAGCAGCCCGCAGCGCCAGCGGAAAGCGCGCAGGTTGTCACGCATACCGCACCCAGAACACCCTCTCAAACGGACGCATCGCCGGTCCTGCCGGTCGCATCGCCGCCGGTTGCTCCCACCACTCCGGTTACTTCAACGGGCCCTGCTCAGCCCACTGTCGTGCCGCCGGTTGCCCCGCAACCTGTCGCTACTCAGGCTGGCCCGGCCCAACGTGCTCCACAACAGCCCGCTGAAGAAAGACGCGGGCCAGTGGAGCCACGCGTGGTACAGCCGACAACACCAACGCAGAAGGTCGATCAGCCGCACGGAGGCGGTGGCGCAGACAACAGGATAACGACACATCAGCAGATCGTAACCCAACCGACGTCACGCGACACGGGTGGTGAAGCGCCCCGGGCCGATGGAGAGACGGTCAAGAAGACCGTCATCATGCTGAAGCAGGAAAAACCGACCACAAAAAACGGTGCAGTCGACCCGGAAAAAAAACCAGATCCCCAGAAAAAAGGCGCCTGCCCCAACTGCTCGGGCGCCTTTTGCGCGGCGTGCACTAAAATGACGGTGACAGGTGCCGATGCAGGTCAGGCGGCAAAAGACGCCGGCGTTTCTACCAAGATCTATGAGGCGTACAATCAGCGTCCGCCGAAGCTCGGCTTAAACTGATTTTTACCTGACAACAAGCTTATCAAACAGATTGCCGGCATAGGTCTTCAGCATGGAGCGCAGACCGTGCTGTACGGTTATTTCCGATGCAGGGCATGCGACGCCATTTGTGCCACCGCAATTGCCTTTCAGACTGATCCCCAAGACCAGATCGTCCCCTTCCCAGCCATAATCGGTGCGCTGAATTTCACCCTTGTGCGGGCGGGCGACGAGATTGTTGAACACCTCGATCACGCCATCAATCGCGATCAGGGGACGCTTGGCAGGATCTTTTTCGTACAAAGGTATGAATTTTGCAGCCGCAGCTTCGAAATCAGCCGCGGTCACAAAGCGCACCGGGTTGACCAGCGGGGACGGAATATTGCCGCTGTTCAGCGCGGCCCGCGCGCGGGCGGTAAAAAGCGTGAACGTCTTTTCAACCGCCCCGCGGTGCAGTTCGCGTTTCTGCGGACTGTCATAATGCAGGATAACCGCGTCAACCGGTTGGTCACCCTTGCGCCAGGAGGCGAAGTCGGCCGCGTCGGTACCCTTCATGTTCAAAAGCATCCGCGGGACGGGACCGGCGCTGACGGAATCGGCAAACAGGACACGCAACGGCGTGGGCTTGACCGGGATGGTGCTGACCGGCAGGGCGTAGGCCACTTCGGTCGGGCCGCGGTCATACACCCAGATTCCTGTTTTCTGACCGTCATTGAGCAATTGTTGGGGTTCAGCCACGGCACACCTCGTTTTTATGTTTAATTTCCTGTTATTAGGACTGTTTTGGTACTACATTCACCCGGCCCTGATCAAGTTTTTAAGATTTGGGCGCAAATTTCTTGACTCTGTGTGGGCCATAAGTATAGTCCGCGCCAGCCAATAAACATTAGATTCTCAAGGATTACAGTCATGTTTGCAGTCATCAAAACCGGCGGGAAGCAATACCACGTCCAAAAAGGCGACAAGATCACCGTCGAAAAACTCGGTGACGAAGCTGGCCAAACCATCAATCTGACCGATATTCTCGGCGGCAAAAGCGTGACCGCCAAGGTCCTGCGCCACGGCCGCAACGACAAGGTCATCATTTTCAAGAAAAAGCGCCGCCACAACTACCGCCGCAAGCGCGGTCACATGCAGCACCACACCGTGCTGGAAATCCAGTCGGTCGGCTAAGAGACACCAGAAAATTCAGGAGATAAATCATGGCACATAAAAAAGCAGGCGGTTCTTCCCGCAACGGCCGCGACAGTAACGCCCAGCGCCTGGGCACCAAAGTCTGGGGCGGTCAGGAAGTTCTGGCCGGCAACATCATCATCCGTCAGCGCGGCACCAAAACCTGGCCGGGCACGAACGTGGGCATGGGCAAAGACCACACCCTGTTCGCACTGAAAGACGGCGTCGTGGCTTACAAGCTGGGCCGCGGTGGCCGTCAGTACGTTACGGTCCAGACCGAAGCCGCAGCGGCTGAGTAATCAGTCCCTACAGAATTCAAAAGCCCCCGTTTCAGGGGGCTTTTATTTTTACGCTTACCGGGAATGATTTTTTAAAGGCCGTGCGTGCGCAGCGTCTTGATGCAGAGTTCGCGGACACGGAAGCGGAAATAACGGTTATAGACCAGCAGGCTGACCACCGAGACCACGCAGACCAGGGTCGTGCTGACCGTGGCGATGAACAGGCCGTCTTTCAGGTGAAAGATGCCGTAGCCCAGCGAAATGAGGCTGGTCAGGGCAAAGGTGAGCCATGTCTGCAGGGCCATCCCGTCATGATGGGTGCGGGCACGGATGAGTTTGATGATTTGCGGTACGTAACCGCTGAAGGACAACAGAGCGACTAAGGGGTATAATTTAACGAACAACCATTCCATGACTTTTTAAGCTTCCCTCTTGGAAAATCATGATCGTGGATTCGTGTGAAAAACTTGTGACGCTCTTTTGAAAACTTTCAGTCAAACCTTGTTAAAAACACACTTATTTGAACTTAACGCACATACCTGATACATAGCTGCTATGAAATTTTTAGATGAAGCCAAAATTTACGTGAAAAGCGGTACCGGCGGCGCCGGGTGCGTCAGCTTTCACCGTGAAAAATTCGTCGAGTTCGGCGGCCCTGACGGCGGCGACGGCGGCCGTGGCGGCAACATCATCTTTGAAGTCGTCGAGAACGTGAACACGCTGATCGACTTCCGCTATACCCAGCACTTCCGCGCTGAAAACGGGCATCATGGCATGGGCCGCAACCGGTCGGGCGAAGCGGGCAAAGACCTGGTCATCAAGATTCCCGTCGGCACCGAAATTCTGGCCGAGGACAAGGAAACCATCCTGTACGACATGGTCGAACCCGGGCAGCGTATCGTCTTCCTGAAAGGCGGCGATGGGGGTTTCGGCAACGCCCATTACAAAACCGCGACCAACCAGGCCCCGCGCAAGCGCCTGCCCGGCTGGCCGGGTTCGGAAGAAATCGGCCTGTGGCTGCGCCTGAAGCTGATCGCGCATGCGGGCCTGCTGGGCATGCCCAATGCGGGCAAGTCGACGTTCCTGTCGCGCGTGTCGGCCGCAAAGCCCAAGATTGCCGATTACCCGTTCACCACCCTGCACCCCAACCTTGGCGTCGTGCAGACATCGGGACGGACCTTTGTGCTAGCCGATATTCCCGGCCTGATCGAAGGAGCATCGGAAGGCGCCGGCCTTGGTACCCGTTTTCTGGGCCATGTCGAGCGCGCGGGCGTGCTGATCCACCTGGTCGATATGACCCAGGACGATCCGGCGGGCGCATACAAGATGCTGCGCAAGGAACTCAAAGCCTATGGCGAAGAGCTTTACGACAAGCCGGAAGTCGTCGTCCTGAACAAGGCCGACGCGCTGGGCCCCGAACTGGCCGCCGACGTCGCCAAGGATTTCAAGAAAAAGACCAAAAAGGCACCCTATGTGGTGTCGGCCGTGTCGGGTACGGGCATGGACACATTGCTTCGGGAGGTTGCGGACGTTATCTTTGCTAAATGAGAACAGACAACGCCCCCGCCGCCCCGCACAAGACCACTTACCTGAAAGATTACGAGCCGTTTCCCTATCTGGTGAACGGCATCGACCTGACCTTCCGGATTTTCGAAGGGCGGACGCTTGTCACATCGCATACACAATATGCGCTTAAACATATTCCGGGCGCCGCGCCCGACCTTGAACTGCACGGCCACGGACAGAAGGTGCACCGCATCCTGATCGACGGGGTTGAAATCTCCACCGATCGTTACCGGCTTTCGCATGCGGGTTTCGTCATGCCCTGCCCCACGGACCGCCCGTTCACGCTGAGCTTCGAAACCGAGATCGTGCCGGAGTCAAACACGACGCTGGAAGGTCTTTATAAATCCGCGGACATCTACTGCACGCAGTGCGAGTCGGAAGGTTTCCGCCGCATCACCTATTACCCGGACCGCCCGGATGTCATGACGACGTTCAGGGTGCGGATCGAGGCTGATAAGACGTCCCTGCCCGTGCTGCTGGCCAATGGCAACCTGATCGAAAGCGGCGACCTGCCCGAAGGACGTCATTTCGCCGTCTGGGAAGACCCGTTCAAGAAACCCGCCTATCTGTTCGCGCTGGTGGCCGGTCCGCTGGCCCATATCGAGGATCATTACCGCACGATGATGGGGCGCGACGTTACGCTTCGCATCTACACGCGCCCGGCGGATATCGACCAGGCCAGCTGGGGCATGACCAGCCTGATCCAGTCGATGCGATGGGACGAAGAAGCCTATGGCCGTGAATATGATCTGAACATCTTCAATATCGTGGCCGTAGGCGATTTCAATTTCGGCGCGATGGAAAACAAGTCCCTGAACATTTTCAACACGTCGCGCCTGCTGACACGCCCGGACCTTTCGACGGACAAGGAATTTTTGGATATCCGGCGCATCGTGGGCCACGAATATTTTCACAACTGGTCGGGCAACCGCGTCACGTGCCGCGACTGGTTCCAGCTCAGCCTAAAAGAAGGTTTCACGGTTTTCCGCGAAAACCAGTTCGGACAGGCCATGTTCGACGCGGAAGTCGAGCGCATCGATGAAGTGAACCTTGTCCGTACCATGCAGTTCCCGGAAGACGCAGGCCCCATGGCGCATCCCGTCCGCCCGGACAATTACATCGAGATTTCCAACTTCTATACCATGACGGTGTATGAAAAAGGCGGCGAAGTCATCCGCATGCTTCACACCCTGCTGGGTCCGCAGACATTCCGCGAAGCATCGGACCTGTATTTCAGCCGCCATGACGGCGACGCCGCGACGTGCGAGAATTTCGTCAAATGCATGGAAGACGCATCGGGCCGCGACCTGTCGCAATTCATGCTGTGGTATCATCAGGCCGGCACGCCGACGGTGAAAGCCACCGGCGTCTATGACGCGGATAAAAAATCCTACAGCCTGACGTTAAAACAGACCCTGCCCGATACGCCGGGTCAGACAAACAAAAAGCCGCAGCATATTCCGGTCGCCGTCGGCCTGATCGGCCCGAATGGCGAAGACATGGCCAACAGCGTGGTCGAACTGCGCGAGGGCGAGCAGACCTTCGTGTTCGAAAACATCGGCGCGAAGCCCGTGCCGTCGCTTTTCCGCGGTTTTTCGGCGCCCGTCATTCTGGACATGGACGTATCGGAAGAGGATCTGCGTTTCCGCATGATCCACGATTCCGACGGGGTCAACCGCTGGGACGCCGGACAGGCGCTGATGATGAAAGCGTTTGCCCGCAACCTGAAAACCCTGCAGCCGGAAGACGACCTGATCGCGGCGCTGTCGGCAATGATCGACCTGACCAAGGACAAGAAAAAGGCATTGCTGGAACGCATGCTGACCCTGCCCGAGGATGCCATCGTCGCCGCCGCGCACCAGCCGACGGACCCCGCCGCCATTCACAAGGCACGCATTTATCTTGAGGCGCTGATCGGCAGCACACTGAAAGACAAGCTGCTGGCGCTCTATAAAGACAACGCGACCAGCGGCGCATTCAGCCTGTCACCAGACGCGGTTGCGCGGCGCGCGCTGCGCAATACCGCGCTGGAACTTCTGGCCAAGGGCGACCCGGATCTGGGCATCAGGCTGGCGCAGGAACAGGTGGCAGCAGCCACCACGATGACCGAACGTCTCGGCGCCCTGCGTGCCATTGCATGGATGGATAACCATGCGCGGGACGAGATGATAAATAATTTCTATCACCAGTTCCACGACCACCAGCTGGTCATCGACAAGTGGTTTTCCCTGCAGGCCGGCGCGCCGCGCACGCGTATCGTGCATGACGTCCAGTCGCTGATGAACCACCCCGCTTTTACGTGGACCAACCCGAACCGCGTGCGGTCATTGCTGGGTTCATATGCCATGCGCAACATGACCGGTTTTCACGATCCGTCGGGTGATGGTTATGTTCTTCTGGCGGACGCCGTTATCAAGCTGAACAAGATCAACCCGGCAGTGGCCGCGCGGCTGTTAACCCCGATGCGCCCCTGGAAAACTTACACCCCGGCGCTTGCGGCCAAAATGAAGGCACAGCTTGAGCGAATCCTGCAATCCGGGGATCTGTCGCCGGATGTGTATGAAGTGGTGAGCAAGACGTTAAATGCCTAGCTTCCTGATTGAAAAGCGCCATATCGCATCCGGTGCCGGACCGATCGCCGGAATTGACGAAGCCGGACGCGGTCCACTGGCCGGACCGGTCGTAGCAGCATGCGTGCATATCCCTGAAAAATTCCCGGCGCTCAAGAAAGTCAAAGACAGTAAAAAGCTGGACGGTCTTGCGCGCGAGGCGTTGTTCACGGAAATCACGCGGCACTGCGCCTTTGGCATCGCCATCGCGGATGTCGGGGAAATCGACAGCATCAATATTCTGCAGGCGTCGTTCCTGGCCATGTGCCGCGCCGTCGATGCCATGACCATGTCGTTTCCCGTTTCCATCGGCACGTTTCTGGTCGACGGCAACCACAAGCCCCGGGGCATGGAAGACCATAACGTCGTTGCCGTCATCGGCGGCGATGACAAATCGTATTCCATCGCGTGCGCGTCCATCCTGGCCAAGGTCACACGCGACCGCATGATGCGCGAACTGGCCGCGGCCCATCCGCAATACGGGTGGGAACACAACATGGGCTATGGCACGCCGGAACACATGCAGGCTCTGGATACGCACGGGCCATGCATTCATCACCGCACATCGTATGCGCCCGTGCGCGCGCGCCTGCCTGAAGCCATGAAAAGGCAAAATGCATGAGGCTTGCGCTGATGCTGGCCGTTCTGCTGTTTGCCATGCCGGCACAGGCGTGCCTGTGGGTGGGCGGCATGCGGCAGAGTCTTTTTACGGCCCTTCCCGCCAAGGCCGAAGCCCGCAGCATCAACGCAAAGGTGCGGATAATATCCACCCGCGTTGATCCGGACACGCGCGAACGCGTAAGCCAGACAAGCGTTATTGACGCGATCAAGGGCGTACGCAGGGGCGAAGCCATCAGGATCGTCACCGGCACCAGCGATTGCGACAGCGATTACGACGTCACCGCCGGACAAACATATTTCATCGCGGGCGAGCGCGGGGCGAACGGACAATTCAACGGTGCGTGGAGCGGGCTTGGCGAATACATCGCCCCACCCGCCCGCTAGAGAAATATTTTTTATCCCGAATTCGCGAGTCAAATCATTGATTTGACTCAGCTTTTTAACCTGAATCTCTTTGATTCAATTGACTCTTTTAACTTTTTTAGTTGACGAACGAATCACCCTGTGGCTTTGGTAACGAATCAAAAAAACAGGGGAAGTACATGAAGTCATCAGCGCTGAAAATTGCGTCGCCAAATATTCTGGATGTGTCGAAAATCACCGACACGATTTTGAAAGGCGATTGCATAGCGATGATGCAGTCCATCCCCGATAATTCCATCGATATGATCTTCGCGGACCCGCCGTACAACATGCAGCTGGGCGGCGACCTGCACCGCCCCGATAACAGCCATGTCGATGCCGTCACCGATGCATGGGACCAGTATGAGTCCTTCGAAGCCTATGACCGTTTTACCACCGCATGGCTGCGCGAAGCGCGCCGCATCCTGAAAAAGGACGGCGCCATCTGGGTCATCGGCAGCTATCACAACATTTTCCGCGTCGGCACGGCCATGCAGGATGCCGGTTTCTGGATCCAGAACGACATTATCTGGCGCAAGGCCAACCCGATGCCGAATTTCCGCGGCACGCGTTTTACCAACGCACACGAAACCCTGATCTGGGCAACCAAATCCAAGGACAGCAAGGCCACGTTCCATTACGAATTCCTCAAAGAACAGAATGACGGCGTGCAGATGCGCTCCGACGACTGGTTCATCCCCATC
>CALBME010000127.1 GCA_937896295.1 uncultured Micavibrio sp. | reverse complement strand
CATCTTCCAGCGCCTGCATTTCTTCGTCTGTTTTAAAGATTTTGGCCGGTGCGCCATTGGCCTCGCGCAGAATGTCCGCATATTCCTTGAAGTCGATGCGCTCAAGGATAGACGGATCAAACTGGGCCAGAGGCAGAAGGCTTTGAATGGTTCTCTCTACCCCAACCGCCTGCTCTGCCAGCTGCATGCGGGACAGAGGGTTGGTGTATTTTACCGAAAACTCACCGCCGACTGATTTCACCGCGTCCGGAAGCTTCAAAAACCCTGTATCCTCGAATATTCCATACCGCTCATATATGTCCACTTCGCGCATAATGATTGGCTCAAGCAATTCGGACATCTGGCGTCCCGCAGTCGGGGTCAGAAGCTGGCCCTTTTCCTGCGCTCTCTGTAAAACTTCCGTAGCCGTCATTTGCGGCGCGTCGACGAGGATCTGGAACAGGTTCAGGAAGAACGCGCGGTTGATAAATTCCCTGGACTGATCAATCCCGTCATTGCTGACATTGATATTATTCCCATCCATATACGGGCGAACCAGAGGGTTTCCATTACCATCCAGTGTTCCGTAGTTGATCGTGCCCGGCTTAAGACTGAACTTCCTGATTGTTGACTGGTCGGACGCAAGAATAGGAGGATCGACGGCCATGTGACGGGCCTTGATCTCCGTTTTCCGCATGGAGTTGAGCATCTTAATCTCTGACAGGACGGTCATTGCAGGCGAACGGCCGTAAATCTCATTCGGTGAGGTCGCCCACCGGCTGATTATGTACGGGAAGGATTTAAACTCTCCGCGGCCAAGCAAAGCCCCCGTGTCAGGAAAAACGTGGAAGCTGTCCCATTTGTCATTGTTCGGAATGACGGCATGGATAAACTCGAACTTCTTCGATGGTTCCCTGTCCAGCGACCTGACAACGATTTCAGGCGTGTTTTCCTTAAACTTCTCGTAGGCCTGCGTTGCGGTCAGGCGATACTTCCTGTAGTCCGTATCAACCCGGCCGCGGATATTTTCCTGAATGTAATGTTCTGCGATGTGGGAGGATTTATAACGGATCGTCCCGTCATACATATCCTCGACGATCAGTGCGCATGTACCGAAGGCCAGAAGGCTCATATAGCATTCATGGATCTGGGAGGCGAAATTACCTTCAGACGAATATCTTTTCTTGAACAGGAACCGGGTCAGCCTGTCCGCCCATTCAAGGGATTCCTGGTCTTCCTCTATAGCTTCCGGCAGTCCGATGCCATGCCACATCTGGCCGCGTGGCGTGACAACGCCTTCAATCGCAGCCGCGCCATGGTCAAGGGCCAGTGTCGCCGTATCGTCAAACTTTTCGCGTGTGCGCTTTTCACCCTGCTGCGCCTGCTTCTTAAAGAAATCGTCCTGTCTCGGAAAGACAAGCGGCGCGACCTCTGCCCAATGCGCTTCAAATGATGATCGATCTGATTCCAGAGACTGCTGTTTCTGGACGATCTCCTGCGCAATGCCCATCAGTTGCCCGTCAATGTGCGGGTGGCAACGCCCTGATCGTCACCGAAGATGCTGCCGCCACTAGAGCCTTTGGTCAGCACTGTCGCGGCGCGGCCTTTCTGCTGCTTGCGCTTCTTTTCATCCTCTGCCTGCGCCTTTGCGATATCGGCGGCTGAGTTATCGACGGTCGGAACAGGTGTTGCAATCGGCTCAGGCGGGGGTGTGTATTGCACCTGTGGCACTTTCGGCGCTTTGAACGGATTGAGTTTGCCCATCGTCGATCTCCAGTATGTAGAATTCGCCCTCTCTTCGGGCGCCGTAGTGTTCATATATTCGTCGCAAGGTTCGGTCAGGCTTATAGGCAACAAGGCGTTTCGCCCCATGCCGTTCGGCAAGGTTGAGCGTCTGAGCGAACGTATCCCGGGTCAGTCTTGAAAGGGCGGCGTGCGGTTCGAACGCCTTGCCCTCATATTCGAAAAGATAAATATAACCATTCGCCACGCGCTGCGGGATCGAGCACAGCATCACCGTCATAAACGGATGGTTATATGGATTGCCGTGTTCTCGAATGCATCGCCACAGTCTGAACCGTTCAAACGCTAAACGGATCATAATCCTCGGCCATCTGCTGGCGGGATGAATAGTCTATGAACTCCTGCGCCCGTTCCTGATATCCGTCCGTAAACGTCATGAACGCATCGGCACAGTGCGAGGCCTCGTCATGGCGCGGCGTTTCTTTCCACATGCTCAGCTTGTCGTTCCACTCCTTGCGGTAGGAATCGAGCAACTGTATGCCTTCCGAAGCGTTGATCTCGCAGAACTGACAGCGCGGGATGATTGTCCGCGCCTTCTGGATCGACGCCATCTTGTCGCTTGTGCGCTTGACGATGGTTATTGGTGCGATGCCGAACGTATTGGCGATCTGCTTCTTGCTCATCAGGCCTTGCGGTGTCTGCGTTTTGTTCCCGCCATCATGCGGCCAGTAATGCGTTCCATACACATAACCGAAGGAATTCATCTGGTTTTTAAACCAGCCGTAATCCTCGCCGGATGCCTGCAGATATCGAATGAACCGGTATTCCGACCCGACATGCTGGAAGAACCACACCGCCATATAGTCCGAGTTGTCCGCAATATCCCAAAACGTATGGACGGGCTTTGAAGGCTCCCAGTTGACGGGCCTGATGTTCCGCGCCTTTCTCACCAGTTCCATCTGTCTGGTGAAGTACGCGCCTTCCATGGACTGCTCGAAGCTTTCCTCCGGCGTGGACGGAAACTCTCGCTTGATGTCTTCGCCCTGCTGCTGGGATTTCTTGACGTACCAGGCTTTTTGTCCGGGCATAAGGTCAATACCCTGCTTTTTCAACTCAGTGAAATAGTCGTTCATAGGCCCGTCAATGGATACCAGCCCGATTTCCTTTTCACTCAGGCTGTATTCAGGGTTCTGAAACCACGAATAGAAATGAAGCTTCGGATCAAGCCGCGTCAGTTCAACACCTGAGTGTTGAAGCTTCTTGGCCCTTTCGCATAAATCGTAGAATTCGCCCTGTTTTCCCTCGGCGGTGGATTCGACGAATATTTGCTGGCCAAGGTGGACGGTGTTAAGTGCGCCTGTCTTGATCTCTTTCGCCTTTTCAGGATACCTCGCTGCGATCTTGCCGTATTCAGAAACAAGCAGCCTCTGGAACGTTCCGGATCGCAACGATGTACCAACCGTGATGGATGATCCGTTGGCAAACTCAAGCCGTCTGGAACTGTCCTGCGTGGCCGGGGCGCATTCTTTAACCCAGTCATCAAGGCTGTCATAGGCGAATTTAATCTTGTTCTTGAAAAGATCCTCCGCATCATCCCTCGTATGGGCAATGACACCGGCTGATATGTTTTTGTTGAACAGGCAGTCGTCGAGGAAATAAAGCATGATCAGCGTGGTCATGCCTAGCTGCCGCGCTTTCAGGACAACGTTGAAATAGTGAAGGCTGTTGAACAAATCTCTCTGCGCCCAGTTCAGGCAAAACTTTACCTTCTCGCCCTGTGCGTCTTTTATCCAGTAGAGATTGTTAAGACGCCAGACCTTTGAACTAAGCCTTTTCGTCAGGAAGTCCGCTTTTTGCGCTTCCGACAATTCCATCATAAAGGCTGTTTATTGTGAGTTTGTTACCGTCAGCGTCCGCATGTTTGATCTGTGTGCTTTCGCCGTATTTCTTAGGACGCATTTTGCTTGCTCGCCATTGTGTCGCCCATATAACAACGCGGCCAGCATTGGGATCTAGTGATCCACTGCGAATTTCATTCACAATCTCTTGGATTTCGTCATCTAAGGCGTCTGCTTGGAGTTCGCGTGCGCGCGCGATAGTGGTCGCGAGTTCATCATCGGCATTCATCCATCTGAGAATGGTGCTTTTATTTGGCATGCCTTCAGACTTACAGATTTGCCTCAGGCTTTCGCCCTCTATCAGCCGCTCAACCACGGCATCCATAATTTTTACTCTTTCATCATCGCTAATCATATCGACGCATACTCCCCGAATAAATGGGGGGCCATGCGAGCGGCGCGCCTCAGTTTTTCCTTCGTGTCTTCTCTAACATATCCATCTTTTAAATCTTGCCCGATCGAGCGCTTTAATGCCCATATTTTTTTCCGTAATGGATTGTCGTGTACCAGTCGGGCATTTCTTTTCCCGTTACGTATATGGGTATCTAGATCACAGAAGGGTTGATTTCCGCCTATTGCAACATTTAGAAGGTTATCAAGACCGATCTTCGCTATATGGCTCTTTTCTTTTTCCGGCCATGAATCTTTGCTTACTCGCTCTATCACCTCAATTTCAGGTTTTAGCCCAAGCGAAATAAGTTCGCGTATCCATTTATAAACTGGCGTATTTCTGCGGGCAGAATCCCTCATATGCGATTTAAATCTTTTCGCGCTGTCATTAGCCTTGCCAATATACCTTATGACCCCATCACGGGGATCCTTCAGAGCATAAATTTCAACAATTGCCATTGTCTACCTTATCGCTTTCGCGGGGTTGTTAAGCTTTGATGCACGCGATGTAGTTGTTGCCTTCAACTGCCCTGTCCAACCGCTCATTGACCTTGATCGGCCTGTCGGTCGTGGCGGCGGTTGCGGAGCCTGATCCAAAGTTATAGAAAACGCTAACGGTTTCATCGGTTGTCATGGACACGATGTTCGTTCCTGTGAACAGGGCAACTTGTGCGGTTGATGTCCCGATGGTGATCGTCTTCATGCCCAGATATCCATAAGGAACCGGGATCGTGCTGCCTTGTTTGTACAGAACGCCCTTGTAGCATTCGATGCTCAAAGTGGTCATGGGATCTCCTGTTTAAATTCTGGTGCACTCATCCCGGTATGCGGTTGAAAGGACCGGGGGATGATTGGTCATGCTGTACAGTCTTCGAGGCATGAGCCGGGATGAGCGCATGAAAAAAGCCCCTCGGTGTGGGGAACCGGGAGCTTGTCTTTAGACCCAATGATGGGATCTTAAATTAAATATATGCGGTACAGCTTCGCTCGTCAACTCAATTCTGTGTCTATCGCGTCCGGATACATTACACGTATTATGGTTATGATATGATCTGCATCCACATCAAACCATTCGCCGCGTGTTTTAAACCGCTCAAGCTCTTTATGTATCAGCCTTTCGCATTTTCTGGTCTTTGCCCTGAGGTGTGCGACGTAGTGCAATTTTAAATCTACAGGTGATGCAACCTGAATATCCTTAATCCTCCGTGTCGGATCTGTCGAATATCCAACCTTGAAAGGCGGTTTCCTGTCCGCTCTCCCGATGATGTAAACATACCCGTAATACGGCAGGCCCTCGGCGCACATAACATCGCCCCAGCCTCTTTGTATGGCGTATTCGTTCAGCCCATGGAGGAGAAAGCGGCCAGCGCTGTTGCCTATGGAGGAATCCCTAACAGGGATTCCTCCATAGGCAACGTTATTGAACAGTCCTGCTTTTTCACCGGCCCTGCGCAATCCATCGCCCTCAACGATGACATGCCTTACAATCCTGTAGGCTATCGGGGTTTTGGTCGAAACCAGCTTCTTCCATTCGTAATAATCCGGCAAAAGCCTGAGAGCGCGATCCATGACCAGCTCGTCATTACCGCCCCCTGTGACAATTCCATATGTTGAAAGGCTGGCAGTTGAAATCAATTCGCCTGCGATGTATCGGACACAAAATTCTATCTCGGCCGCGGCGTCTTGCAAAAGGCCGGGCAAGAGGCTTTCAATTTCGGCATCCTTCTTTTGCATCCAGAACTTTCGAGCGTTCCTTTCATGCGTAAGTTTGCCCTCGATTGGAACAATGATGTTGCGCTCTTCCTGGTTACTCATGGTACTTCTCCCCGTTATCATTCGCCGCGTTAAACATTTCCATCAGCCTGATCGTGACAAGGCGGCTGGTGGTTGCTTTGGTTGATCCGATTGCGATCATCGCCTTACAAACTTCCCCGTCTTCGGATCTCTTGGCGTATCGTTGCGCTGTGCTTTGGCGAGATTTTTGCGATATATTTCAATTGTTCGATTGCGCTGATCTACAACCCATTCCAGATATTCAACGCGACCTTCCAACTCCTCATACCGTTTCCGGCTTACGAATGGCCACACGAATTTCATCCTCATTCCCCTTCCGGCTGTTGTGGTGGTGCGGGTAGTGGCATCCAGTGGGTAGGTTCATCCCCCGCAGTCTGTGACCACTGATTGCGCTCTGACGTTCCTGAATAATACCAGAGCGGCCCCATTGACGGATGGGTTATGCCGAACCTGATCCATTTCTTTTCAGCGTGCCCGCACACAACCTGCTTTCCCCTCGGAGCCGTGCTGATATCCTGCCATTGGGTCATTGCCTTAATCCTTCCAAAGCTCTCGACGTTGAAATAAACCAGTTTTTCTTAGCTTCTGGTGCCGCTTCCTTCACGAACCATTGATCCCTGTTCCACAGCCATTTCATGAACGCATCGTCGCTGCCGCCATAGATTTTCAGCCAGCTTTCGTAGTCGCTGCGGTTCAGCCGGATCAGTTCCCCCTCAAACCACATCGGGCTTTTTTCTTTTTCTTGTTTTTCTTTTTTTATAGTTTTTAGTTTATCGTTTATAGGCTTAGGCACTTGCTCTGGCACTTGCTTAAGCAAACCATTTTTTTCCTTTATTTTTCTTTGGGTTACATCACCTCCGTTTTTACCTGTTTTTGCTCGTTTTTTTGAAGTCTCTGCGCGTGAGAGAAGGTAGAGTACGGTGTAAGCGCCAGCCTTTGACATCCCTATCACTCCCCGCCTTTCCATCAGCCTTACATATTCGGCTATCTGTTCCGGCGCTTCGTTGGATAATGTCGCCAACCCGTCCACATCGATACTCTCACCATTTTGCCACGTTACGTGACCGTACGGCCTGCCATTAACGGCAAGCCTTTCCATACGCCCTAGAAGGCCAAGAGCGGCCAAAGGGGCGTTTTCCATCACAGCCCAATCATCGGGCCAAGATTGAAACCATTTATTTTTTTGCGAGGCGCTCATTCGAACCTCTGACGTGTGCCGTCAAAACTGAGCGTTACCGTGCCGGGCTGGCGCTGTCTGATCTTGGACACAATGATATCCGCCCGGCCACGAACCGCCTCCATGCGCTCAGTCCATTCATAGACTCTGGCATTAAACTTCTCCGCACTTTCGCCCGCGCTTTTCTTTGGCTCTTCCCTTGCGGCATAATATTCTTCACGATATGTGAACATGACAACGTCGGCATCCTGCTCAATAGAGCCTGAATCTCTCAGGTCAGACAGGCCCGGCCTTTTGTCCTCTTGCTTTTCAACGGCGCGGTTAAGCTGGCACAGCAGGACAATCGGTATGTCCAGTTCTTTCGCTAAATTCTTAAGGCTTTTTGTTACATCTTCGATCTGGTCAGTTTTATTGCGGATGGATTTGTCGAAATTCATAAGCCCCAGATAGTCTATAAATAAAACAAAGCGCCCGCGCTTCCGCTTGTGCCGACGCGCAATTGATCTCACCCTTAAAACATCAGGCCCACTGGTATCTTCAATTATCAGGTCAAGCTTGGCGATCTGTTCTCTTGCCCCGACAATTTTGTGCCACTTTCCATCGGGCATATTCTGAGGCTCTTCCTGCTCAGAAATGGAAATGTTTGTCCGTGCCGCGATCATACGCATGGCCAGTTCTTCCGATTTCATTTCAAGGGAAAGAAACAGGACTGGCATTTCGTGTGCGATGTTATCAGCAAGGGATATGGCGAAGGCGGTTTTTCCCATACCAGGACGCCCGGCCAGAACGTACAGACGGCCCGAAAACAAACCGCCAATCTTTTTATCCAATTCGGAAATCTGCGTTAGAATGGGGCGGATCTTGCCCTTTGCCACATCATCCATCCACTGCACAGCCTTTCCGGCTGCGTCACCCGCAGAAATTTCGTTACACGTTTTGTTTTCGGCGATTTCCGTTATGGCCTTTTCAGTGTTTGCAAGAAGCTGGTCGTCAGGTATGTCGCTCTCGATGGTTTCCTGAATTGTTTTAGACAGGTCGTAAAGCTGTCGGCGCATATAAAGGCCGCGGATAATTTTTGCATACTGAGGCGCATTTATGGTCGTAATGACGTTGGCCTGTAACTCGGCAAGATATTCGGCGCCGCCGACCTGTGTCAGGGCGTCATCATTTTTAAACTTGTTGTAAAGCGTAGTAGCAGACGCAGAGGCCCCGGTATTAACCATTGTCCGCAGTGCATCATAAATGCGCTGATGCACAGGTATGCCAAAATGCTCAGGCTCAATAATATCGGCAACATTGTCCAGACAGCGGTTGTCATACAAAATGGCGGATAACAGGCCTTGCTCGGCATCATGGTTAATAAGAGCCAGCATCACGCACTCCCCTGCGTATTACCAGTAAACACAAACTTAAATTGAGAAGCGGCACGGTTGTAATCGTCCATGCTGGTTGTTCCGGCCCAGAGGCCGAACAGCGCAGAACGAAAGTTTTGCCATGCCGCTTCCTCGCTCATCTTTTCTCCAGCATGCTATTGAGAAACGCCCTGCCAAGAATGTCTCTGGCAACGGCTCTTTGCTCCTCTTCCGGAAGCGTGAAATAAGCCTCAATGATTGTTTTTTGCTGACCACGAAGGACTCCCCGGCGCTTTTTGCAGCCGGGAAACGAGACAATATTGTTCTTCATGGTTAAGCCCTCCGGATGATGCCGGACGGGGACACGATAAAATCCGGCCTTGGTGCGGCCAGATAGCGGTACAGAGATGAAATAGGAATCAGCATTAGTCTGCGCATAGCGGGCTCCCTTGTGCGAGTTTGATAAACCCGCTGCCCAAAGTTCCAATTTTGGGTGGCGGGGACGTACCGGGTTGGAACTACCGTTACAAAGGAAACGGCCAGCGCTTGCTGCCCAATACGCCCCGCCATAAGAAAAATGGCATGAAAATACGCGCTTTGAGGGCGCGTGGGACGCCTTTGTTTTACGGGTTCCAATCCGTAGATAGCTATTGCTATCTGTCCCTATTTTGCATGCCAATTCGATATTCGTCAACCCCCTCATGCCGCCCTCACATGCTCAGGCAGAACACCAAGGCGGCTGGCATATTGCTGCTCAACCTTACGTCTTTGCTCTATGGTGTATGTGATAAGGCTGCGAAACTGCGCGACGGCCTGGTCATCGACGATGACGCTGTACAGAGGGCCGTGGAATGCTTTGCTGGTCATGCGGCCTCCGCTTCAAGTATGGCGTGGCCTATCAATTCGGGGAATTGCGGGACTATAGAATTGCCTAATTGTTCAAGTCTGTGTGTGCAATGGGGTAACCCATCATCCATTCTACGAACTCTGGATTTGGTCTCATCCCAAGGACTGCACTGCCAATAATTTGCGTAGTCAAACAATCGTTCCGTTTCTTCTTCAAAGTCGGATTTGCAAAGCCTCTCGATTTGCGTGGTGTTGGGAGCAAGGCCTCTAAAAGTGTCGGGCTGTAGCCCTGACTGGAATATCCGGCTATCTTTGCTGCCCGAGGAGTAGGCAATAGTCCATGTTCTGAAACGCTCATGAGGCGCCCCGATCGAGTAAGCTGGAAGAAGATACGTCCGTTTGGAGTAGCCTTCGCCTTCCAAATCATGCTCGACTTGGTCGAGGATGCCGTTGCTAATATTTCCCCGAACATTCTCTCGAATGATCCAAATGGGCCTGTATTTTTTGACAAGCTCAAACATTGCCGGCCATAGGTATCTTTCATCATCCTTCCCTTTCCGCTTTCCGGAATTGGAATGAGGTTGGCACGGATCACCTCCGGTAATAACGTCAACTGCTCCGTCATAATTCAGCGTCCTCACATCGTCAAAAATCGGCACATCAGGCCAATGTTTCTTTAAAACCTTCTGGCAGAAAGGATCGATCTCGCAGAATGCCACGGTTTCAAATCCGCCCGTGCGTTCAAGCCCGAGGGAGAAGCCGCCAATGCCTGAAAACAGGTCAAGGACTTTGAGTTTCTCACCCATAGACAGTCTCCACCAAAACCGCCCCGCCTTTGACCACAGATCCAACCTCATGCGTCAAAGTGAATTGGCTGTCATCTACACCCCATGCGGCCGCTACCGCATCGAGCGCGGCTTTTAGGCAGGCAATCATGTTGTCTTCATCGCGCCGTGCTTTTGTTGGCGGATGGAATATGATGTGAACGGGGATTTTTACACCTGACAGAAATACAGGCTTCTTGCTTCCAACGGCCATCCACGCGCAGGCCGATTTATATTTCTTCCGCGCCCTGTGTTTCTTCTGCCAGCAGGCGCGCGAATTCGGGCTGAGAATGCTCGGCGGCCATGGAAGCTTTATTGATATTTTCTCAGTCATGCCCACTGCTCCGCATAAGCATCTGCATAGCCCTGTAATGTTCTGCTGCGATTGGCTTCCCTGTCCGGACCAGGCGGCTCACGATGGCATTTCGCCCATGCGCGGCGCTCTATTGGATCTTTTGGAGGTGGCCCGACGATATTGGTGGGAACAAGCGGTAAAAGGTTTTCCAGGTAAAACGTGGTTGCCTTCATTTCCTTGTGGCCAAACCACCAGGGATGAATTATCTGGGAATGGGCGCGGCCTATGATCTTCCTGGTATGGCAATGAACAATCGGATGCTCAACGGCCTTGCGCTTAATTTTGCTTTCAATACAGCGGCGGACAAACAAAGCACCCTCTTTCATCTTTTCCCAGCGATCCGGGCATATTCCATTTTCCTTCTTCATGTCCCTGTACAGATGCTTTGCGCCCGAATTCGCATTGTACCGGCAGGTCGGATGAAAAATGGCCAAATCAAAGCTGGTGTCGTCAATATGCGGGCTGAAATCGCCGATGATGTGGTATTGGGTTTCGCCGTCTTCTGCGGGCTTGAAGTCAAAGGAATAGCATTCATGGCCGCGCTTCTGCATTGCGCGCCGTGTCATTCCTGAGCATTCACCGAATATCGCTACTTTCATTCCCCTGCCCCACGCAGTCGTTGTTTTAAGAGGTGATCAACCTAGACGACGCCACATACTATCCGTCCGGCCAGTCTTGCTTGCTTCAATTCCGGTTTTACCCGTATACAGTGCTCGATAACTGCCTTTGGCTTGCCTTGCTTGCATCTGTTTCAGTCGATCACCTCATTCGGATGCACCGTTTCCAATGCACCCTGACGAAGCGATTACTTCTTTTTCTTCACCGCGGCCTTTTTGACAGGCGCTTTTTTCGTCATTGGTTTCGCAGTTTTCTTCGCTGCGGGTTTGGTGGTTTTCTTTGCTTTGGTTGCCATTGTTTTCTCCTTTATGGCGGTTGGTAATTACGACTTTGTTAAACCCTGCATTGCTTCACAGAGGGTTTTGGCTGACGACGTTTTGCCATTGAAACTAAGCTGGTATTCGTCACCAATCTTTTTGCCTGTGATTTCGCCCATAGCCAGCAGACGCTCAAAGGTTTCCAATGCTGCCTGCAATGTCGAATGCGGCTTCCACCAAATTTCGGGCTGTTTTGGTCGTGATGTTAAGCTGCCCATTTCTTTCCTCTGTTTGGTTTAAAGTCCGCCCGGGCTCAACTCTCAGGGAAAAGCCCGGGCGGTTTCCTTACTGGAAACTTGTTGAATAGTTATTGACAAATCCTGTGGATATCTCTAAAGCCGCATGTACTACGGCAAACACCGGCACACCCGGCCCGTTGAAGGCGCTATAGCTTTCGATGTTGCTCCCCTGTGCCATGTTCGCTCCGTAGTGAAAATAAAGCCCCCGTACCAGTTGGCGCTGGTGAGGGGGTTATTGAGCCGTTTGATGTGATGTAATGAATTGTCTGACCAGGTCTTCTGTCTCTGGCCAGCACCTACCGCCGGATCGAATTCGTTGAACGAATTTGCCGTCGTTGACTGCTTTTTTACCAAAGGTTGTCTCTGACATAGGGACAACCTTAAGGAACATTTCAATCTCGTTAATCAGGTCACTCATAAAGTGATCTTAATGGGATATTTCCCAATAAGTCAATGGGAAATTTCTCATTTGTAATTTAACGATAGATTGGGATGAATCCTAATATGGAATCGCAGCAATGATTGGCTTCAACCAGGGCCGGGTTTCGGAAACGAAGAACGGCAAATACGATCACCTGATATAATCGGTTGATCCGCTAACTTTCAAGGCCTCGCCCACCACAGGGCGGGGCTTTTTTGTTGCCATTTGCACAGCTTAAAGGGGCGGAATTCTGCGGTAAAGTAAAAAAGTTGGGTTATTTCCCATTTTTATTGTTGACCTCTTTCTCTTTGTGTGGGATATTTCCCAATAACAAGGGGACGAACAATGCAGACCACACAGACGAAGATCGCACCATGGAGAGCCCGCCCGGATTTGATGGACCGGCTGACCAAAGTTCAAAACGCACCGAAAAACTCTGGCCGGGATATCATGACCTTCGCGGGTTTCATGGATACCGAAGCTGAGCTGGAAGCATACGTTGCCGAGCGGGAGGCAGCGTAATGCAGACCACATCAGACTTTATCGCCGGACTGGACGACCGCATCAGTGACGCGCAATCGGCGGATGACCTTTCACCGATCGGCACGGAAATCGACGGCCTGATCAAAGGTATCCATGCCCTGCGCTGCTCCATACAGCAGAGCGGCGACATCTGGTACGAGATTAAATCCTATCTGGAAGACCTTGAAGGCCAGCTGGATCAGCAGCGCGTCCGTGCGAAATCCGAATTCAACCGCATGCTTGATGAAGCCGAGCAGGAAGAAGATGACCGCCGATACGGGTCATACGCCGATCAGGTGCGGTCAGATTATTACGGGAGTGTCCTGTGATGCCAACATTTTTAATTGAGGGCCAATGGTCAGGATACAGATCAAGCCAGCAGCGCATTGTCCATCGGGAATACACAACCAATAAGAAATTGGCCGATGCGGTAAGTGCAATGCATGCCATCAGATACACAGATGGCACCTGCCTATATCTGACCGTGACGAACAAAGGCAGGGGAAAGCGACTGCCAGAGATAAACGGTTACGGCAGTCTAATTAGAAAATGCGCACATGCCGGAGTTAATTCAGTAGAGGCCTTAAATAAGCAGGAGAAACAATCATGAAATACCGCCCTGCCCCATCCCGCACATTCGACCTGACGGAAGAACTGCGGAAGCGTGAAGAAAACGACAGGCTGAAACGGCTGGAGGAAAAGTTTGACCGCATCCTGAGCCGTCTGGATGGGCCTGTGATTGATGAAGTCGACTTAACCGAATTGGAAATGGGGAGTTTGCACTGATGGAATCCGCACACATGAACAACCTGACAGCTTTGTACCAGGATCCGCCAATCACAGCGCTGGACAGAGAATGCATCCGCCTTCACGCGCAGAACCGCACGCCTCTGGCACAAGAAAAACGCCATGCGGCGATGAGGGCATATTTTCTGCACGAGCCGGAAGATTTGAGCATTCCAGCATCCGCAGACATTGCGCCGAACTTCAAGGAATGCCTGTGGCTGCTGTTCTGGGTTTGTCTGACGGCTTTCGGTGGGGCTGCGCTGTGGGGGCTGACGTGATGCCACAGATAGCATGTGCGGTATTGCCGCCAAACATAATCACGGGAGCACGCGGCTTCCTGATTTGGGCAGTGATCTGCGACAACCACGCAGCACCGTCAGCCAACGACAACGAATTAGCTTCGGCTAATCGGCCTCATCCTCAACCCCCTTGTGCGGTGAGGCCGTTATGAATTCGCGATGCGAAGAGACGGTAGACCTTGAGGTTTTGATATCCGAACTGGAGAAAGGCTGGAAAAATGAACAGCGTAAATAGAATGGCGGCAGGCATGGACTCCGATGCATATCACAAGCATCCGGCCATTTCGCGCTCTGCCATGATGGAACTGGAGCGGACGCCAAAACACTTCTGGTACAAGTATATGTCCGGGCATTATCAGGACGAGGAAAGCGATGCCCTGCGTATCGGTTCCGCCTTCCATACGCTTGTGCTTGAGCCTGCGTTGCTGGAAAAGTCTGTCTATGTCTGGTCAGGTGCGCCCCGCAACACCAAAGGCGGCAAGGAAGAATACAGTCAGGCGCTGGAAAATGCTGCCGGGCGCCTGCTGATCAAACAGTCTGAGTTTAACAGCATGAAAGCCATGGCAAAGGCAATCCTTGCCGAGCCAGCTTCTAGCAAGATCATCAATGCCAAGGGCAAGATTGAAGCGTCATTCTTCTGGCACGATGAGAATTACAGAACTGAAGTCAAATGCCG
The DNA here is from genome assembly GCA_937896295.1 of uncultured Micavibrio sp. GTDB lineage: Bacteria > Pseudomonadota > Alphaproteobacteria > Micavibrionales > UBA1664 > UBA6145. The sequence continues at coordinate 5,632 of CALBME010000127.1, read as the reverse complement.
CCCTGATTATTACCGCGATGACGGGATCGTACTGGATCTGAAAACCTGCGCCGATGCTTCGGAGGAAACATTCCAGCGGTCAGCCGTTAATTACGGTTATGACCTTCAGGCTTTTATGTGCATGGAAGGCATAGAGCGCGTCACTGGCAAGCGTCCGGTGGATTTCGTGTTCATGTGCGTGGAGAAGGAGCCGCCGCATTGTGTGGCCTTCTATAGCGTCACGCCGGAAATGCTGGCATGTGGTGAGGCCAGGTATCACAAGCTGATGTCTCTCTATGCTGCCTGCAGGCAAAAGAATGAGTGGCCCGGTTATGGTCACTTCGTCCGGCCTATTGCGCCGCCCGAATGGTACGTCAAACGTTTAACAGCACAAGGAACAACCAATGTCTAATTTAGTCGCCTTAAAAAAGAACATCGCTGATCCACGGGTAATGACGCAATTTAAATACGCCCTGCCCCCGCATATTGCGCCTGAGAAGTTTCAGCGCGTGGCGATTACGGCCCTGAACAACGCGCCTGATATTGCGAATTGCAGCGTTGAAAGCGTCATGACATCCCTGATGAAATGCGCTCAGGATGGCTTGTTGCCAGATAACCGCGATGCCGCCTTGGTGAAGTTCGGCAACACGTGCCAGTACATGCCTATGGTCGGCGGTCTGATCAAACGCATGAAGAACAGCGGCGAACTCAGCACGATCAGCGCAGGCGTTGTCTATGAGCATGATGAATTTGATTTTGTCATGGGTGACGATGAACGCATGACGCACAAGCCGAAGCTGATAGGTGAGCGCGGCAAGCCTGTTCTGGCCTATGCAATCGCCAAATTTAAGGACGGCGGCATTCAGCGCGAAGTCATGACAGTGGCAGAGATTGAGAAAGTCCGCGCCGTATCCAAAACAGGAAAGTCTGGCCCATGGGTTCAATGGTGGGATGAAATGGCGAAGAAAACCGTCATCCACCGTCTGGCGAAACGCGTCCCGACATCTGCCGAGATTGAAGCCCTGATCCAGCGTGATGTGAAAGTAATGGTCGAAGGTGATGACAGTACGCCGGAAGCAACACCATCCCTGATCGACAACATCAACCAGGCAATCGACGCAGAATACAGCGACGTTCCCACAGACGGCCTGACGGAATTAATCGGCCCGGTGAAAGAACCAATCCCCTTCCCCGGCGACCAGTAGCAATCCCGCAGACCCGCCCGCAATGAATGGAGGAATATAATGGAAGAAGAGACCGTAACGATCACGAAAAAGGAATACGACGATCTGGTTAAGCGCGACGCCTTTCTGTCGTGTCTGGAAGGTGCAGGCGTAGATAATTGGGATGGGTATTCATTCGCACAGGAAATGATGGATGAAGCACAATGATCCCCAAACAATCCCAAGGTGAACTGAGAAGGAGAGGATGATGGATATTAACGGATATAACCTTGTGCTTACGTGCGGTGCATGTCCAGAGCAGTATGACGTGTTCAAGGATGGCGAACAAGTTGGCTACTTACGCCTTCGCCATGGCTTTTTTAGAGCCGACTATCCTGATTGCGGCGGTGAGACTGTTTATGAAGCATCGCCAAATGGTGACGGCATGTTCGATGATAGTGAGCGCCAAATGTATCTTGAGAACGCGATTGCCGCGCTGGATAAGCATATTGAAGGATTAACACCATGACCGACCTAACCACCCGCCTGAATGCCCTTGAGAAAAGCACCCCCGCCCAAAGCCTGAAAGGTTGCCCGTTCTGTGGAGGCAATAACATAGACTGCTGGATACCTAACGATCCTTGCATGGCAAACATGTGGAGAGCACGGTGCATGGGTTGCAGTGGTCAGACCTCATACGCGGAATCTAAAAACGATGCTATTCATGCATGGAACACCCGCGCACCTGACCCCGCACTACTGGCCGAAAACGAGCGTGATCGAGAACTGATATCAGCCTTATCAACTGCCCTAGAGTGGTATCGCAAACTTTTCGTTGATCATCCGACTCAATTCGCTCTCGACGTTCTCAAAAAGGATCAAGGCAAGATCGCGGGCGATGCACTTGATCTATGGGAGATATGGTCAGAATCAGCCCTCAACCCGCCGACAGAGGGAGGGGTGTGATGGAACAACCCCCGGTAAGAGCTAAAGATTTCTGGTACGACAAGCATGGCAAAATCCGCATCATGGCAACGGCAGATGGATATGCAATGTGCAGGCGACCCGGACTCATGGTTTTTGTGAAGGATATAAAGTTCATCCGCGCAAATTGGATTCATCAAGACAACATCGAGATTATGGAGCCATGACCCCCGACGAGAAGAAAAAGCGGATTGCGGAGGCTTTGAAAGAGGTCGGATCACGCATTGAGTTTGAACAGATGATAGCAGGTGATCCGCCTAATGACTTGGTTGTCATCTACAACGCCGCCCGCGACCTGCTCAGATTGCTGGAGGAAATGCCGGGTGAGAAGCAGATTACCGGGCTTGTCTATCATGACGGCTATGTTGAAGGGCACAACGCGCTGCGCCAGAGGGTTATTGGGATTTTGATGGGGGATAAAGGATGACGTGGGAACCAATTAATACAGCACCCGAAGGAATGGTCGTTGATACAAAGATCGATGACGGGCAAGGCGTTCGGAACCAACAGAAGCTACAGCGCAAGGGTCGCCTCTGGTTTTATCCTGATATGTCTATGTACGTCTATTACACACCTACGCATTGGAGAGGAATATGACCCCCGACGAACAAATTGACGCGCTTATCGCTGCCGGGGAGAAGGCAACGCAGGGTGAGTGGGGCGTAGATGGATGGTCAACAGATCGACTGATTATAGAAGTCAGCTGTATTGCCACGAACGACCGTCCAGAAGGTAAGCGATTCATCACGATTGCGGACTTTAATCACCCTGGATCGTACTGCGGCACATACCCGCAGCATAACACCCATTTTGTTAGCGCCGCCGCCAATTCCCGATCCGCCATCAAAGCCATGCGTGACCGTAACGCCACCCTAGAGGCCGAGAATGCCCGATTGAAGGAAATTGAAGAAGACCATCAAGAGCATATTCAGTTCTGGGCAAACGCCGCTGGCGATGAAGCGGTTTATAAAGCTAGCTGGATCAGGGCCTACAAAAAACTAGAGGCCGAGAATGCAGCGTTGCAGGCGCGGGTGGATGGGGCGAGGACATTGATCCAGTGCCTTCATGAAAACGATCCAAATAGCGATGCTGCCGATGCAGTTACCGTGCTAGATGTATGGCGCAAAGATGCGCCCGCATGGCTCGCTCAGGACGAACAGAAGGGGGAGGGATGATGTTAAATCAATACTCGCGCTGCGTATGCGGCAAGCTATACGAGATTTACTCAATGTTTTGCGGAGATCAATCTGTATGCCCCGCTTGCCGTAAAGCTCAGAAACAGGAATTGAAAGACACATGGAAATGACCCCCACACCCCAGCAGATCAAGGCGGCTTTGGATGACACCGACATACGTATCCGCAATTTATCCGGCGTAAAACTTCCGAACCATTGGATAGAAAGCAGACTGGAAATCCTGCACACGCTTCAAGCCCTCCTCCAGCAGGCCAGCGATGAGGGGATGGTGCGGGTGCCGAAGGCATACGTTGATGCCGTATCGGAACTGGTCGAAGTGGCGGAATTGAGGGGCGACTGCGACCTTCCCCATCCAGCAGATGACCCAAGAATATGGACAGCTAGAATGCAGGATGCGTGGATAGAGATATTCACACAGAGCAGAGCGCTCACCGCAGCCGATGCCGGGGAGGTGAAGCCGTGATAGCAGCCGCAATAATGCTCGGAGCCACCATGATTTACTTCGCTATATGGAGTGCTACCACTCAAATATGTGATGCAATAAAGGGATTAAAGCAATGACCATCACCCCCGTAATGCCTGAAATGCCGGATGAAAAATGCGAGCACATGAACTTCCTAGTGAATGCATCTATCGGTAGGCTGTCAGTAGTTGAAGGCGGCCCTATCACTCACTATAGCGCCGACATTCAGGTTAAATGCAGTGAATGCGGTCAGCCCCTTGAATTTGTCGGCCTTCCCCTTGGAACGTCCGCTTACCGTCCAACCGTGAGCATAGACGGCCTTGAATTGAGAGCGCCGATGGTTTTGCCGGGTACGGAGCCGCCAAAGGGATTGCCAGGATTTAGTGTTAGAATAGAAGATACAGAGCAATGATTACATTACGCAACATTGGGCCGAATACCATTGTCGTTGAACTGGACGGGAAAGAGATAATTCGTGAATTTTTTGCCAGCGGTGAAAGCGAAATAAACCATTCGTACCACGCCGACTGCCCAGCAGCCGTATCCCGTGCCGACGCCATAGCCGCACGTAAATCTATTGAGAACATGACACGCAGCTTCACCGATATGAAGCCGTGGCAGGAGATATGCAAGAGATTGCTGGATGACGTTATAGGCGATGATCCTGTGATGGTTGATGAGGTTAATCCGCCAGCAGCCGTTGATGTTGATGCTCTTATAAAATCTTTATGGGCTGAACAGGATCGGTTAAGGGATACAGACAAGCCGTATTATCGAGATAGATATGAGCATTATAAAGTCGGAATTGAATGGTGCGTTGAGGTTCTGGCAGATCGCGGCCACCTGACCCCTGCCCCTACGGGCGAACGGGCGGAGGCTTTCACGTTGGCGGATTTTGAATTTCTCAAGAAACTCGACACGGCTATTAAATACATCAATACCAATCCAGATTCGGGGCCAGAAAGACTGACGGCGTTAGAGACGATCTTTGAGGCCGCAAACCGCTATGCCAAGCAAGGGCATGCATCAGTTAATAGCGCCCTCAGCCAACCCGTCCACTGCACATGTAACGGAAAAATCCCACATCCTTTGAAGACCGGAAAGCTTTATCCGGCCTCAACTGTTCTGTGCGATATTGCCGGGCAAGAGGGTAATGATGGTTATCCTTATGAAACTATGCAACAGGTTGCCGATTTGATCCACCGTTGCGGACAATTATTAAGCTCGCCCGTCCACTGCACGGGGGATACGAAGTAAATACGCAATAATATTACGTCGTTTATTCGTGCAATTCACGAATTAAAGTCATATATTAATTTTATGAACAGCGGCGATGGTGCCGCCCATAATTGGAGAAGAAAATGACCGAAGTTCAAAAATTCCTGACCGCAATCGCACAGTGGAACGGCAGCGACGATATTGACGATCAACCGTTTTCTGAAGGCGAAGTTATTAAAACGCATGAGCCTGCTTCCGCTTTTGGCGGTTCAGAAACAAAAGTTGCTGGTCTTTTTTATATGGCTAATCACCAAATCATGAAGGGTGGACGCCGTGGCGACTTATTCTTAATGGACTTCGGCTCCTTCCGCCTGGTCGCCACGACTGCCGAGGGTAAGATTTAATGACCCCGGCTGAATTAATAAAATGGCGTGAGGATAAAGGCCTCACGCAATCCGCCGCCGCGAAAAAGATCGGTATGACTGCGCGGCAGTGGCAAAAACTTGAAGCCGGAGATCACCCCATTAGGCGCATTCATAGCCTAGCTTTATTGGCCTTGTCTACCCCGGCCCTGCGCAACGCCATTGAGAAAATGGAGAATGACAATGCATGAAGATATTATCCGGCAA
>CALBME010000126.1 GCA_937896295.1 uncultured Micavibrio sp. | reverse complement strand
GACCGAGGCCGGCGTGCACCGGCTGGTGCGGATCTCGCCCTTCGACGGCAATGCTCGCCGCCACACCAGCTTCGCCTCGGTCTCGGTCTCCCCGGTGATCGACGACCGGATCGAGATCGAGATCCTGGACAAGGACCTCAAGGTCGACACCTACCGTGCCTCGGGCGCGGGCGGCCAGCACGTCAACCGGACCGATTCCGCGATCCGGATCACGCACATTCCCACTGGCATCATCGTCGCGTGCCAGGCCGACCGCAGCCAGCATAAAAACCGCGCCAGCGCCATGAACATGCTCAAAGCCCGCATGTACGAAAAAGAACTGAAAGAGCGTGAAGACGCCAAGATGGCCGCGCATGGCGAGAAAACGGATATCGGCTGGGGTCACCAGATCCGGTCCTACGTTCTGGCGCCGTACCAGCTGGTCAAGGATCTGCGCACCGAAGTCGAAACCAACCAGTCCGACGACGTGCTCAACGGGGATATCGATATGTTCCTGGAAGCATCGCTCGCCGCGAAGGTTACCAAGTCCGCTTAAGCGATCAGGAAATATGCAACTGCGCCTGCAGGGCTTTTTCAGCCACGCGGCGCGCGCCCTGACCGTCGCAGAAGGCGCGCGAACAACGGCTCAGCGCGCCGTAGGTTCGTTTTGAATCCAGTATGTCCCGGCCCAGTGTCATGGCGCGTGCGATCGTCGCATCCGCATCTTTTGTGCGTCTGAGTTCGCCGTCCTCCAGCGTCAGGAAATCGCCCGCATTGAAACCGGCGCGGCGTGCGTGCACCAGCGCGGCGATTTTTTGCTGGTTATGCCCCGCAGGCATCAATACGCACGGAATACCGCCTGCGGCGCCCAGTTCGAACGGCGTCATGCCGGCCGCGCCGATATACAAATCCGCATTGCCGATATGTTCGGGGATGTGGTTGTTATCGGGCAGGAAGACAATTTTCAGATTGGCTTCGCGCGCGTCTTCGATTTTCTGGCGCAGCGCCTTGAAGCCCGGCGCGGTGGACATGACGAAGATCTTGAACGTGACGTCTTTCCACGCATCGGCATCCTGCATGGCGTGATCGATCATGCTTTCCAGCATGCCGCCGATGTTGAAGCCGCCGTTCATCAGGATGACGTTGCGGCGATAGCCGGCCACGCGGTGGGCCAGAACGCCTTCGCGCAATGACGCCACCTTTTCAAAGCGCGTCGACACCATCTGGTAGGCGGGGCCGCTTAAAAGGTCCGTGTCCGCGCCGATCAGTCCCTGCCAGTCGGAAGGACGGCTGGGCAGGTAATCGACCACGAATGTCTGGTCGCCCAGGAGGCGGTTCGCCTTTTCATCGATGAACAGCGACACGCCCGCAAGGCCATGTTCGCGCGCCGCGTCCATGGTCGCGTGATCGAGGTGGTAACCGTCGGTGACCAGAATGGGTCTTTCCGCGCCGGATGCTGAAATATGCTGCGCCAGCGCCTGTACCTGTTCGCGCTGGGGCGCATCAGGCAGGACGACGCAGGCAAAGTCCTGCCGCAGCGGCGGGACAAGGGCGAACGTCTCGGCGGTGGCGCACCATACGATGTCCGTATCCGGCGCGACCTTGCGAAATGCGTCGGCTAGGCAGCGGTTGCGCAAGGT
>CALBME010000125.1 GCA_937896295.1 uncultured Micavibrio sp. | reverse complement strand
CGCCTGCCGTCAGATGGGCCAAAGCCTTGTCCTTGGCGGTGAAGATGCCGGTGCATTCCAGCGCGATGTCGACGCCGAGGTCCTTCCAGGGGAGCTTGGAGGGGTCCTTTTCGGCGGTGACCTTGATCGTGCCCTTGCCGACCGAGATGGTGTCGCCCTTGACCGTCACTTCGCCGGGGAAGCGGCCATGCACGGTGTCGTATTTCAGCAGATGCGCGTTGGCTTCGGATGTCGCGAGGTCGTTGATAGCGACGACGGTGACATCGTTGCGGCCGCTTTCCATGATGGAGCGCAGCACAAGGCGGCCGATACGGCCAAAGCCGTTAATGGCGATTTTGACGGTCATGATTTTTCCTTTCACTCTCTATTGTTCTGTCCTGCCGCGCTTTGTCCTGCGAAGGCAGGGCGGCTGCGGCGGCTTCGAAGGAGGGAATAAATCCGCCCCGGTCTCTCCTTCGCGGAGCCGGGGCGGCTTGTTGTTATTTCAGTCGTTCTTTCACTGCATCCACGATGTGTTTCGGTGTGATGCCGAAATGTTCGTACAGTTTCTGATAGGGGGCCGACTCGCCGAAACCCTTCATACCGATGAATATATCGGACGCTTTCAGGTACTTATCCCAAGGCTGGCGCAGGGCCGCTTCGACCACGATGCGCTTGACCGTCTCGGGTCCCAGGATCTCACGCTTGTACGCTTCATCCTGTTTCTCAAAAAACTCAATGCAAGGCACTGAAACCAATTGAACTTTGATGCTTGAAGCCTGCAGCTTTTCGTACGCTTCGGCGGCGATGGAAACTTCCGAACCCGACGCCATCAGCACCAGTTCCGGGGTCCCCGCCTCGAAGTTTTTGCGCAGGATATACGCACCTTTTCCACAGGGGTTGCCGGCCATCTTGGTCAGGCGCATCTGGGGCAGTCCCTGACGGGTCAGCGCCATGACGGTGGGACCGTCGGCGCGGTCCAGCGCAAGGTCCCAGCATTCGGCGGTCTCAACCGCATCGCACGGGCGCATGACCGACACGTTCGGAATGGCGCGTAAGCTGGCCAGGTGTTCGACCGGCTGGTGCGTGGGGCCGTCTTCGCCAAGGCCGATGGAATCGTGCGTCATGACATGCACGGCGCGCAGCTTCATCAGGGCGGCCATCCGGATGGCCGGGCGGCAATAGTCGGCGAAGGTCAGGAACGTGCCGCCGTAAGGGATGCACCCGCCATGCAGCGCCATGCCGTTCATGGCCGCGGCCATGCCGTGCTCGCGCACGCCGTAATGGATGTATTGGCCGCCGTACGCGCCGGCTTTGACCACCGCCGTACCCTTTTTATAGGTGTTGTTCGATGGGGACAGGTCGGCAGACCCGCCGATCAGCTCGGGAACCGCGTCAATCAAGGCATTCAGGGTTTCGCCCGATGCCTGACGGGTGGCAGTCTTCACAGGGTTATTCACAAGGTTATCAACAAGTTTCTCAACAACCGGACGTACACGGTTGGAAACATTGGGATTAAACGCGTTATCGAAATCGTTTTTCTGTGCCGATTTCTCGTGGCGCACCTGCCATGCCTTGCGCTTGGACGCACCGCGGGCACCAGCCTCGCGCCACCAGGTCAAAATCTCCGCCGGGACCTCAAAGGGGGCATGCGGCCATGCCAGCTGCGTGCGGGATGCCAGCACCTCGTCAGCGCCCAGCGGGCTGCCATGGACGCCCGACGTGTTGCACTTGTTGGGGCTGCCGTAACCGATGGTGGTCTGGCACCGGATCAGTGTCGGCTTGTCCGACGTCTGGGCCTTGGCGATGGCGCCCTCGATGGCGTCGAAATCGTGGCCGTCGATCTTGATGACGTTCCAGCCATAGGCCTGGAAGCGGCCCGTCGGGTCTTCGGTGTAGGACAGGGACGTCGGACCGTCGATCGAGATGCCGTTATCGTCATACAGGGCGATCAGGCGGTTGAGCTTCAGGTGACCGGCCAGGGACGCGGCCTCGTGGCTGATGCCTTCCATCAGATCCCCGTCGGAGCAGATGACATAGGTGAAATGGTTCATCAGCTCGTCGCCGAAACGGGCGTTGTTGATACGTTCGGCCAGCGCGAAACCCACTGCGTTTGCAATGCCTTGGCCCAAGGGGCCCGTGGTTGTCTCAACCGCGATATCCGGGTCCACTTCGGGGTGACCGGGGGTGATGGAATGCAGCTGGCGGAAATTCTTGATCTGCTCCAGCGTCATCTTCTCGTACCCCAGCAGATAGGCGAGGGAATACAGCAGCATGGAACCGTGACCGGCCGACAGGATGAAGCGGTCGCGGTCGGGCCAGCGCGGGCTGGCCGGGTCGAAATTCATGAATTTGGTGAAAAGGACGGTGGCGACGTCGGCCATGCCCATCGGCATGCCGGGGTGGCCCGAATTGGCCTTTTCGACAGCATCCATCGACAGCGCCCGGATGGCGTTCGAATACTGGCGAAGGGGATGGTGATCGACGAGTTTGGCGACGGCGTCAGCCTGGGCAAGATTGGTGGAGGCCATGAGATGTTCCTTTTCTTGGCCGCTACAATAAGGATGAAGGAACGAAAATAAAGACTCTTTTTTCACTATAAAGGCTGCGACCGCAGCCCGCGCTTTCGCGCGAGCGGGGGCGAACGGAGTGAGCGGGCCGGCGAGGCCCCAAAATGCAGAACGAATCACCCTGTGGATGAATTTTTTTCCCGCTGGACAGGGGCTTTAGGTCCCGTTATTCGTCTTATCTATCAGCATTTGAAAAATTTAAAGCTAGGGTGCGTCCGCCGATGGGTCTGGATAATAGTTTGCGTCGTTTGATGACTGTGGTCGAACAATTGGAAAAAGCCGCGACCTCTGCCGAAAATGATGTCAAGGCGCGCCAGATCGACCTGTTTGGCGGTACGTCCAGACAACCGGCTGTCGACAACACCCTGATGGCTAAAACGCTGGATCGTACGATTGAACGTATCGAAAATCTTCTGCAGGTGGGGAGCCGCTGATCATGTCCAAGGTCAATATCGTCGTAAACAACCGTACATTCACCATCGCCTGCGATGACGGCCAGGAAGCGCGCGTCCAGCAGCTGGGCAAATACGTCGACGAACGTTTCCGTGAACTCAACCAGGCCGGGGCCGCCCCGAACGAAAGCTACATGCTGGTCCTGACCGCGCTGGTCATTGCCGACGACATGTTCGAAGCCCGCGACGCGGCCGAAAAGGCCAACATGGCCGCCGCCAATGCCGGCCCGTCCCGTCAGGACGTCGAAATGCAGGTGCGCGGGCCTTACGAAAACCGCATCGCCCAGCTTCAGGCCGAAATCGACCGCCTGCGCCGTGAAACTGCGCAAAGCCAGCACAACGTGGCCGACTTCAACCGCGCCCGTCAGGAGGCTGACGCCCGCGACGCGGAAATCGCCAAGGTCGTGGACCAGCTCTCCGACCGCCTCGAAGGCGTCGTGAAAAAGCTCAAACGCGCTTAAGTGTAAAACCTGTCTCGTTGGAAAAACCAGCCCGCGAAACATGGGGTTGGTGTGGCGGCTGTGTTTCGCAGGTAAATAAAAAGACAAAACTGTCTTTTTCACCGCCCTGATGTATATATACGGTGGCGGGGCTGCGGGGCAGGTGAAGGTACCAAAATCCCTCGGGCCGATAATTCTCTGCTATGGGAGCTGGCGCTGAAAGGACCCTGGTCCTTTTATCTGGCACCCACCTGGTTTAACCGGGCCAGTAGCGGATTTGATGCATACCCACGGCATTCGTGGCTCCGCTTCAATTTGCTTCATTTGATCTTCTTCCTGTTTCCTTTACCCTTCGGGTCTATGGACGATCACGCAACCGACAAGAAAAAGCTGCGGCGCGCATCCCACTCCCGGGCGGCTGAAAGCTCGGTCGAGCGTAAGAAACTGGACCGCGAACTCTGCCAGCGCTTTCTGGACGCGTTTCCACCCGATGCCACCAAATCGATTGCCTTTTTCTGGCCGCTGGCGCGTGAATGCGACACCCGCATGATTGCTGAGACATGCCACGACATGGGCATGACCTGCGCATTGCCGGTGGTTATACCCAACAGTCACGGCATGATTTTCCGCCAGTGGCGCCGCGGCGGTACGGTGGTGAAGTCGCGTGTCGGCACGATGGAACCGCGCGAAGACGCGCCCGAGGTCACACCCGACATTATTCTGGTGCCGCTGGTCATGGTCGATATGAAGGGCACGCGCCTCGGGCGCGGGGCGGGGTATTATGACGCCGCACTGGCGGATCTGCGCGCGCGGCACGATTTTCTGGCCATCGGCATGGCCTATGACTGGCAGATTTCCGAGGACCCGATCCCCTCCGAGCCGCATGACCAGCGTCTCGACGGGCTGGTCACGCCCACCCGCGTCATGCTGTTCGCCTAAGGCGGAAAGTTTAATCCGGGTGCTTGGTGAAATAGCGTCTGACGGCCTCGTCCAGCGCGTCGGTCAGCTGGCTGCTATGGGGCGCGACACCGCGGGTTTTTTCACCCAACATCATGATCGCCTGCAACGCATGCGCAAACCCGTTGACGACATCGAGGGCATCGGGGTCCGGTTCCTTGACCTGTTCCAGGAACAGGATCAGCTTGGCGGCCACTTCCGTAATCAGCGGATAGCCGAACATGCCGCCATTCGCCTTCAACTGCATGGCGGGATAAAGCATGGTGGTAATCAGGGCTTCGTTATCGATTTCGCCGCGTTTTTGCATCGTCATGCGAATGCCTTCCTGAAGCGAGGTCAGGTAACGCTGGCCCGTTGGCAGGAAGTCGAAATCCGTCTTGTTGATAAGCTCCTGCGCCATTTCGATGATTTTTTCATCAAGCCCGCCGCTGCCCACTTTCATCTTAAGGGCATTGGGCGGCATGATGAATTCGGCGCGGCGTTTCTTTTCCCGTTCCTGGGTCATGACTTGCCTCCCGTCAGCTGGTGGTCCAGATGGCGTTTCCACGGACCCGCGAACGTGGCGTCCACCAGGCGGCGGCGGTCGGGGCCGAAAAATCCTTCGCTGCGCACGAACTGGCGCGGGCGTTCGATCACCTGCGCAATACGCTTGTACAATTGCTTGGCCTCGAACGGTTTGACCAGGAATTCCGTGACCCCGCAGTCGCGGGCCATGGCGACCCGGGTCTTTTCCGAAAACCCGGTCATCAGGATGATGGGTACGAACGGGTTGGGGGACCGGGGTTCGCCCCGGATCATCCGGGTCAGGACCACGCCGTCGATGGGCTTCATCATCCAGTCGGCGATGACGATATCGGGGTTATGGCGGCAGAATGCCTCGAATCCATCCTCGCCGTTTTTGGCGATGATGACCTCCCGGACCCCGAAAGTCTGCAGAATCGCCCGCGCCATCATGGCCATGGGCTGGTTGTCTTCTACGATCAGAACCGAAACAGTGTCAAAGCGGTATGGCATCTACGAGGCGATTGAAAATTGCATAGGGAAAAATTATAACCCACTTAACAAGGTTAGGACAATGGCAGGCCATTCCCACGCAAAGAACGTCGCGCGCCGTAAAGAGGCGCAGGGGCGAAAAAAGTCCGGTCTATTCGGTAAGATAGCCCGCGGTATCACCGTAGCCGCCAAGTCGGGCAGCCCCGATCCGGCCATGAACCCGCGCCTGCGACTGGCCATCGACAAGGCTAAATCGGTCTCCATGCCGAACGATCGTATCAAGCGTGCGATCGAACAGGGCATTCCCGGCGCCGCCGATGGCAAGGATTATCAGGAAGCGCGGTACGAAGGTTATGGCCCCGGCGGCGTCGCCATTGTCGTCGAATGCCTGACCGATAACGTCACCCGCACCGTGAACGATATCCGCCCGACCTTTGCGAAATACGGCGGTACTCTGGGTACCGCGGGGTCCGTGTCCTTCATGTTCGAAAAACTGGGAGAAATCGTCTATCCCGCTTCCAAGGGGTCGGCCGATGCGATGTTCGAAGCCGCGGTCGAGGCCGGGGCGCAGAACGTCGAAAGCGACGACGAATATCACAGCATCTATACCGACACCACCGACCTGGCCGCGGTCAGCGAGGCGCTGGATAAGAAGTTCGGCGCGCCTGAAAAATCCGGCATGGTCTGGAAACCGCTGAATATGCACAGCGTGACTGACGCCGAAACGGCGGCCAGCGTCATGAAGCTGATCGACGTGCTCGATGAAAACGACGACGTGCAGGAAGTGTTCTACAACATGGACGTCAGCGACGACATCGCGGCCAAACTCGCGGCCGAGTGATGGGAAAATCCCTGCGCATCCTTGGTATCGATCCGGGGTTACAGCGCTGCGGTTGGGGCATCATCGATTATCAGGACAATAAACTCGCCTTCGTCGCGGGCGGCTGTATCAGGCCGCCGGCCAAGGCTGAAATGTCCGTACGGCTTGGCATGATCGACATCGAACTGGAAAAGGTCATCGCCGCGTGGAAACCGCACGAGGCCGCGATCGAGGAAACATTCTCCAACACCAACGCGGCGTCGACCCTGAAACTGGGTATGGCGCGGGGCGTGGCCTTCGTGGCGCCCGCCCGCGCTGGCCTTCCGGTGGGCGAATATTCAGCCAACACGGTCAAAAAATCCGTCGTGGGTGCGGGGCATGCCGATAAAACGCAGGTGCAGATGATGATCAAGGTCCTGCTGCCCAAGGCGACCTTTGAAATTGCCGATACTGCCGATGCGCTGGCCGTCGCCATCTGCCATGCGCATCACCGCTAGCCAGGCCGGAACAAAGCAAGTACACTTCGAGTCATGATAGGGAAACTGCGCGGTACGATAGACAGTATTCAGGGTAACCAGCTTGTGCTGGACGTGAACGGCGTGGGCTATGTCGTGAATGCAGGTGCGCGCACCATGGCCGCCATTGGCGGGGCGGGCGATCCCGCCACGCTGCTGATCGAAACCATCGTGCGCGAAGACGCGATCACCCTTTACGGTTTTGCCGACGCGGCGGAACGCCAGTGGTTCAAAACCCTGACCAGCGTGCAGGGCGTTGGCCCCAAGGTGGGGCTTGCCATTCTGTCCGCGCTGACGCCGGACCAGCTTAATCTCGCCATCGGCGCGAAAGACGCAGGTATGCTCACCCGCGCAGATGGCGTGGGTAAGAAACTGGCCGAACGCATCGTTATCGAACTCAAGGATAAAAATATCACGGCCGTCGCCATCGCGCTGCCGCCGTCACCTGAAAGCAAACAGAAACGCGCCAAACCCGCGAATGACGCAAGCCACATCGACGATGCTGTCTCCGCGCTTGTCGGTCTTGGCTATGGCCGGTCCGAGGCGTATCAGGCCGTCAGCGCCGTGATCGCGCGCGGCGAGGCGAAGGATTTAAGCGCCATCATCACCCAGTCCCTGAAAGAGATGGCCGCATGAACCGGGCCGAGGCGCTGACAACCGAAAAACTGGGCAGCGATGAAGATGTCGCGCTGCGTCCCAAGGCGCTGGCCGAATTCACGGGCCAGAAACAGCTGAAGGAAAATCTGGCCGTATTCATTGCCGCCGCCAAATCGCGCGGCGAACCGCTGGACCACGTACTGCTCCACGGCCCGCCGGGTCTGGGCAAGACCACGCTGGCACAGATCGTGGCGCGTGAACTCGGTGTCGGCTTCAAGGCGACATCCGGCCCCGTCATCGCGCGCGCCGGTGATCTCGCCGCGATCCTGACCAATCTGCAACCGATGGACGTTTTGTTCATCGATGAAATTCACCGCCTCAACCCGGTGGTGGAGGAAATTCTTTATCCCGCCATGGAAGACGGCAAGCTCGACATCATGATCGGCGAGGGGCCGGCCGCCCGTTCGGTCCAGATCGAACTGCCCCCCTTTACGCTGGTGGCGGCGACGACGCGTTCCGGTCTTCTGACCACGCCTTTGCGCGAACGCTTCGGCATTCCACTGCGCCTTGATTTTTACAACCACGACGACCTCACCAGCATCGTCAGCCGCGCTGCCAAAATTCTCGGCGGCAACATCGCGCCCGATGGCGCGCGCGAAATCGCAAAACGTGCGCGCGGCACCCCGCGTATCGCGGGGCGTCTGGTACGCCGTGTGCGTGACTTCGCGCAGGTGGACGGTCATGCCATGGTGACGTCCGCGGTGGCGGACTCGGCGCTCAAACGTCTTGATGTTGACGGCGCCGGTCTGGACGCCATGGACCGCCGTTACCTGCGCACCATCGTCGAACATTATGACGGCGGCCCGGTCGGCGTTGAAACCATGGCTGCCACGCTTTCTGAAGAGCGCGACGTGATCGAGGATGTGATCGAACCATACCTGATCCAGCAGGGTCTGGTGCAACGCACTCCACGTGGCCGCTGCATCACCGCTGGTGGTTATCGCGCCCTTGGTCTTACTGCGCCGCAGCGTACAAATACGCCTGATATGTTCAGCGAATAATTGCTTTCTGTAATCGCCGCATGCCATTTTTGAAAAAACAAAAATGAACAGGCACACATGATCAGCAACCCGTCCCGACCCGACCACCACCCCATCGCGCTTCTCGATGCATGGGGTGATGCCAACGGCCGCATCATCAACTACACGATCTACACCAAGCAACCGACCGCGATTGTCGAGGTGCGCAAACTGGCCGTCGGCGGCGACGCCATGCGCGGCGAGGCCGCGACGGTGGAGGAGGCGGCAACCGCCGCCGCCATCAGCGCGCTCAAGGCGTGGGCGGGCGTAACCATTCCAAAACAGGAAGCGCCCGTGCTCACCATCGTGCCGCAGGCCGAAACCCCGCGCCTTGTGGCCGCGGCCGGGGCGGGCCCAGCTGCGCTGGTCGCGCGCTGATTGGTTGCGCGTTTGGTTTTTATGAAAAGAATATTGCGCTAATCCGCTGCGCTATGGCACATTTCAGCCATGGCCGAACTTTCCAGTTACTTTGCTGTCATGTCCTCCGACCCGAAGGACATTATCCGTGCGCTCCAGACCAAGGGGTTTACCTCCGTTCACGCCACCAACGGCGTGTACGGCGCGGCGCCTGACCTGATCGTACCCAGCACGGTGGCGGGTTTTCAGTACATCCATGACGCCCATCCCGATCGTGACGCTGCGCTGGTGATCGCTGTCAATTCGGATAAAAGCGTGGCCGAATCCGGCACCGGCGTCACCGTCGCCAATCAGTTCGAACGCGCGCGCACCATCGTGAAGGCCGTCGCGGCCCAGCTGCCCACGCGGCATGTCTTTTATACCTTCTACGACGAACAGGACCCGCGCGTACTGTACAGGGCTCTGGCTGATGCCGGTATCAAGGGCAGCTCGCTGCACAAATGGGCCTATGGCACGGATGAAAACGCGAAACCCATTCTGGGCGCCGAGAATTTCGAGACTGTCTACGGTTTTCCCCTGCCGGGCAAAATCGCCCATATCAAACCCGCCTTTTGGGACGTCACGCCCGAAGGTCAGCAGGGCACCGTCAGGGTTGTCGACCTGACCAAACCGCAGGAACCACAGAACCGTGCCTATATTTCCGCGGATAATAAAATCCTCGTGCCCGTGCCGGCCTATCTGCAGCGCCACGCCGCAACTGGCGTGCCCGTGACCGGCGTCAAGCCTTCGGCCAACACCATCTGAACGTTTTTGTGGATGCTGCGTCGCAGCTTCTTGAAAACAACGTTGCCATAACTTACGACTCGTAAGGCATGAGTCGTCAGGTTTCAGCCTATCAGTATTCACATGCAGCCCTCGCCCACCGCCCGGTGGTGGAGGGGTATACGATCGACGACCCCTCGACACTCGACATGGATGACGGCCTCTGGGTTGAAAAGCGCCCCAACGGCTGGAATGTGCTGATTTCCATTGCCGATGTCTCGTCCGTGGTCCCGCCCGGCAGTGCGCATGACCGCAGGGCGCGGGCGCAGGGTTTTTCGCTGTACAACCCCGCCGGCAACCGCCCGATGTTCGCAGACGAACTCGACCGCGACCGTCTCAGCCTGGTGGAAGGGGTCTTAAGGCCCGCAGTGACGGTGGAAGTGGTTTTCGACAACGCCCTGAACATCGTCGACAGCGCCATTTACCGGTCGGCCTTCTACAACCGGAAAAAACTCAGCTACGAGAAATTCCTTGAACAAAGCGGTGATCCATCTCACCGCTTTTTTTTATGGTCGCATCTGGCGCAGAAACTCTTCGAACGCCGCCGTGCCAACGGCTCGCTCACGCTGGAAGACATCAACAAGGGGCTGGTGCTCGATGCCGATGGCCGCCTGCGCGGCAACGCTGCGCCCAGCCACCGGGGATATGTATTCGTGCAGGAAATGGCCATTCTGGCCAACAGCATCGTGGGCAAATACATGCGCGATCATGATGTGCCGGCGCTATACCGCAACCACGCCGCCGACGCGGTCGATCCTGAACTGGGGCCGCGGCTTCTCTACAACGTGCGCGAGGCGATCCAGCATGACGATGACAAGGGTTATGACATCGCCATCAAGCGCCTGCGCCTGTGGTTTCAGCGTGCGCGTTACGAAACGGACGTGAAGGGGCATTTCGGCCTGGCATTGCCCGAATACCTGCACTTTACTTCGCCCATCCGCCGTTATGCCGATCTGGCCGTGCATCGCAACCTGCTGGCCCATATCGAAGGACGCCAGCCTGTGCACAGCCAGCAGGAGTTGCAGGCGCTGGGTGCCCATCTGAATGCGCGCAGCGACGCCGAACGCGACCTGCACCAGTCCGAAATGCTGAAGGAAATCTTGTACCAGCGCATGCATCGCCGCGTCCGCTCGCCCGGTGCCGTGTTCAATAACCTTCATACCGAAGAACTGCGCATGGCGCTGTTCGTGGCGCGATATGAAGGCATCGAAAACCGTCATCTGGCGGCCGAGGTCAAGCGTCTGGCGGAACGCCGGGTGCTGGGGCCGATGATTTCCGAATACCTGCTCAAGGACGTGCAGGGGGATACCCCTTACTGGCGCGACCTGCAGGCCGCGTGCCGCGTGCATCAGCCTGTCAGGCCCGGTCTGGCGGGGCGTTTTGCCCAGTCCGTCGCCCACTGGGCCCCCATGGCCAAGCTTCAGGCGCTGCAGGCCGGTGGCATGATGCCGGGGCTGCACGCCGCGCCGGTTTGATTGCGTGCGCTGTCTTTGCTACACATCTTAAGAGATTAAAAATTCCAGGGGGTTTTCATGCGCCGTCTTCTTCTGCTTGCTCTATCTGCTGTCCTGTTCCTGTCAGCCTGCGACGACGGCGGCGATCAGGACATCATGGCGAATGAATCCAGCGCCTACATGGGGGGCGCTGCCGATGGCATGGCTTTCGCCCGCAGCGCGAAAATGATGGCGGCGCCGCAGGCCGCCATGATTGCGCCGGCACCGATGTCCGGCAACAATGCCGCGCTGGAACCTGCCGCACCGCCCTCGACCATGGTGCTCGACCGCACGAAATTCAAAGGCCGCCGCATTGCCGAGACGCACAATATGTCGATTGAAACGCCTTACAACGTGCTTCAGTCCCGCTATCAGCGCGATTACGCCAAGTGCATCGAGCTGGAATGCGAAATCGTCAATTCCAATATCCAGTTGGAACAGGGCGGTAATATTTACGCCCGCATCGATCCCGCGAAACTGGGGCAGTTTCTTGATTTTCTGGGTACGGGGCAGGGGCGCATCCTCAATCATAACGTCAGCGCCGACGACCAGAGCGATGAGTTTTCTGACCTGAACGCGCAGATGGACAACCTGATCGCGATGCGCGAACGCCTGCGCAAACTGCTCGACAGCTACAAGGCGGAAAAGGTCGACGACATCCTGCGCATCGAACAGGAACTGAACCGCATTCAGACCGAAATCGACATGCGCACCGCGCGTCTGCGCAATCTGGAACGCGTGACGAACATGGCGACCGTGAATTTAAGTTACAGCGTCGAATACCGGCCCGCCGAAGCCAAGCCGTATGAATTGAAAAATACGTTCAAGAATGCGACCCAGCAATTCTACCGCGCGCTGGACCGCATGATTCAGTTTGTGGGCCGTGTCCTGCCGTGGATTCCGGTCATTGCCGTTGGTTTCTGGCTGACGGTCTGGATCGTGCGTCTGGCTTTCCGCCGCGTGTCGTTCCGCTGGCCGTGGAAAAAATAACCGGGTCTAAACCGGGCCGGACAGGCGCAGCGCGTTTTTAAGGGGCACGCTGCCCTGGTCGTCGATGATGAAGGGGCTGGCCCCGCGGGCCAGTCGGTTGAAATTCTCGTGCGCGCTTTGTGCGGCGTGCGGGTTGTACTCGCCCTGGCTCCAGCATAGCCCGCGCTCAAGAAAGGTCAGCGCATTGCTGACGTAAATGGCGCACACCTCGCGCCCGGCTGTTTTCATGTAATTGCTTAAATCGTCCCATGCCTGCGCATCGGTCAGGTCAAGGGTCAGCGCCCCGATGGCGCCGTTTTTGGCCATCATGTGCAGGTACGGATAATCCTGTCCGCGCCAGTTCCATTCCACGGTGTCGCTCCACCACGGGTATGAATCCGTGACATGCACTTCGCGGAAAAGGCCGCGGATGCTGCGTGGTGTTGTGTTGACCGGCGTGATGCCGGCATCGTTCAGTTCCACCGGCCCGCACGCCTTCAGAACCTGCTGGTCCAGCGTGGCGCCCGAATGCTGCATGAAATGCACGAATGACCGGAAGGTGGGCGACGACGCCAGACCCTTCACGACATGGCGCCAGAACATGGTCTGCAGCGGGTTGATATCGAACAGAACCGCTGCGGCGGGACGCATCACGCAGATATAGCTCAGGTTCAAAAAACCGGCGCAGCCCATATAGACGCCGCCGCGGGCGAAGGCTCTGTTGGCCGCAATGTCTCGCATCAGGTCGTCGTGCCCTGCGTCGTTGACGCTGATCGCGTTGGTGTGGATGGACGCGGCGTAATATCCCACATCATCGCCACGGGCATAGGCGCGGCCGACGCCCGGCAAAATCACGCTGGCGGCCTTCGTCGTGGTGAAATGGCTCATCCGCTTCGTGCAGAGCCACACGTTCAACGGCTTCGCCTGGTACCGCATCGCGCTCGGCATCGTCATTCTCGCCGTGCTGGCCGTGCGCTAGACTGCGCCCACAAGATCAGGAGTTTCGCCTTGAGCTTGCCTCAGCGATTTAAATCATCGCCGAAAAGCATGGATGGGGGTTATGAAAACTGCTCAAAAACACCAAACTGAGAAGGCCCTGAGCTAGTTAAGAAATCATGATGATTTGCGCTGAAAGCGTTTTTTTATTGCCTAAAGTCTATATTGATCCCATGAAGCCCAACAACAGACATGATCGGTTTTTTTTAGAGGTACTTAGCCGAAA
>CALBME010000124.1 GCA_937896295.1 uncultured Micavibrio sp. | reverse complement strand
GACACCGCCCTGCTGGTGGTTGCCGCGTTTGGCGCGGGGTCGGACGAACGCATATGCGATGAAAACGATTTCTTTGCGACGACGACACCGGAGACAGCCGCGATCATGGGCGCCATGGTGGCGGCGGCGCGCGCCGGTATTCCCATCATCGCCGAAGGCCCGCAGGGTCTGGCGGCAGCGAAGGCGCTGGGCAAGCTGCACCCCGGCCTTACACCCACCATCTTCCTGTGCGGCATTGCCCATGACGTGCCGGGTTTCCATGTTTTTGCGGATGCCGAAAAAAGCGACAAGGGCTATGCGGCAATCATGCTGGCCGCGATGCTTAAATCGGAGTTCGCCAAAGCGCAGGCCGCCTGATGCCGATCAACGTCTACGAGCACGCCCCGAACATCATCACCACGCCGCTGATCATCATGCGCTGGATCGTGGCGATCTCGCAGCTTTTGATCATTGCAGCTTCGGAAGCCGCGTTTCACATCGTCCTTCCCGCCACGCCCCTTCTGATCCTTGTCGCCGCCAGTTTTGCCGTGAACCTTTACGCCATGGCCTTTCGCCGGCAGGTTTCGGAATCCGTCATCCGCTGGTACTTCGTCTTTGACATCATCCAGCTTTGCGGGTTCCTGTTTTTTACAGGCGGCACGCAAAATCCATTTACCATCCTGCTGCTGGGGCCGCTGACGATGGCGGCATCACTGCTTTCGCTTTATTCGCTTTGCCTTCTCATCATGCTGACGGTTCTTTGCGTATCGGTCATGGCGTTCGGTCAATACCCGCTCAACTGGCCGGAACCGGCGCCATTCCTGTCGCCATCCTATATTCATGCATCGTGGTTCGCGCTGATGATCGCGTTCATTTTCATCAGCTTCATCGTCTGGCGCCTTGCCATGGAAACACGGCGCATCAATGCCGCGCTGGTCCATACGCGCGCCATTCTGGACGAACGCAGGCGGGTGTCCGAACTGGGCGCGCTGGCCGCCGCCGCCGTGCATGAGCTGGGGTCGCCACTGGGGACTATTGCCGTGATCACGAAAGAAATGGAACGCGATACGCACCCGGACGATCCGCTGGCGGAAGACATCGCAATTTTGCGCGACCAGACAGAGAAGTGCAAAAAAATCCTGGCTGACCTTGCCACAAATCCCGACAAGAAAATGGAAGCCATCAGCGTGCCCATGCGGTTCGACCGCCTGCTGATGGAGATCGCCACCGAGGTCGGCACGAATAACCGCGGCGTGCAGACGTCGGTCAACAGCCGCGTGCCCGAGAACCTGCCCAGCATCGCCAAGGTGCCGAACATGGAATATGGCATCGGCAACCTGATCGGAAATGCGGTTTCCTATGCGCGTGAAAACGTCGCAGTCACCGCCGAGGGCAGCGCCGAAACCATCACCGTCACCATTACGGATGACGGCCCGGGTTTTGCGCCAGCGATCCTTCAAACCATAGGCCAACCCTACATTTCGACCCGTGAAAGCCGGGAAAATCACATGGGTCTGGGTATTTTCATTTCCGTCAGCCTGCTGGAGGCGACGGGGGCATCCTTGCGCTTTTCAAACGGTCCGCAGGGCGGCGCCATCGTGACCATCACCTGGCCGCGAAGAGTTCTTGAAGGTTCGCCGCAGCCTCAGTAAGGTATTTTTCCATGATCCATAATCTTGCTGTCGATACGCCTTCCAAGGGCCAGCTGGTCATCGTCGATGACGATGCCGTTCTGGCCGAACGCATGGGCAAGGCGCTTGAGCGCCGCGGCTTCGCCGTCACCGTTATCACGTCCGTTACGGATGCGCTGTCATGGATGGCCGACCAGCAGCCTGATTTCGCGCTGATCGACCTGCGCCTTGCGGATGGTTCGGGTCTGGACATCGTTCAGAAGATCA
>CALBME010000123.1 GCA_937896295.1 uncultured Micavibrio sp. | reverse complement strand
ATCATGCCTATGCCATGACGATGGCGATTGTGCCCATTTTTACGAGCCACACCGGTTGGCAGGTTCACGGCAAGACCGGAAGCGGCACATTGCCGGACGGCAAAACCGCACAGGGCTGGTTTGTCGGCTGGGCCGAGAAAGAGGGGCAGCGTGTTATTTTTGCAAAGCTGATCTTTGCAGACGCCGATCCTAAAAAGCCGGCCGGCCCACAGGCGCGCGAAAGCTTTCTGGACGCGTTTTAGGCCGTCTTTTTCATGGTCTTGTCGATGACCTTGAGCACGTCCGCGTGGCTGAGCCTGCCCTTGGCGCGCGCCTTGACCAGCGCCTTGAGAATCTGTTCCGCCTGTTTGAAGACAGGGTCCCATTCGCCCGCCTCGGGCTGCCACAACAGGCGCCATGACGGATACATCGGGACCTTCGGCCCTTCCGGAAAGTAAAGCCAGTACGGAATGGAATGCACCAGGTTGATCAGCGGCACGCCGATCGACCCACATAAATGCGCGACAGATGAATCCGTCATCATGACGCAGTCCATGTGCTGGGCGCAGGCCGCCGTATCGGCAAAATCCTCGAATTCGGGACCGGGCGGGATGATGGTGCCAAGACCGGCGGCAATCAGTTCCTTTTCAGGCGGGCCTTTCTGGAAGCTGAAAAACTGCACCTCGGGAACGCGGGCGGCCAGTTCATGGAACCGTTTGACCGAGACCGCGCGATGATCGTTATAGGTAAAGGTCGTGCTGCCCGACCAGACGATGCCGACGCGCAGGCGTTCGCCCTGTTTGTGATAATTTCCGCTGAATTTCTTTTTCGCCTCGGGCGGAATGGTCAGCGGCGTAGGTTCCGGCCATTTCAGCCAGTCTTTTTCAATCAGCGGCGGAATCGACATCAGTGGAATGTGATAGTCGTAGTTCTGCGGGAAGTTACTTTTATCTTCCAGGATGATTTCCGCCGGCAGACCGGCAAACAGGCGGTGAAGCGGTTTTTTGCAGACCAGCCCGACCTTTTTGAAGCGACGGGCCAGTTCAGGCACGAAACGCGCGATCATGATCGTATCGCCGAACCCCTGTTCGCCCAGAACCAGCAAGGTCTTGTCTTTCGTATCGGTCTCACCTTTCCATTCCGGCGCCTTGATACGCTTGAGATAAGCGAGATCCTTATTGTTGATGCGTACGGCGTAGCCATCCCACCCATCGTCCAGCTTGCGCTGGTAGAGGTTCACGAAGCCGAGCGCCAGACGGTATTCGATATTTTCCGGATCACGCCTGACCAGTTCGCGGTATGCAGCCTCGGCTTCCTTGAATTTTTTGGCCTGACGCAGGGCGACGGCATAGTTGTAGAGATAGCGGTCGCTGGACGGTTCCAGCTCGTGTGCGCGTTTCGTATGATGCAACGCGTCGGCCATGCGGTTCATATCGACCAGCAGGTTGCCGTAATTGGTGTGACAGGCGGCGTCATCGGGACTGTTGAGAAGAGCGCGTTTGCAGATCGCCTCGCCGGATTCGAAACGCTTGGTCGAGCGGTACAGCGATGCCAGTACTTTCAGAACCCACGGATTTTCCCGATCATCCGCCATCACGGTCAGGGCGAGATGTTCGACCTCCTGGAATTTTTTTTCGCTCAGAAGCTGCTGGACCTGGTCCTGGAAATTGGGCTTTTTTGTCATGACAAGGCGCATGATAGCGCGTCTATGCCGGGCTTTAAAGCTTTCAGCGTCCTGAAATTTCCGGTACTAATACCGAAGTATGAGACATAAGCACCCGCATTCCAAAGGGCCCCGGAAACCGGACCGCCCGTCGTCAGGCCCCCGCAAACAGGATCGTTCCGCGTCCGGTTCGGGTTCACGCAAGAGCGAGCGTTCCCCGTCGAACCGCAAGCCTGAGCGTTTCGCCAGCGAAAAACCTGCGCCCAAGTCGCGGGAGCAGTCATTCACACATAAACCCGGCAAGCCGAAAGACAACGGATCGGCGCATCCGCGCCTGACCGGGCCGCTTTTATGGGGTTTTCACGCGGTCCGCGCCGCATGGCAGAACAAGGATCGCCGTATCCTGCGCCTGCTGGTGACGGATGCCGGTCTTTCCGGATTCCAGGACACGCTGGACAAGACATCCATCAAACGTCCGGCGCCGGAAATGGTGGAAAAAATCCTGTTCGACCGACTGCTGCCCGCGGGCGCGGTCCATCAGGGTATCGTCGCCATGGTCGAACCCCTTCCCGGCCGCGATGCGCATGACCTGATCGCATCGCTGGGCGCGGATGAAAAGGCGATTATTGTCATTCTTGACCAGGTGACCGATCCGCACAATGTCGGCGCCATCCTGCGCTCGGCCGCCGCATTCGGCGCACGCGGCGTTATCCTGCAGGAGCGTCATACGCCGGAATTCACGGGCGTTCTGGCCAAGACCGCGTCAGGTGCCGCCGATGTCATTCCCATCGCACTGGAAACCAATCTTTCACGCGCGATCGAGATGTTGCAGGAAAACGGGTTTTTTGTCGTCGGCCTTGATGAGCGCGGCGATTCCATCGCCACGATTCCGGCGCATGACCGCGTTGCCCTGGTTCTGGGCGCGGAAGGTTCGGGGCTCCGCCAGAATGTCGCTCATCATTGCGATACGCTGGCCAGCCTGCCGACGGAAGGGCCGATCCTGTCGCTCAATGTATCCAACGCCGCCGCAGTGGCCTTGTACGCACTTAAGGTGAAGTGATCAGTTCAGCCAGCGTTTGCGCTTGAAGTAGATGAACGGGATAAGAGCCGACATGAGCATGGCGAGAAGCGCGAACGCATAACCGTATTTCAGATGCAGTTCAGGCATGTGTGCGAAGTTCATGCCGTAGATCGACGCCACCAGCGTCGGCGGCAGGAAGGCGACCGCTGCGACCGAGAAAATCTTGATGATCGCGTTCTGTTCAATACTGATAAGGCCCAGCGATGCGTCCAGCAGGAACGTGATGTTGTTGCCGATATACGACGCCTGATCGGTGAGCGAGGCGATGTCCCGGTCGACGGAGCGCAACTGTTCGTCCAGCGCCTTGTTTTTCATGATGGTCTCGGACAGGCACAGAAAACGTACGACACGGCCGAGCGAGACAAGCGAGTCCCGGATTTTCGCCATCAGGTTCTGGTGCAGGGCGATCTGTTTCAACGCCTCGCCCAGTTTTTCGCCCGCGGCCATGTCCTGCGGGCGGCCGGTGCGGCCGGCGAAAATGTCATTGGAAAGCGCGTCTATCTCAAGGTTGACGTTTTCCATCACCTCGGCCGCGCGGTCGACAATCGCCTCCAACAGGCTGGCCAGCAGTGTGGCGCCATCCTCGTATTCGTGGGGGTGGCGCATGATGTAGGAACCAAAAATATCGAACGCCTTGGGTTCCGTGTAGCGGATGGTGACCAGACGTTTACCGTGCAGGATGAACCCGATCGGCCCGGCTTCCGGCATGCCAGAACTTGCCTTGGAAACCACGGTCGCGGTCATATATAAGGCGCCATTGTCCTTATAAAGACGGCTGGAGGGTTCGATGCTCTTGAGTTCCTCGCGCAGGGGCAGCTCGATGGACAGCTGGTTTTCGTAGCTCTGCTCTTCCTCTGTGGTCGGGCGAAGCAGGTCCAGCCAGATAACGTCATCCTCAAGCAGGACGGGGCCGCTATCGACGTCAAGAATGTTTGCTGAACGGGTTGAATAAATACGTGCCATGTTTACAAGACTAAGGATATGTCCAAGCCTTCGCAATCACAAGACACGCTTTACCTGGTCGATGCATCGGGGTTTATTTTCCGTGCCTTCCATGCCCTGCCCCCGCTGACCGACCCCAAGGGTACGCCGGTCGGGGCGGTCGTGGGCTTCACCAACATGATGCTTCGGCTTCTGCGCGACCTGGACGCCAAGCATATCGGGGTCATCTTCGATGCTGCACGCGCCAATTTCCGCAACGACATCTATAAAGAATACAAGGCCAACCGTGACGAAACCCCGCCCGACCTGATCCCGCAATTCCCCCTGATCCGCGAGGTGACAAAGGCATTCGGGTTCGAACCGCTGGAACGGGAAGGATACGAGGCCGACGACCTGATCGCGGCCTATGCCAAGGCGGCGCGGGCCAAGGGTCTGGACGTCGTCATCGTATCGTCGGACAAGGACCTGATGCAGCTGATCCGCGACGGCGTCATCATGTATGACCCGATCAAGCAAAAGCCGCTGGGTTTTGCCGAGGTTCAGGAAAAATTCGGGGTCACACCCGACAAGGTGATCGACGTGCAGGCCCTGTGCGGCGACCCCACCGACAACGTGCCGGGCGTGCGCGGCATCGGGGTCAAAACCGCAGCCGAACTGATCAACACCTACGGTACGCTTGAAAACCTGCTCGACTCCCTCGATCAGATCAAACAGCCCAAACGCCGCGAGACGCTGATGGAAAATGCGGAACTGGCGCGCATTTCCAAACAGCTGGTGCGGCTTGATGAAGACGCCCCCCTGCCCGCGCCGATCGAGGGGCTTGCGGGCGGTTCCGCCACGAATCCCACGCTGGTCGAATTCCTGCGCGCGCATGGGTTCAAAAACATCCTGACGCGCCTTGGGGAACAGCCTGCACCCGCATCGATTGACCTGCCCGAACCGATCAAAAACCCGCCCCCTACGCTGAGTTTCACGGGCAAGGGGGCCTATGTCACGATCACGGATGCAGACACCTTAAAAGCATGGGTCGAAAACGCTCGCGGCAACGGCGTTGTCTGCGTCGATACGGAAACCACTGGGCTGACACCCGCCAAGGCCGATCTTGTCGGTATTTCCCTGTCCCTTGCGCCCGGCACCGGCGCCTATGTCCCGGTCGGCCACCGCGCGCCCGCGGGCGACCTTCTGGACGGACCTTCGGTCAAACTGGAACAGATGGATCTGCGCGAGGCACTCGATATTTTGAAGCCGGTTCTGGAAGACAAATCTGTTTTGAAAGTCGCGCATAACATTAAATACGACCTGCAGATGTTTGCCGCGCACGGCATCACGGTATATCCGTATGACGATACGATGCTGCTGTCCTATGCGCTGGACGGATCCAGCCACGGTCATGGCATGGACGAACTGGCCGAACTGCATCTGGCTTACAAAACGATCCATTACGAAGACGTCGCCGGCAAGGGCGCCAAGCAGATCAGTTTTGCCGAAGTGCCCATCGACAAGGCGGCTGAATACGCGGCAGAGGATGCCGACATCACGCTTCGCCTGCATCATGCCTTCAAACCGCGCCTTGCGAGGGAAGGCATGGCCACCGTTTACGAGACGATGGATCGGCCACTGGCGAGCGTGATCGCAAAAATGGAATCCCGCGGGGTCAAAATCGACCTCAACATGCTTAAAAACCTGTCACAGGATTTCGGCACGCAGATCGCAGCGCTGGAGGGAGAGATTCACCAGCTTGCCGGCCATCCCTTCAACGTTGCATCGCCCAAACAGCTGGGCGAGGTGCTGTTCGGTGAACTGGGCCTCGAGGGCGGGGGCAAAACCAAGAAGGGCGACTGGTCGACATCCGTCGACGTTCTGGAAGACCTGGCGCAGAATCACGAGATCGTGCAAAAGGTTCTCGATTTCCGCCAGATGTCGAAACTGAAAAGCACATATACGGATTCATTACAGAACGACATCAATCCGCGCACGGGCCGGGTGCATACGTCTTTTGCGATGGCGCATACATCGACCGGGCGGCTGGCCTCCAGCGATCCGAACCTTCAGAACATTCCGATCCGCACCGATAACGGCAAAAAAATCCGCGAGGCGTTCGTACCCGAAGACGGCAATGTCCTTCTGTCGATCGACTATTCCCAGATCGAACTGCGTCTTGCGGCGGCCATGGCCAAGGTGCCCGCGCTGATCGATGCGTTTAAAAACGACATCGACATTCATGCCCTGACCGCCAGCCAGGTCTTCGACGTGCCGCTGGACCAGATGACGCCCGATATCCGCCGCAAGGCAAAAGCCATCAATTTCGGCATTATCTACGGTATTTCGGGCTGGGGCCTTGCCCGTCAGCTGGGGATCGAGGCCGGCGAGGCCAACACTTTCATCAAGGCGTATTTCGCGCGTTTTCCCGAACTGCTGGACTACATGGAAAACACGAAAGAATTCGCGCGCAGGCACGGCTATGTCGAAACGCTGTTCGGGCGGCACTGCACGATTGACGGCATCAATGAAAAAGGCCCACGCAAATCCTTTGCGGAACGTCAGGCGATCAACGCGCCGCTGCAGGGTACGGCCGCCGATATCATGCGCCGTGCCATGGTGCGCGTGGACCGTGCGCTTGACGCCGCGCCGGAACTGAACTGCAGAATGCTGCTGCAGGTCCACGATGAACTGGTGTTCGAAGTGCCTGCCGCACATGCCGACAAGGCATCGGCCCTGATCAAGGGCATCATGGAAAGCCGCGAGGTCGCGGATATCGGCCTGCCGCTGGTGGCGGAGGCCGGCACCGGCCCCACCTGGGGCAAGGCCCACTAATAACCCCTTTGCCTCCGTGTCGGATCAGGCTGCACTGCGATACATCACGCGGAAATTTGTGGACAGGTTTCGCGTCCTTATCCTAAGGATACGAAAAATCAGACAGATGAGGTTTTAACGTGAGTGAATTTGCAGGCCTGAATTTCATGCTCGCCGCCGCCGGCGTCGGCACATTCGAAGACCGCAGGGCACGCGCCTGCGAACAGCTGGCGGAACCCGCAGGCTGGGCCTGTGTTCTGGCGGAAACACTGAGCTTAACACACAGCATCCGCTCGCCCCTCTGGCATGACATGGGAACATTCCACAAATTCGGTTGGGACAAAGTCACCCACGATCCCCGGATCGAGCCTGAAACGGGCCTGTATGCGGCGTGGTTCCGCTTCACCCCCAAGGCTGAAGGCGGTTTCAGGATCAGCGCGCACAGCCACGGCACCTTTCATATCCTGAAAGAAACCATGCTGGATGTCGGCATTCTGGCTGACGGGCGCCTGTCCTTTACCACACGCGATCAAAACGACGTTATCGTTGAAAGCCATACATTGCCCTGCGGCGATGACGTGTTGGCACAATGCGGCGCGTGGCTTGCGCGCAACTTCACCGAAGCCGCCCGCGCCGAAATCGGCGCACAGGCCCCGAAGATCGCCGCGATGAAAGCGTTCCAGATGCCGGTGCCGCAAAGCGATTTCTTCAGCCGTTACCATCCGGCCCAACCGAAATCACCGGCCAGGACTGACCGTCCGGCTCAATTGACGGCTGCATAATTTCGCGGCAAGGTTCGCGGCATGAGCACGACCGAGACAACCGCACACGAATTTTTCCCCTCATGGGATGAAACCCACCGCCTGTCCCGCAAGCTGGGCCAGGGTCTGGCCGGCCGGACATGGAAGGGCATCATCGGTGTCACCCGCGGCGGTCTTGTCCCCGCCTGCCTCGTGGCGCAGGAACTCAACATCCGCAACGTGCAAAGCGTGGGCGTGGTATCTTACCAACATCAGGAACGCACCGAACCAAAGCTGATCCAGCCGATCGAATGGGCGGGGGACGGGGCCGACTGGCTTGTCATCGACGACCTGGCCGATACGGGCGGTACATTCCGCTTTTTACGCAAAGTCCTGCCCAAGGCGCATTTTGGCGCGCTTTATGTCAAACCGCAGGGCCGCGACAGCCTCGACAGCTTCGTGGCCGAGGTGCCGCAGGAAACATGGATCTTTTTCCCGTGGGAAATCGAGACCCAGCAGTACAAGAAAGATAAGGGCCTGATTTAAAAGGCCCCCTTTGCTCCAAAAAGCTTGCTTTTAGCCATGGAAGATGGTTAAAAAGCCGCTTCACCCGGGTGAGATGGCTAGAACGGCATGCCATAAGCCCTTGTTTTAACTCCAACTACGGAGACCGAAATGCCGAAAATGAAGACCAAATCGAGCGCCAAAAAGCGCTTCAAGGTCAGCGCCAGTGGCAAGGTTAAGTTCAAGCAGTCGAACGCCCGCCACCGTCTGATCAGCAAACCCAAGAAAATGAAGCGCAAAGCACGCGGCACCGCCGTGATGTTCCATTCGGATGGCGTGAAGGTTCTGAATTACTTCCTTCCCTATTCTCTGAAAAAACGTTTCAAAAACAAAAAGGCCCGCACGCAGGCAAATGATAACGCTGCTGCTTCGTCGGCCAAGGCAGGTGCATAATGGCTCGCGTTAAAGCAGGTCCCCGCGCGCACGCGCGCAAAGCTAAACTCCTCAAAATGGCCAAGGGTAACTACGGCCGCAAGAAGAGCTGCTACCGTGTTGCGAAAGAAACCGTCGAAAAAGGCCTTCAGTACGCCTATCGCGACCGCCGCAACAAAAAGCGCACCTTCCGCGCCCTGTGGATCACCCGTATCAACGCCGCTGTGCGCGAACACGGCCTGACCTACGGTCAGTTCATGAACGGTCTCAAGCTGGCCAATATCGAACTGGACCGCAAAGTCCTGGCCGATATCGCCGTGCGCGATGCGGAATCGTTCAAAGGCATCTTCGACAAGGCTAAAAAAGCCCTGACGGACGCACAAAACAACGCAAAAAACGCGAAAGCCGCTTAAGTAAGGCTTTCAAATAGACTAAAGTCAGGGCGCCCTTGGGAAACCAAGCGCGCCCTTCTTATCTGGAGATTATGATGAGTGCCGTAAACAGCCTGCAATCCGAACTGGAAAGCAAAATCAGCGCCGCGAACGATCTTGATGCGCTTGAAAAAATCCGCGTCGAAGCCCTGGGCAAAAAGGGTGCGATCACCGCGCTGATGTCGGGTCTTGGCGGCATGCAGCCGGAGGAACGCAAATCCTTCGGCGCTGAAATCAACAGGCTCAAGGACAACGTCACCCGCCTGCTGGAAGACAAATTCACGACGCTGAAAACGGGCGCGATTGCAGCGCGCCTGCAAAAAGAAAAACTCGACATGACGCTGCCCGTCTCGACGGGCCAGAAAGGCAAGATCCATCCGATCAGCCAGACGGTTGACGAGATGATCGCCATTTTCGCGGATATGGGCTTCACCGTGGCGGAAGGCCCGGATATCGAAGACGACTTTCATAACTTCACCGCGCTGAACTTCCCGCCCGAACACCCGGCGCGCGCGATGCATGACACATTCTATCTGCCCGATGCGGAAGGCGAGGAAGGCCTTGCCGCCAAGCGTCTTTTGCGCACGCACACGTCGACGGTGCAGGTGCGTACGATGAAAAAGCAAAAACCGCCCATCCGCATCATCATTCCGGGCCGCACGTACCGTTCCGATTACGACATGACGCACACGCCCATGTTCCATCAGCTGGAAGGGCTTGTGATCGACAAAAACACGCATATGGGCCACCTCAAAGGCTGCCTGATCGATTTCTGCAAGGCGTTCTTCGGCGTCGATGAACTGCCCACCCGCTTCCGTCCCAGCTTCTTTCCGTTCACGGAACCGTCGGCGGAAATGGATATCGGATGCGATCGTTCCGGCGGGGGCTTAAAAATCGGCGCAGGTTCCGGCTGGCTGGAAATTCTGGGCTGCGGCATGGTGCATCCCAATGTCCTGCGCAATTGCGGCATCGACCCAGAGGAATACCAGGGCTTTGCCTTTGGCATGGGCATCGAACGCGTGGCCATGCTGAAATACGGTATTCCCGATCTGCGCACCTTCTTTGAAGGCGATACACGCTGGCTCGACCATTATGGTTTCGATCCGCTGAACCGCCCCAACCTCGCCACGGGGCTTTGATGGTTTCGCAACCGGCACCCACCGCACGCATTCATATCGTTCCGATGTCTGCCGACAATATTGTCGGCTGGCGCCAGCTGTGGCGCATGAATGTGGGCGACGCGCTGGACAAACCCGTGATCGACCACACCGAACGCATGATCATGGACCCGCATTCGTCGCTGTTCGCGCTTTTGGCGACGACAGAAACGGGCGAGGTCATTGCGCTGCTACACGGGGTCGTGCACCCGGTCGCCGGTTCGATCAACCCGGTCTGCTATATGCAGGATCTGTTCGTGCATCCGGCGCGCCGCCGCCAGGGCGTGGCAACTAAGCTGATGGAGGCATTGTCCGCCAAAGGCCGCACGGAAAAATGGGACCGTATTTACTGGCTGACCGATAAAAGCAATATCGACGCGCAGGCGCTGTATTCCAACAACGCCATCACGCTCGATTTCACCTTTCATATCGTGCCGCTGGGCATGATTGACCGTTTAAAAGGAATGGACCAATGAAATTCACGCTGTCATGGCTTAAAGAGCATCTGGATACGACCGCCGATCTGGATACGGTGTCCAAGGCACTGACGTCTGTTGGACTTGAGGTCGAGGGCATCGACGACCGTGCAAAGACCTACGCGCCGTTCAAAACCGCCAAAGTCGTATCGGCGGACAAGCATCCCGATGCCGACAAGCTCAAGGTGCTGATGGTCGATCCGGGCGACGGCAAATTACTGCAGGTCGTGTGCGGCGCGCCGAACGCGCGGGCCGGCATGGTCGGCGTTTTCGCGCCGGAGGGATCGTATATCCCCGGTCTCGACGTCACTTTAAAGAAAAGCAAGATCCGCGGCGTTGAATCCAACGGGATGATGGTCTCGGAGCGGGAGATGAAACTCTCGGATGAACATAATGGCATTATCGATCTTCCCGCCGATACGGCCATCGGTATTCCCATGGCACCGCTGTTCGGCCTTGATGACCCCACCATTGAAATCAACCTGACGCCCAACCGCGCCGATTGCGCCGGCATTCGCGGCATCGCGCGGGATCTTGCCGCCAAAAATATCGGTACGCTCAAACCCCTGCCCGCACCCGCGATCACCCCTGCTTTCGATACGCCAATCGGCGTCGAGATCAAGGACAGCAAGGCATGCCCGCAATTCCTGGGCCGCCTGGTCAAAGGCGTCAAGAACGGACCCAGCCCGGAATGGTTGCAAACACGCCTGAAGGCCATTGGCCTTCGCCCCATTTCGGTTCTGGTCGACATCACCAATTATTTCACCATCGGCCTCAACCGCCCCTTGCATGTGTTCGATGCCGACAAGATCAAGGGCAATATCCATGTGCGCCTGTCGAAAAAGGGCGAAACGCTGGACGCGCTCAACGACAAGTCCTACATGCTGGAAGACGGCATGACGGTTGTGTGCGACGATTCCGGCGTTCTGGGGCTTGGCGGCATCGTCGGCGGCACCAGCACGGGCGTCAGCGAAACCACCACCAATGTCTATATCGAATGCGCCTATTTCGACCCTGTCCGTACTGCGATGACGGGCCGGCATCTGCAAATTCATTCCGATGCGCGTTACCGTTTCGAACGCGGCATCGATCCCGCCTTCCTGAATGCGGGCATGGAACTGGCGACCCAGATGATCGTCGACCTGTGCGGCGGTACGCCTGGGACCGTCATCAACGCGGGCGCACCCGTCCAATGGCAGCGTGAAATCACCTTCAATCCCGATTACACCGAAAAACTGGCGGGCATTCATTTAAGCCATCAGGAACAGCACCATGTCCTGCTGGCGCTTGGCTTTGCGATCGATGCGCATCACATGATCCCGTGGAAGGTCGTTCCGCCGTCATGGCGCCCAGACA
The DNA here is from genome assembly GCA_937896295.1 of uncultured Micavibrio sp. GTDB lineage: Bacteria > Pseudomonadota > Alphaproteobacteria > Micavibrionales > UBA1664 > UBA6145. Next base: position 9,616 of record CALBME010000123.1, on the reverse strand, counting down.
TCGAAGGCGCCGCCGACCTTGTCGAAGAAGTCACCCGTATTCACGGTTTTGATTCCATCAAACCCGTATCGGTCAAACGCGACGATATGCATTTCGAAGGCGCGCTGTCCTCCGACCTGAAACGCCGCCAGGATGCGCGTCGTGCGCTGGCCGCACGCGGCCTGAACGAGGCGATCACGTGGTCTTTCATGAAAAGCGACCAGGCCATCGGCTTCGAGGCACAGGCCATGAATGACAACAAGCGCCAGACGCTGACACTGACCAACGCCATTTCATCCGAGATGGACCGCATGCGCCCCAGCATCCTGCCTAATCTGTTGCAGGCAGCGCAGCGCAACGCCGATCGTGGTTTTCCCAATGCCGCGCTTTTCGAAATCGGGCCTGTCTTTACGGGCACAAATCCGGATGAGCAGTTTTTTGCGGCCGCAGGTATCCGTCACATGGCGGCGGGTCACCGTGACTGGTCGTCGAAAGACGCCGACCGCGCGGTCAGCGCCTATGACGCCAAGGCGGATGCTATGGCCGTGCTTGAATCCTGCGGCATGAATGCGTCCAAGGTTCAGATCACCACGGACGCACCGCCCTATTACCATCCGGGGCGTTCGGCCACGATCCGCCAGGGCAAGGATGTCCTTGGCTGGTTCGGCGAACTGCACCCGTCCGCGCTTGAGGCACTGGACGTCAAGGGTCCTGCCTGCGGGTTCGAAGTGTTCCTTGCCCGTATTCCGCAGCCGAAAAAATCCGGCTCGGCGCGCCCGCTGCTCAAACCGTCCGCGTTCCAGCCGATCAGCCGCGATTTCGCGTTCATCGTCGACGAGGATGTTGCCGCGGATTCCATCATCCGCAGCGCGGCCGGCGTATCGCGCGACCTGATCGAGCGTATTGACGTGTTCGATGTCTATGCGGGCAAGGGCATGGAGCCGGGCAAGAAATCGGTGGCCATCACCGTCGTACTGCAACCGCGCGAAAAAACCCTGACCGATGCCGAAATCGAGGGGCTTGGCAAAAACATCATCAAGGCCGTGGCAGATAAAACCGGCGCGAGCCTGCGCGCATGACCACGGCCTATTTCAAACTCGGCAGCACCGTCCGTTTCATCCGTCAGCCGGAAGAATCGGCGCATAACGCGGTCTCCATGATTGCCGTGACCACGGACCGGCCCGCCGATCCCGAGACACCGCCGTCACCGTACATGAGTGCGAATATCGACGGCCTTAATCTTCTGGATGTCACCCAGCCCTATGGCCGGATCGAACTGGCACGTTTCATCGCCGATATTCCACTGTACCGTCTTTCCATTGAATTGCTGGTCGACGAAATCCTGCTGAAGGCACAGACCAACCCCGTACGCGCCAAAGGCGTACGCGCGGCCTTTGCCCCCGACGATCCGCCCGAGGCGGTCGACGACCCGATGACCAAATACGGGTTTGCCGGCGCCCTGCATTATCCGCTGATCGCCACCCGCACGGAGGCACAGCTGATCGATGTTTACTTGCGCCTGTTCGGCCCCGCCTGTCCGGAGCATACCGACATCGCATCGCATATTGAGGCCATGCTGGGCGGATACCCGGTGCGCTTTGCCGAAAAATACGACGGGCTGATCTGGAAGGGTGAAGGCTGGATCCGGCTTGACCGCATGGTGTATGAGGCCGAGCGTCTGGACTACGACCCCGAAATTACATTTGAATCGTATGTGACCCGGGGCCGCGCCGCCGCCCAGATGCTGCACGTGACCGATCCCAAGGCCCTGCTGGCGGCATGGCTTTCGGCTGAACGGATTCAGCATGAACTTTGCCGTGACATCGACGCCGTGCTGCGGCTGCCGGACGTCCGCAAGCTGCCTCGCTGGATAAGGGCGGATGTTTTTCGTCTGCTGGAGCGTGAGGCGATGAAGCAGGTCTTTGCGGAAAGTCTGGTTCAGAGCTTCTCGGAATGGACCGACCTGCGCCACGCGCGCATTCTGTCCGAACCGATCGAGGCGAATGGCAAGGGCGAGGTCGCGCCATTGATTCAACAGCTTATGAATCAAACCTTGAGCGTTGATTCAAGCTATGCCGGTGCCGGCGAGGCGTTCGCGCTTGCGTCGGAACGGCGCATGGCTGAAGCACGCAGGCTTTTGCGCTAAACCCTCGCCCGCTGACTCGATTCTGACGTTTTTATGATTCTTCGCTGAAGGACCACGCGACCTGGGTGCTACCCTGGGTCACGCCGGTCACGACCAACTGCATCGCCTTACGCGGCGTGGTGCCAGATCCGACATAGATGCTGGGTTCGAGGGCGAGCGTCCCGCCGTTTTTCGCAAACCGCCAGCCCGCACCGGATGGCAGGCGTAAAAGAGCCCCTTCGCCGTTCTGGATCAGCGATGCCTGCACACGCGGGTGCAGGTGAAAACGAATGGCAAAATGGGCGTCCTTGGCCAGCGGCGCGTCGGATGCCAGCCAGTCATTGCCTTCCAGCACGCGGCCATCGGTCGACAGGGCCAGACGGCGGGTATGGACCAGTCCGCTTAAGGGGGCATAACCGTCATGGCTGAGCGTTACCATCAGACCAGCACCGGCAAGATCGCGGTGCGCGGCAATCTGGTTGCCGACGCGCCCCAGATGACCGTCCGGCAGAATCTCAAATGCATTGCGGTCATCGACGGTGAGTCCCGAATGCGCAGCCGTGGCCCGCAGATGGTCGGCCCAGGTGGCATCGCGCGGGTGAGTCCCGCAATTGACGATCATGCGGTCGCGGCCGACCGACATTTCAAATGATAGCGGGCTTGCGTGGTGACCCTTGTCATGCGGGTGGGCCGGGGGAATACCGCAATCGGCGATGACATGCGTGCGTTCGCGGACCAATGACTCGAATCCGGCATGCTCCAGATGGCTTAAGGGTTTGCGGATCTTCACGCCGCTGACACGGACCAGCGTGTCGAGGGCGGCTACGTCGTCTTCCTGCGTGCCGTGGAAACAGGCAAGCCTGCCATCGCCCATGCGGAAAAAGCGGATGGCATGAATAACCCGGTCGATGGCGGCCTGCAGGACCGTGGGTGCCGCATAACCCGCGCGTACCAGCGCACCGCGTATGTCGATCAGCTGCCTTGCGGCCTGCACCGCCTGATGGGGCGACCGGCTGACGTGCATCCCTTCGCCGTCGAGTTCATGCATGATCCAGTGGTCGAGCCAGCCAAGCGCGTGATCGAGGCGTTCTTTGCCCCCGTCGAGTCCCAGCCCTGCAAAAATCAGGGCGCGGATGACGGCCAGCGCGTCCAGACCCGCAATATCATTGGGGTCAACACGGTCGAGATGGCGGATCTGGCGGATCAGCGACGCATAAAACGCATGCAGGAAGGCATCGTCCCCGGACGCGCAGAAGAAATCGTACCCCATCAGCCAGTGGGCGATGCGGTTGCCGGTGACCGGGAAATCCCATACGCCTTCCCGCCATTTGCCGTTGGCGGCGACCCACTCGCTCATCAGCTGGCGGCCGATCCGCCGCGATGCGTCACCGCCTAAAGACCGCAGGTCGCGTAGGTATTCGAAACTGTGCAAGGGTGTGAAGGCGGCGTGCGCCTGACTCGCAAACGACCCTGCGTCGAGCGGTGTCTGAACCCCGTGATGGTCAAGGATACGGTTGGCGACCCAGCGGCCCTTACCGGCATCCCCTGTCCACGGGTCCGGGGGCAGAACCACGAGACGGTCAGGGACATGGCCACCTAAACTCCATGAATACAACGGCTTGCGGATGGCGCGCATCGCGCCGGAGGCGCGGGCCGGGTCAAGGAGATTAGCCAGAATCATGCGCGCAATGCCCTGATGGCGTCTGCATATTGCGCCGGACCGCCTTTAAAGACCGCGGTGCCGGCGACCAGCACATCGGCGCCGGCGGCGATAACCTTTTTGGCGGTTTCCGGGGTGATGCCGCCGTCAACTTCAAGGTCGATGGCGCGTCCTGTGGCCGCAATGCGGCGTTTGACGTCCGCGATCTTGGCCTCCAGCGGGATGTAGGCCTGGCCCCCGAAGCCGGGATTGACGGTCATGACCAGAACGAGGTCGACCAGATCCATGAGATTGTCGAGAATGCCGACCGGCGTACCGGGATTGAGCGCGACTCCGGCCTTCTTGCCCAGGGCACGGATGGTCTGGAGCGAACGATGGATATGGGGTCCGGCCTCAGGGTGGATTGTGATGATGTCGGAACCGGCCTTGGCAAATGCCTCGAGGAACGGATCGGCCGGCGCGATCATCAGATGGACGTCCATGACCTTTTTGGTATGGGGACGAATGGCGGCGACAACATTAGGACCGATGGTAATGTTGGGAACGAAATGGCCGTCCATCACGTCGACGTGGATGTAATCGGCACCGGCCGCGTCGATGGCGCGGATTTCATCCCCGAGTTTTGAAAAATCGGAAGACAAAATCGAGGGTGCGACGCGGATGTTGGAGGCTGTCGTCATAGATGCTTGATAGATTGTAAGAATTTGGGAGTCACGCGGAATTTGCGAGGACATCTCCAGTATGTCGATTCGGAATCAGTGAAGCAACGTTGCTGCCTGATATTTATATCTTTTTCAGCAGCGCCATGAAGAACCCGTCCATACCCCCGGAGGCCGCCAAAGTCTGGGGTTTTGCACGATAGCCGGTATTATTGATTCCCGGAGACAGAAGCGCAGACAATGACGTCGGAATCTGTTTTATCTCTTTGAAATCACTACGCTCAGCCAGGAATTCTTCAACCTGATTCTCACCTTCTTCCGGCTCGCACGAGCATGTGCAGTAGAGCATTATGCCATCATGATTTATCAATCCGGCGCAATGACGCAGCAGTTCACGCTGGGTCAGGGTCAGTTTCTCAAGCTGTTTTTTCTCATGAATCCAAGGGAGTTCGGGGTGACGCCTTAAAGTACCGGTAGAAGAACAGGGTGCGTCGAGCACGACCGCGTCGAACCGTGACTCCGGGTTATACTTCAGCGCATCGATGACGACCGTCTGCACCTGTTGCACCATGTTGAGCCTGACGAGGTTCTCGGTGAGCCGCTTCATCCGTACCGGTGCAACGTCCAGCGCAGTGACCCGCGCACCGGCGCGCGCCAGCATTTGACTCTTCCCGCCGGGGGCCGCACAAACATCCAGAACTGACTTGCCAGCGACATCACCTAACATCCTGATTGGCAACGTAGCAGAGAGATCCTGTACCCACCATGCACCTTCCCGGAATCCGGGCCATGACGCAACCTGACCGCCTCGTCCGCGGATCCGGATCGCGTTCGAAATGAGCACCTCACCCCCGAGCATCTGCGCCCAATAAAGTGATGCCTGAGAGTCGTTTACGACGATATCGACCGGTGCTTCCTGTGCCATGGCCGCGGCCATGGCTTTGCTTTCCAATTCCCCGTAATGCCGGATCCATCCCTTTTTCAGCCAGTCCGGAAGCATTTCAAGCGCATCCGGCTCATGAACGAGAACACCCTGCTTCGCCCGCTGAACCGATCTAAGTATCGCATTTACAAGGCCTTTTTGTTTACTGAGCCGCAGTGAACCAGTGGCTGACACGCAGGTATTGATGGCGGCGTGCTCCGGTACTGCCATATACAGAAGCTGGGCCACCCCCACCCTCAGCAGGTGACGAAGGATGGGGGGCTTGGGGTCCTTGTGCGATGTCATGGCATCGCGGATCACCGCGTCGATATAGGGTAACTTCCTGAAAACAATACCTGAAATCGCGTGAACCAACCGCCGGTCTTCCTCGGATATGCGGGTTTTGGAGGATACGCGGTCCAGCGCCTCGTCGATGGTGGCGTGTTTTTCCATCACGTGACCCACCAGCTGGGCCGCGGCCACGCGGCTGGCAACCCCTTGTTCAGGTTTGTTTTTTTCAGTCATGCGCAGGCAGGGAACGTTCAATGGCGTGCAGACGGGCCACCCGTTCGGCGGTCGGCGGGTGACTCCGGAACAGGTTGGTCATGCCACCCGGCATGAGGGGATTGATGATGAACATATGGGCGGTTGCCGGATGGCTCTGGGCGGCGTGATCCGGTTTCTGGTGCACTTCGTTTTCAATTTTTTCAAGCGCTTGCGCCAGCCACAGGGGCTTGCCGCAGATCTCGGCGCCCATCTTGTCGGCTTCGAATTCGCGGCTGCGGCTGACCGCCATCTGCACCACCATTGCGGCAATGGGGGCCAAAATCATGACCAGAAGGCCGACCAACGGGTTATGACGGCCTTCCGAGTCCCGCGCGCCGAAGAACATGGCGAAATTTGCCAGCCAGGAAATAGCCCCCGCCAGCGTGGCGGTGATGGTCATGATCAGCGTGTCCCGGTTTTTGATGTGGGCCAGTTCGTGGGCCACCACACCCGCCACTTCCGATATGGCCAGACGGCGAAGCAGACCGGTCGAAACAGCCACAGCCGCATTCTGGGGATTGCGGCCGGTGGCGAAGGCGTTGGGCTGGTCGCTGTCGTAGATGTAAAGGCGCGGCATAGGGATGCCGGCATGGGCGGCCATCTGTTCCGTCATGGATACAAGACCGGGGCTGTCCGCATCGGTCATAGGGCGCGCGCGATAGGTCGCCAGCGCCATTTTATCGCTGCTCCAGAAGGCGAAAATATTCATGAGGGCGGCCATGCCAAGGGCGATCATGGCCCCGTTCTGGCCCCCGACAGCACCGCCCACGGTCATGAACAGCGCGGTCATGGCGGCCATCAGAAGGGCTGTGCGTGCGTATCCCTGCATCGTTATTTTCGTCCGTGCCTGTGCTCAAGAATATGGGCGTGGTCGATCAGGAGGGTGTAGATGGCGCGCAGCAGGCCGCCGTCCAGCCCCTGTTCGGATGCCAGTCTGGCGACCCGGTCCTTGACCTCCTCGGCGCGCTGCGACTGTACTACGGGCAGGCCTTCGCGGGCCTTGAGTTGACCTACGGCATCGACGATGTGAAAGCGCTCCACGAGCAGGCGGACGATGTTTTCGTCGAGCCGATCGATATCGGCCCGGTATTCAGCCAGGGTTTTCATGGGTATTTTTATAGGCTGTTCGTTGCGTACGTCTAGGGATCTGTTTACAGATCCAGGTCGAGCAGGACGGGTACGTGGTCGCTGGTCTGTTCCCAATCGCGGGCTTCTTTCAGGATTTTAAATCCTTTAAGCCGGTTTTTCAGCGGATCCGTCACCCAGATATGATCGAGCCGGCGGCCCCGGTTGGATGCTTTCCAGTCGCGGTTGCGGTAAGACCACCAGGTGTAAAGCTTTTCATTTTCGGGAACGAACGTACGGATAGCGTCGGTCCAGCCGAGGGATTCCTGCATGGCCTTCAGCTTCTCAACCTCGACAGGTGTATGCGACACCACATCGAGCAGCTGGCGGTGGGACCAGACATCATGCTCCAGCGGGGCGATATTAAAGTCCCCCAACGCCACCATGGGGTGCGTACGGGTGTATGAATCAGCAAAAAAGGCTGTCAGTTCGTCGACGAAATCGAGCTTGTGCGCAAACTTATCGTTAGCCGCAACGTCAGGAATATCGCCACCTGCAGGAACGTACAGATTGTGAATTTCGAGGGGTTTTTTAAACCCCTTCACCTCCACCTGTACGGCGGCGTGCCGACAGTCTTTTTTACCCACCCGGTCATAACAGTCGTACGCCCTGAAAGGCATACGGGACAGGATGGCCACGCCGTTATACCCCTTCATCCCGCTGATATGAATATTTTCATATCCTGCCTTTCTGAAGGTATCGAGGGGGAAAAGCTCATCCGGCGATTTCGTTTCCTGCAGGCAGACGATGTCCGTATCGAGGGCCTTCATCGCCTTCAGCACAAGCTTCTGGCGCAAGCGTACGGAATTGATATTCCACGTCATGATGCGCATGACGGTCAGTCCCGGAGGATCTTGAGCAGTTCGGCACCCGGAAAGACATCCACCACTGCACGTACGGACGGGGACTCCAGCACAGCCTTACGCTCAGCCGCCCTGGCATCATTCTTTTTCTGGGTAATCGTGGCGTCCCCCTGGGCCGTCGACAGGGAAATCATCCATACCTGTCCCGTCCATTGACGCATCAGCGTCGCAAGGCGTTGCGACAGGTTGGAAGGCGCATGAGGATCAGGACGGAATTCAAAATGCCCTAATTCGAATTTGACGGGGTGCGCGTAATTCACCAGCTGGCTTGCCAGCAACATCTCGCCCTTATCTTCACACAGCGCAATCATGTCTTCGAAGGTGCGGATCACCGGCACCTCCAGTTCGGCGGCTTCAGGCGCATTCCGCGCTACGGCCATGGCGCGGCCACCACCGGAAACGGCCATTAGAACGGGCCCGTTACCACCATGATCTCGCATCAGGGGCGTATGAACCTCTACGGGTGAACGTTCGGCCGAGCCCCCACGCTGCGAGTTATTCACCGGAACGGCTCCAGATTGAATGTCACGGATCAGGCGCGCAGGATCAGGCAGTTCAGCTGCATAAATCAGACGCATGACGGCCATGCGTGCCGCCGCACGGGTATCGGGAGCGAACTGCGCCTCCTGCAGGCCTTTGAGCAGGACGCTCCATGCCCGTTGCAGCGCCGGCATGGGCAGGCCGGTGGCAAGGGCCTTGGCCCGTGCACTTTCCGCCACGGGGAGCGATGTGTTCCTGAGCGCGTCATCCCGTACGTCCAGCGCCTTGAGCAGGGTCAGGTCATGGGTGATGTCGAGCATGTCCTGCAGCACAACCAGCATGTCGGCGCCGGCATTATGCTGGCGGTCCATGACGGCCAGCGCCTCGGCCGTACGTCCCTCCATGGCGGCGGCAAACAGGGACAGGGTCAGCGCCCGGTCAGCCAGACCCAGCATACGGGCGACATCTTCCGCCCTGACCTCACCCTGGCCCAGCGCCATGGCCTGATCGAGGAGCGATAGACCGTCGCGGACCGAACCATCGGCCGCGCGGGCAATGATGTCGATGGCGTCTTTTTCCGCCTGTACGTTTTCCCGTTCGCAAATCTGCTGGAAGTACGGGGCCAGAACATCCACATCCACGCGGCGCAGGTCAAACCGCTGGCAGCGGCTCAAAACCGTTACCGGGACTTTGCGAATTTCCGTAGTGGCAAAGATGAATTTGACATGCGGCGGCGGTTCTTCCAGCGTTTTCAAAAACGCATTGAAAGCCGAGGCGCTGAGCATATGAACCTCGTCCACGATATATACTTTGTATTTACCGGCCTGTGGTGCAAAGCGAGCGTTTCCAGTTCGCAGATGTCTTCCAGATGAGCGTCGGTGCCAAACGACACAATATCAGCAAGTTCGAACTGAACGCAAGGGGGGAATCCCATTAATAAAGACAATTCTGACAATGCCGAGTGATATTCTTTTTCGTAAAACTGAAATTGAGCCTGGTACGCAACCAGCTGCCCTTCGCTTCTCAGGCCTTGAATTTCGGAAATAATTTGAGCGCTGAGTTGCTTTTGTATCGCGGCCTGTTCAATTTTTGCTTTTTCCAGAATAATTTTGGATTTTCTGCGCGCAAGTTTTGCTGTTTGAGCCTTCCAATATTCTCTGGTGATGTCAATGAGGAGGTTTTGCTGGACCCTTTCGTACTCGGATTTTATCTTCAAAGCTTTGTTATATTGCTGTCTTGAGTGCAAAAATGCGAGCC
>CALBME010000122.1 GCA_937896295.1 uncultured Micavibrio sp. | reverse complement strand
CGATTGCTCGCCCTGCTGACCATCGCCGTGCTGTCGTCCACAGCCACGGTGCCCACATCGGCCCAGGACACCTCGATCCTGGTCGCCTCGACGACGTCGACCCAGGACTCCGGGCTGTTCGGCCATCTGCTGCCCCTGTTCAAGGCGGCGACGGGCATCGAGGTCAAGGTGGTGGCGCTCGGCACCGGACAGGCGCTCGACGTCGGCCGGCGCGGCGATGCCGACGTCGTATTCGTCCATGCCAAGCCCGAGGAGGAGACGTTCCAGGCCGAGCAGTGGGGAGAGGACGCCGAGGCGACCGCCCGCGCGCTCATCGGCGCGCTGCAGGCCCGCGGCTGGGACCCCGACGCGGTGCCCGAGCTCACCGGTTCCCCCGAGGTCGCGACCGTGCTGCGCTTCCGCTCGCTCGCCGGCGCGCTGCACGGCATCGATGCTCTTGCCGATGCGCGCGCGCATGGTGAAGCTCTCCAGCGGCTGGGCCAGGCCCGCGCCGGCATCGATCAACTTGGCGAAGTGCGTCAGGTCGCCATGAACATGGCCGCCGGGGGCGTCGGTTTCTATCCCCGCCGCGAATTCGTCCATGTCGATACCGGCGATGTCCGCCACTGGACCGCGTAAGAATTCGAATCAGGATTGAAAGATAAAGCCCCGTTTCTGCGGGGCTTTTCTTTTATCGCTGACCGAAGCTTTTGCTGCTCTGGTCGGGATGGGACGGGCAGATGGGCGCAACCGATTCCCGCAGCGCGTTTTTCCATTCATACAGCGTGACCTTCCACGGCATGGGCGCGTGCGCAGGCTCTGGCGCGAAATGGTGCAGGGTGGCGTTCGGGATGAACAGGTTGCGGTTAACGCCGTGAATATGCTGGAACGAATGAAACACCCCGCCATGCGTGACGAACAACACCCGTTCGGACGCGTGCGCGGACAAAAGCCGGGACATGGCCGCGCGGATGCGCGCGCCGAACTGGCGGCGGCTTTCACCGCCCGCGGGCACGACATCGGGATCGCCGCGTAAATGCGGGAACACCTCGTCCCATGGCTTGCGTTCCCATTCGCCCATCATGTGTTCGCGCAGCTCGTTATCGCCAAGGACGGGCAGTCTCAGCCCTTCGTTCAGGATTTCGGTTGTCTGGCGCGTGCGCGCCATATCGGAATGGATGATCAGGGTCGGACGTGCCGGCACGGGCAGGGTGCCCAGGACCTGGCCGGCCACAAAGGCCTGGCGGCGGCCTTCATCGTTCAGGGTCGTATCCACCCCGCCGCCGCAGGTCAGGCGCTGGGCGTTCATGACGGTTTCACCATGCCGGATCATGAAAAACGGCGTGGCGGGCAGGACGGGGGCGGTGTCAGGTTTTGAGGACGGGAAGGCCATACGGATCAAAATAAGGGCAGGATGTGATGATTGTAAGGCCGTTTATTGCCGCCTGTGCCAGTAAAAGCCGGTCATACGGGTCGGTATGGTGATAGGGCAGGCGTAAGGTCTTCCAGCTATGCTCGGGCGTCAGGTCCAGCACCTCGAGGCCCGATTTTGCCACGATATCGGGCAGATTGTCGGGGGTATTGACCTTTTTCATGGCCTTTTTGACCGCAATTTCGAAAAAACTGGCGGCTGAAACCATGATTCTGGTCTCAGGATCGTCAAATAAGGCCTTAACCCTGTCGTTTAAGCTGTCAAAATCGCTTAAAAACCGCAAAAGTACCGATGTATCCAGTAAATATGCGGTCATTTCCCGATCCCGAAAATGGCACCGTCCGGCGTATCGAAGTCGGCGGACATCCGGATTTCACCCTTTAAAAGGTTGCCCTGACGCCTTTTTGCCCGCGAAGCAGGGGTCATACGCACAACCGGGGTGCCCGCGCGGCATAACAGTACCTCGCCCCCGTTTTCTTCCAGTCCGGCGATCAGGCGGGAAAGCGTTGTCTTTGCGGCGTGAATATTGACCTTCATAAACTAAGCTTAGCTTAGCTAATTATATGGCGCAAGCCATTGAGGCTACCCCCTCGAATCGCCTTATATAGAACCCGATGGAACGTTGGTCCGATCAGGGGATAGTGCTGGGCACCCGCGCGCATGGCGAAGGCGGGGCGGTGACCACCATGCTGACCGCCGCGCACGGAAAACATGCCGGTTACATCTATGGCGGCGCCAGCAGCCAGCGCCTGCGCGCAAGCCTGCAGCCCGGCACCATTGCCGATATCGAGTGGACCGCCAAAAGCCTGGACCAGCTGGGCACGTTTGCGGTGACGGATTCGCAAAGCGTCAACGCGGGCTGGCTCGATGACATGGGCGCGCTTTCGGCCCTGCAATCGGTCTGCGGCCTGATCGACCGCGGCGTGCCCGAACGCGAACCGCATCCGCGCCTGTATGCCGGCACACAGGCGTTTCTGGACTGTCTGGGGCTTGCGCCCGAAGTCTGGGGCGCGGCGCTGGTGTTCTGGGAGCTGGCCCTGCTTCGCGAAATGGGCTTCGGTCTCGACCTGTCGAAATGCGTGGTCACGGGGCAGACGGACAACCTTCATTATGTGTCGCCCAAATCCGGCGGCGCAGTCAGCGAGGCGGGGGCGGGGGTCTACAGGGATCGCCTTTTACCCCTGCCGGGTTTCCTGCGCGGACAGGGCAGCGCCACCCGCGAGGACATCGCGGCCGGCCTGAAATTGTCCGGTCATTTCATCGAACAACGCCTGTTTGCGCACACGACGCAGGTCATGCCCGAGGCGCGCAACCGCCTGCCGGCGTTTTTCGGCCAAACATAAAACGCTTGGTTTTACGGTACTGAAACGCTAAACACGACAAACCATGGCCAAGAAGAACGACCCCGTCCGCGACTATCCCGGCAACATTGTTGAACAGCCGCTGACCGACATTCTGTCGGAACGTTACCTGGCCTATGCCCTGTCCACCATCACCTCGCGCTCGCTGCCCGATGTGCGCGACGGTCTGAAGCCGGTTCACCGCCGCCTGTTATACGCGATGCAGCAGCTGAACCTGCGCGCGCATCTCGGCCCCAAAAAATCCGCCCGCGTCGTCGGCGACGTCATCGGTAAATTCCACCCCCACGGCGACCAGTCCGTTTATGACGCGCTGGTGCGACTGGCGCAGGATTTTGCCGTGCGTTATCCGCTGGTCGACGGTCAGGGCAATTTTGGCAATATCGACGGCGATAACGCTGCCGCCATGCGATACACCGAAGCGCGCCTGACATCCGTCGCGGAACTGCTGATGGACGGTCTTGAGGAAGACGCAGTCGATTTCCGCCCGACCTATGACGGCGAACAGTCCGAACCCGTCGTCATGCCTGCCGGTTTTCCCAACCTGCTGGCCAACGGATCGAGCGGTATCGCGGTCGGCATGGCCACCAACATCCCGCCCCACAACGTCGCCGAACTGTGCGAGGCGATGGAAGCCATGATCGATGGCGATCCGTCGATCGCCGATATCGTCAAAATGATTCCGGGCCCCGACTTTCCCACCGGCGGCATTCTGGTCGAGGAAAAATCGGCCATCGTCGAAGCCTATACCAAGGGCCGCGGTTCTTTCCGCCTGCGCGCGAAGTGGGAGACAGAGGAACTCAAAGGCGGCGCATGGCAGATCGTCATCACGCAGATTCCGTATCAGGTGCAAAAGGCCAAGCTGGTCGAGGATATCGCCAACCTGATTACCAATAAAAAAATCACCACGCTGGACGACGTGCGCGATGAGTCCGCCGAAGACGTGCGCCTGGTACTGATTCCGAAATCGCGCAACATCGAGGCCGCCCTGCTGATGGAACAGCTGTTCCGTTCCAGCGATCTTGAAATCCGTTTCGGTCTGAACATGAACGTTCTGGAAGGCGGCCGCACGCCGCGCGTCCTGAACATCAAGGAAGTCCTGCAATCCTTCCTCAACCACCGTCAGGATGTTCTGGTCCGCCGGTCCAAGAACCGTCTTGGCATCGTCGAGCGCCGCCTTGAAATTCTGGCCGGTTACCTGATCGCCTATCTGGACCTCGACCGCGTGATCCACATCATCAGGACCGAGGACGAGCCGAAGGAAAAACTGATCAAGACCTTCAAGCTCACCGACAATCAGGCCGACGCCATCCTGAATATGCGCCTGCGGTCCCTGCGCAAGCTTGAGGAAATGGAAATCCGCACCGAGAACAAGGCGCTGCTCGAGGAAAAGAGCGAGCTGGAAACCCTGCTGGGGTCCGAGCGCCGTCAGTGGACGCATATCAAGAAACAGATTCAGGCGCTGGGCAAACAGTTCGGCAAGGACACGGCACTGGGCGCGCGCCGCACCAAGATCGGCAAGCCTTCGCAGATCCAGGTGGTCAGCGAAGAACAGTTCATCGAAAAAGAACCCATCACACTGGTCTGTTCGCAGCAGGGCTGGATCCGCGCGATGAAGGGCCATGACCTCAACCCGGCGGACTTCAAGCACAAGGAAGGCGATGAAAACCGTTTCGTCATTCCGTGCCAGACGACCGACAAGATCCTGATTTTCGCATCCAACGGGCGTTCCTACACACTGGGCGCGGACAAGCTGCCTTCGGGCCGCGGTTACGGCGAACCGGTGCGCCTGATGATCGACATGCCGCCCAGCGACGACATCCTGTCGATCTATATTTATAACGAGGCCGACCGCTATCTGATCGCCAGCGACGATGGCCGCGGCTTTATCGTCAAGGCTGCCGATACCGTCGCGCAGACCAAGAACGGCAAGATCATCCTGAATGTCGATGATGGCCACGCCGCCGTCGTCACATGGCCGGTACAGCCGAACCACGACCATGTCGCGGTCATCGGCACCAACCGCAAACTTGTCGTGTTCCCGTTGAGCGAGGTGCCGGAAA
>CALBME010000121.1 GCA_937896295.1 uncultured Micavibrio sp. | reverse complement strand
CCGCGCCATGCTCGACTGGAGCGCCGAAGACCTCGGCAGGCGCGTCGGCGTGGTCAAAACCACCATCTCCGCCATCGAAACCGGCCGCTCCAACGGCTCGGTCGAGGTTTTGAACGCGATTGTCACCGCGCTGGAAAACGGCGGCGTGGAATTCCTCAATGACGGCGGCGTCAGGCCGCGCCAAAGCCGCGTTCTGACATTGCAGGGTCGGGAAGGCTTCGCAGCATTTCGTGAAGATATTCTGGCAGAGGCAAAAATTGCATCGCTGGATGTATGTGTCAGCAATGTCGATGAAAGAGAATTCGATAAATGGGGCGCTGGTACCGTTAATGATAAATATTTTTCAGAGATGAAAAAAAATAAGCCCAAACAGTTTCGCATCCTTGTGAAAGAAAATGATTTTCACCTTTCAGCATCAGACTATGCGGTATATCGCTGGCTTCCTGAAAAATCTTTCGGTGCGATATCATTTTTTGTTTATGCGCAAAAAACAGCAATCCTCAGTTTTGAGAACAATGATTTTCAAGCTTTTATTATAGGGCATCCGCAAATTACCGCCTTCTACAGAAAAGATTTTGAATCGATGTGGGCGCAAGCTCGAGATGTGAAGGGAGGATAAAGTCTATGAGCAGTGCCGTTTTATTAAAGAATACAAAAACAAATACATCTGATTTTGCGCATGATGTAGTGGATTTTTTTGCGGGCCACCGCGCCGGGCATTTGAGTAAATGGCTATATTCAAACCCGCAGTTTGAGGGGGATAAAGCGTGTGGTGCCGATGCATGGAAACATGTCATTGAAGCGGCGAAGCGCGGCAGTGATTACTATGTGTTTTTGAAAGAAAAAAGCATCATTCGCCATGCCGTACCCCGCCTGAAAGATGTTTTTTCACAGAGCCTGCGCATGATCGACCTGGGGCCGGGATCGGAAGAGGCGATCCGCGACAAGGTCATGCCGTTCGTTCACGCCTATGCACCGAATGTTCGGGAATATGTCGGTGTGGATGTTTCCCGCGATACGCTGACAATGGCGAGAAATGAAGTGCTGGCCGCAGGCCTGCCTATGGAATCCGGATCGCTTGAGCGTGACTTCATACAGGACCGGTTCTTTTATGGGGACCGCACGAACCGGGAGGTGGCGGCCATTTTTGGTCTGACCCTGTGCAACATGACCATCGATCCGCGTGTGCCGGGCTTGCCGTCCAAACTGCTCACCTCGTATTTTCAGCGGTTACAGTCGCATTTTAATTCAAAAGAAAACTGGCTGATGGTTACGCAGGATACCAATCAGGACCCGGCATCTCTGGCGCGTGCTTATGAGACTATAACAGACCACTATATGCGCCTTCTTTATCGTATTCAGAGAGATACGCCTGTGACTTCTGGTTTTGATCCGGAAGGTTTCCGCATGGAAGTCGATTATTTTGATAACACACAAGCCTGTGCGTTGTGCTTCGTGCCGGAGAAAGACATGGCGTTCTCCATCGGTGATGAGTCCTTCGCGCTGAAAAAGGGTCAGCGTCTGTACTTCCACAATGCGTTCAAGTTTGATGAGCCGACATTCCTGTCCGCTGCGCGTTCCGCCGGGTTCGACGTGGTACAGAGCGTGCGGGAAAAAGAAAATCCCTGCGTCCTGCATGTGCTGAAGGCGCGTATGTCCTGATAAAAAAAGCCCGGTGTTTCCACCGGGCTTTTTCGACTTAGAAGATTGTAGCGTGCGCTTATTGCTGGGCCGGGGCCGTGGCAGGGGCGGGCGTCTCGCCGCCGGCAGCGGGCTGCGTCGTCGGCAGCGGCTGGGCCGGGCTGGCCGGTTGTTCGGCCGGGACGGTCTCAGGGCCGCGCGGCAGGGTCGTATCCACCGGGGCGGTGCCTTCGGCCGCAGGCACTTCGCAGGCAGCGCCCTCAACCGGGTCGGCGCAGGTGGTCGGCGACGCGGGCTTGCCCGGCGTGCTCATGGATGTGTTGGCGGCAGGCGCGGTTGCGCCCGTCACGGCCGCGGCGGCGTCCGGCGTTTCGCCGGCGGCGGGGGTGATGGCGTTGGCATCGGCCGCGCCGTCATTATTGGCCAGCGCATCGGCGCCGATATACGGCGGCGGGACCTGAATCATGTCGTCATCGCCTGCGGCGGGTTCGATCGCGGCGGCAGCGGCGGCGTTGGCCGCATCACCCACCACCGGGGTCGGGGCCTGCAGCATGTCGTCGCCCGAAGCGGTGTCGATCGGCTGGACCTGAATGGCCGAGTCGGCGCCGAACCATGATTTGATCGAGCTCATCGCAGCCTGGAGGCGCGACTGCGAATTATTGTCCGATGACAGGACGGCAAAGGTTTCCGCGTGCGCGGCCGAAACGGCCAGGACGGAAACAGCGGTAAGAAGCGTAATGCGAAGCATGGTGACCTTCCTTTAAGAACGATGCTTATAAGCGGTGATATAGACCTGTTCGTGGGTGGATGCAAATTTACAGAATACTTGGCTGAATTATTTGTGTTTTGATATCAATAAGTTGGGAAAACCAAAAGCGCAACTATATTTCATTTCCGCGCTTCGTGGACCGCGACCATGCCGAAAGACAGGGGCGTAACGCGCGCGCCCCGGAAACCGGCGGCGACCAGGCGCTTGGCCAGCACGTTGCGGCGGGGGAATTTGCGGATGGATTCGATCAGGTATTGATAGGAATCGGCGTCGTTGGCGACCTTTTTGCCGATCCTGGGAATGATCTTTTCCGAATAGAAATCATACGCCCGCGCAATGGCCGGGTTGTCGACATGGCTGAATTCCAGGCAGAAGAAACGCCCGCCAGGTTTAAGCACGCGGCAGGCTTCCTTCAGGGCGCGGTCGATATGCGTCACGTTGCGCAGACCGAAGGCGATTGTATAGACGTCGAAGGAATTGTCGGGGAAGGGCAGCTTTTCGGCGTTGCCTTCGACCCAGTCGAGATTGTGCAGGATGCCGCGGTCGATCGCCCGCGACTCGCCGACCTTGAGCATCGACGCATTGATGTCGCACACCGTGATGGGCGCCTGCCCCCCGGTCGCGTCATGCAGGCGGAAGGCAATGTCGCCCGTGCCGCCGGCCACGTCGAGGAATTTCCAGTCCGCCCGGGGGCGGATCATGCGGATCAGGCGGTTTTTCCACGCGCGGTGGACGCCGCCCGACATCAGGTCGTTCATCAGGTCGTATTTGCGCGCGACCGAATGAAAGACATCGAGGACAAGACCGGTCTTTTCAGCCGGTTTTACGCGGCGCACGCCGAACCAGTCTTTTTCCGGATTATCTTCGGAAGACAGGTCGTAGGCCGTTGACGTGGTGCTTTGAATGCTCATGATGCTCTTGATCAACGCACCTTAAACCAAAAACGCAACCAATCGACAACAGTTTCGGGATTTTTCCACAATGAAGCTTATCAAGGCCATGGTGACCGTAGGGGGGCTGACCCTCGCCAGCCGCGTTGCGGGTTTCGTCCGCGACCTGCTGACCGCCCGTATCCTGGGGGCAGGCCCCGTCGCCGATGCGTTTTTCGTCGCGCTGAAACTGCCCAATTTTTTCCGCCGCGTTACGGCGGAAGGTGCGTTCACCGTGTCGTTCGTCCCGCTTTATTCCAAGGTCTCGCAGGTCGAGGGGCTGGAAGCGTCGCGCAAATTCGCGCAAGGGGCGATGGGCGTGATGGCGGGCATTCTGATCCCGTTCACCATCGTGGCGATGATCGCCATGCCGCTGGTCATGTGGGCGCTGGCCCCCGGTTTCGGGGAAGGCACCACGCGCTATGAACTGGCAGTGCTGTTTTCGCGCATCACTTTTCCCTATCTATTACTGATGTCGGTGACGGCGCTGATCGGCGGCGTGCTCAACGCGCATGACCGCTTCGCGCCCTTCGCCGCCGCGCCCATCTTTTTCAACATGACAATGGTCGTGTGCCTGCTGCTGACGCAGTTCCTGTTCCCCACCGCCGGGCACGCGTTAGCCTGGGGCGTTACCGCTGCCGGTGTCGTGCAACTGGTCTTCGTCTGGGTCTGCGCCTACCGCGCCGGCATCATTCTCAAACCCGCGATGCCCAAACTCACCCCGCATATCCGCCAGCTCTTCCGCCTGATGGTGCCGGGCATCATCGGCGCGGGTGTGGTGCAGATCAATCTGTTCGCGGACGTGGTCATCGGGTCTTTCCTGCCCACCGGCGCGATCAGCCACTTATATTATGCCGACCGCCTCAACCAGCTGCCGCTCGGCACGGTGGGGATCGCCATCGGCGCGGCGCTTTTGCCCATGTTGTCCAAGGCGGTCGCCACCGACAACAAGGAAGAAACCGAAAACCTGTTCAACCGCGGCCTCGAGGCCAGCTTCCTGCTGGCGCTGCCCGCGGCGCTGGCGCTGGCGCTGGCGTCCTATCCCATCATCGCGGCGCTGTTCTCATCTGAAAAGGGCGCCTTCACCATGGCGGACGCCGTCATCACCGCGCAGGTGCTGGCGGGGTATTCCATCGGCCTGCCGGCCTATGTCGCGGGCAAGGTGCTGGCCACTGCCTGCTATGCGCGGCAGGACACCACGACACCTGTTGTCGTCGCCGGTATTTCCGTGGCCTTTAACATCATCGTCGCGCTGACGCTTGTCTTCGCCTTTGATTTCGGCGTCGCCGGCATCGCCACCGCCACCGGCCTTGCGGGCTGGGTACAACTGGGTCTGATGTGGGCGATCTTGCGCCGGCGCAAGCATCTGCATTTCGATGCGCGTTTCCGCCGCGTCATGCCGCGCATTCTTGCGGCCTCGACTTTGATGGGCGTTTTCGTGTATGCTGTCGGCTATGTCCTGCACGACAATTTTTCAGCCGGCGGCCTTCCCCGCCTTGCATCGCTGGGCGCCCTTGTGGGCGGCGGCGGCCTTGTCTATCTGGCGGTGATCTTCGCCACCGGCGCCATGACGCTGGCCGAGATCAAGTCGTACTTTAAAAAATCACCAAGCAAGACTGTTTAAGACATGAAAAAGCGTATCCTTTCGGGCATGCAGCCCACCAATAATCTGCACCTCGGCAATTATCTGGGGGCGCTCAAAAACTGGGTGAAAATGCAGGACGAGGATTACGAATGCCTCTATTGCGTGGTGGACCTGCACGCGATCACGATGCCGTATGATCCGGCCCAGCTGACAAAATCCACGCGCGAGATTGCCGCCGCCTACCTGGCAGCTGGCATCGACCCCAAACGGTCGATCCTTTTCCCGCAATCGGCGGTGACCGCGCATGCGCAGCTCAACTGGCTTCTGTCCACCATGACGCAGGTCGGCAAGCTGGACCGCATGACCCAGTTCAAGGACAAGGGCGGCGAAAACCGCGAGAAGGTGGGGCTTGGCCTTTACGCCTATCCCGTGCTGATGGCTGCCGACATCCTGACGTATAAAGCGACGCATGTGCCCGTGGGCGACGACCAGAGCCAGCATCTGGAACTGACCCGTGAAATCGCGCGCACCTTCAACCACCGTTATAAGGCGGACTTCTTCCCGGAACCCGAAACGGTGCTGGTGAAGGGTGCGACGCGTGTCATGTCGCTGGCCGACGGCACCAAGAAGATGAGCAAGTCGGATCCCTCCGACAACAGCCGCATCAACCTGACCGACGACGCCGATACGATTGCGAAGAAAATCAAGAAGGCCAAATCCGACATGCTGCCGTTCCCGGCGACACCGGAAGAGGCGAAGGGCCGGCCCGAAGTCGAAAACCTGATCAGCATCTACGCCGCCCTGTCCGGCGAAAGCGCGGATGCGGTGATGAAACGTTTCGGCGGCGGTCAGTTTTCCCCTTTCAAAACGGCGCTGGCGGAAGTGGCGGTCGCATCGCTGTCACCCATCACGAACCGTCTGAACGAATTGCTGTCCGAGCCGGCTGAAATCGACCGCATTCTGGCCGACGGCGCCGAGCGGGCCAACGCCATCGCCCAACCCATCCTGAACGATGTGTTCAGTGCCATGGGCTTCTGGCGCGGTTAAGGCGTACAGACGCCGGCTTTTTTCAGGACAGATGGGCATGCGGCCATAAAAAGAGCCGCTAAAGCGTGAACTTATAGGCACTTATAAACGTTTCCTTAAGCATGGCTTGCGATACTTGCCGTGAGTGCCTGTCCCACCTATAACCATAACGTCATGAAAAACCTGATCCTTACCCTCGCAGGCGTGCTCGCCCTGACTCCGACTCTGGCGCGCGCCGAAGTGTTCGTCTGGCAGGACCCCGCCTATAAGATGCAGGTGACGTTTCCCGATAACTGGATGCGCCAGGGCAGTTTCCAGCCCAATCTGCGCCTTCATGTCGTAGCGCCGCAGGGCGCGGACCATGCGGCGTGCCGCCTGTTCGTGAACGAGGATGGCCGCTACCGCGAAACACCGCCCGCCATGGGCCTGAATGTATCGGCCAGCGTGTACAACCAGGCCGCATTCGCACAGGAATTTTATAACCGCAACGACACAAGCAATGTGTATGTCAGCAGCTACGGCACCACCAATGCCATCGGCCCCGCCGGCGCCGTGATGGCGCAGCTGGACTTCAACAAATCGTGGATGGGCACCAACGTGCCGATGCATGCCATCGCCATCGCCGCCCAGTATGACGGCAAGCGCATTTTCATGACCTGCGAATCCATGAACCGTCATTTCGCCAAATGGGAGGGCCTGTTCCGCGGCATCTTCCAGTCGGTCAATTTTCCGGGCGCCTACAGCATTTACCCCAATGGACAATATCGTCGTTTTCAGGATGATGGGGGCGTGATCCTTCCCATGAATCCGAGAAACGATGCTGTCTCCGTCTACTAAGCCGCCCTTCGTCACATCGCGCATCCTCACCGGCACGCACGGCTTTTTCGGCTGTGACGGCGGGGTCAGCACGGGTCGTTTTTCATCGCTCAATATTGGTATGCTGGTGGGCGACGACCCGGAGCGCGTTGCCGAAAACCGCGCGCGCGTGGCCAGCGCCATGAACGTGGTGCCAGACAAACTCATCATTCTCAAACAGGTACATAGCGCCAATTGCGTCACCATCACTTCAGAAGGCGACGCCGGTGCCGAGGCCGACGCGCTTGTGACCGACAGGCCAGGTCTTGCGCTGGGCGTGCTTTCGGCGGACTGCGTGCCCGTGTTGTTCGAAGGCGATGGCATCATCGGCGCGGCGCATGCCGGATGGGGCGGCGCCGTCAAAGGCGTTCTGGAGTCCACGCTTGATGCGATGAGGACCATGGGCGCACGCAACATCCGTGCCGCCATCGGCCCCGCGATCGCGCGCGCCAGTTACGAGGTCAGCCACGGATTTGAAAAACCCTTCGTCGCAGACGATGAAAGCGCGGTCGCCTTTTTCACGCCGTCTGCGCAGGCGGATAAATGGATGTTCGATTTGCCCGGCTACTGCGCCTTTCGCCTGAAACGGGCAGGGGTGGCGGCGGTTGACCTCATGGACATCGACACCTGTCCGGAAAACAGCGGATATTTCAGCCACCGCCGCGCCACCCGGCACGGGGAACCCACGCCGGGACGGCAGATCTCCGTCATTTCCCTAAAACGCGCTTGATTTCAGGCGCTTGGCGGTTATGATGCCCCCGACTTCACCACCGGGACCGTAAGAGCGCGCATGAAACTGATCTGCTGTAATTCCAACAGACCCCTGGGCGAGGCGATCGCAAAATATCTGGGCGCATCCCTGGCACAGGCATCCATCCGCCGCTTTGCCGACATGGAAGTGTTCGTCGAACTGCAGGAAAACATCCGCGGCGAAGATGTCTTCGTCATCCAGTCGACATCCTATCCCGCCAACGACAACCTCATGGAACTGCTGGTCACGATTGACGCGTGCCGCCGCGGTTCCGCCCGCCGCATCACCGCGGTCATTCCGTATTTCGGTTATGCGCGTCAGGACCGCAAGACGGGCCCGCGCACGCCGATTTCGGCCAAGCTGGTCGCCAACCTGATTACACAGGCCGGCGCCGACCGCGTCCTGACGATGGAATTGCATGCCGGCCAGATTCAGGGTTTCTTCGACATTCCCCTCGATAACCTGATCATCGGCCCGGTGTTTTTGCCCAACATGGAAAAACGCGGCAAGGCGGAAGACCTGTGCATCGTCTCGCCCGATGTCGGCGGCGTCGTGCGCGCGCGCGCCTTCGCCAAGAAACTGGGCTGCGACCTTGCCATCATCGACAAGCGCCGCCCGCAGGCCGGCGTATCCGAAGTCATGAACGTCATCGGTGAGGTCAAGGGCAAGAACTGCATCATGGTCGACGATATCGTCGATTCCGCCGGTACGCTGTGCAATGCCGCCGTCGCGCTGAAAGAACAGGGCGCGAATGATATTTTCGCCTATGTCGTGCACGGCGTCCTGTCCGGCGGCGCGGTCGCCCGTATTTCGGCCAGTCCGATCAAGAAGATCATCATTTCGGATTCCATCGCCGCGACCGAGTCCGTGCGCATCGCCGACTGCATCGAGCAGCTGAGCGTGGCCGACCTGCTGGGCGAGGCGATCAAACGCATCAGCGACGAGAAATCGGTCTCCGATCTTTTTAAATAACCGCTTCATAAGTGGTTGTTATTGCGCCCTATTTGTAAAAAGCGGCCCACATGGGCCGTTTTTTGCAGGTTTTTCCTTGCTTTTCAGTCGCTTGATGCGTAAAACCGCCCTCATTCCCGGACACCCCTGGAGGTCCGGTTAACCACTTGTTTGTAAGGAACGTCACTATGGCTAAATCACACATCCAAATGACGGCTGACAAACGCGAGGGGTCAGGCAAGGGGACCGCCCGCGCTGTTCGCCGCGAAAATAAAATTCCCGCCGTCATCTACGGCGATAACAAAGAACCCGTTCTGATCAGCCTTGATTCCAAGCCGCTGACCACCGAATACCACAAAGGCCACATTTTCACGGCCCTGTGCGACATGTCGGTTGATGGTGCGAAGCACCTGGTCATCGCCCGCGATCTGCAGCTGGACCCGGTTACCGATCGTATTCTGCACGCCGACTTCCTGCGCGTGACAGAAAAAACGGTCATCCGCGTCGAAGTCCCTGTTCACTTCACCGGTCACGACAACTGCCCCGGCCTGAAAGCCGGCGCGACCCTGACCGTCGTCAACCACGAAGTGCCCCTGATGTGCCCGGCCAACGCGATCCCCGATGAAATCGTCATCGACATCGCCGGTCAGGAAATCGGCCATTCGTTCAAACTGGCTGACGTCAAGCTGCCGAACGGCGTGAAACCCGCTGTTCAGGATGCCGAAGCCTTCACGATTGCGACGCTTGCCGCGCCGCGCGAAGAAGAAGTCATCGACACCGCAGCCCCGACCGCTTCGGAAGTTCCGGCCACGGAAGCTTCCAAACCGGAAGATGCTCCCAAAGACGACAAGAAAGACGCGAAGAAGTAATCTCTTCCGTCCGGAAGGTCTTATATGTTCGACAAATTACGCGCCGCCCTTGGAAAGAAAACGTCCTCAGGCGGCGCGTCCTTTTCGTGGCTGGTCGTGGGGCTTGGCAATCCCGGACGCCAGTACGAAAACAACCGTCACAACATCGGCTTCATGGCGGTCGACCGCATCGCGGACGATCACAAGTTTGGCCCGTGGCGCACCAAGTTTTCCGCCCAGATCGCGGACGGCACGATTGACGGGCAGCGCGTCATGCTGATGAAACCGCAGACCTACATGAACAAATCTGGTCAGGCCGTGGCCGATGCCGCGCGCTTTTATAAAATCGCGCCTGCGCGCATCATTGTCATGCACGACGAACTAGATTTGCCACCCGGCAAGATCCGCGTGAAGACGGGTGGCGGCGCCGCCGGGCATAACGGGCTGAAAAGCATCGACGCCGATCTCGGCGACCAGAACTACCACCGCGTTCGCATCGGAATAGGCCACCCCGGTGACAAGGCGCGCGTATCGGGCTATGTCCTGTCCGACTTCGCCAGTAGCGAGGCGCATGTCACCGACCTGACCATGGCGGCCATTTCACGCCATATGGATGTATTGCTGGACGGACACAGCGACGATTTCATGACAAGAATTTCAGAAGAGCAAAGGTAAGGAATAACTATGGGTTTCAATTGCGGTATCGTGGGTCTTCCCAACGTTGGTAAATCGACGCTGTTCAACGCGCTCACCGCGACGGCGGCGGCGCAGGCCGCAAACTTTCCTTTCTGCACGATCGAACCGAACGTCGGCCGGGTGGCCGTGCCGGACCCGCGCCTCGACAAACTGGCCGAACTGGGTGGCTCGCAGAAAATCGTGCCCAGCCAGCTGGAATTCGTCGACATCGCTGGTCTGGTCAAGGGCGCATCGCAGGGGCAGGGCCTTGGCAACCAGTTCCTTGCCAACATCCGCGAAACCGATGCGATCCTGCACGTCCTGCGCTGTTTTGAGGATGCCGACATCGTGCACGTCGAAGGCTCGACCGATCCGATCCGCGACGCCGACGTCATCGAAACCGAACTGATGCTGGCCGATCTGGAATCCCTTGAAAAACAGGCCAACAACCTTGCCAAGAAGGCCAAGGGCGGCGACAAGAACGCGATCGAGATGATGGAAATTATCACCCCGATCAAGGCCGCGCTTGAGGCGGGCAAACCCGCCCGCACCGTCAAAATCGACGACAGCCAGAAACACCTGGTCAAATTGCTGCAGCTCATCACCTCCAAGCCGCAGCTTTATATCGCCAACGTCAAGGAGGCCGACGCAGCCAATGGCAACGAATGGACCAAAAAGGTCGAGGCGCGCGCCAAGGCCGAAGGCACCGTCGCCGTTGTCATCTGCGCCCAGATAGAATCCGAAATCGCGCAGATGTCGGATGCAGCCGAGAAAAAGGAATTCCTTGAAAGCGTCGGCCTGTCCGAAGCGGGGCTTGATAAAATCATCCGCGCCGGCCACACCATGCTGGGGCTTCAGACCTATTTCACCGTCGGCCCGAAAGAGGCGCGCGCATGGACCGTGCGAACCGGC
>CALBME010000120.1 GCA_937896295.1 uncultured Micavibrio sp. | reverse complement strand
TTTGGCAGGACTTGCTTTTTTGCCGCCGGCACACCATTCTTCCATAGGATTTTCAAGGAAAGAGACCTTCATGCGTTTTGCCATGGTTATGATTGCCGCCCTGATCATGAGCGCGCCTTACGCGCGCGCAGAAGGTATTGCCGCCGTCGTCAACCAGGACATCATCACCACCACGGACCTGCGCGACCGGGCGGAGATGCTGCTCAAATCATCGGGCAAGCCGGCGTCATCGGAGATGATCGCCCGCGTGCAGAAACCCGTGCTCGAAGGCCTGATCGCGGAAACCGTCCAGCTGCAGGAGGCCAAGCGCCAGCGCATTTCGGTCACGGATGCCGAGGTTAAAAACGGAATTGCCAAGATCGCCGAAGGCAACAAGATGAGCGAGGCGCAGTTCCGCGACATGCTGGGCCGTCAGGGCGTGCGCATGTCGTCGATCGAACGCCAGGTCAAATCGCAGATCGGCTGGGGCAAGGTCATTCAGCAGGTGTTGCGCCCGCGCGTCGTGGTGGGTGATTCCGAAATTGCGGCCGAACGCGCGAAGATCAGCGAGTCGGCAGGCAAGACCGAATATTATGCCGCCGAAATCTTCCTTCCCGTCGCCGGCAACGAAGATGACGCCAAGGTGCGCACGCTGGCCCAGACACTGGCGCAGCAGATCCGTTCCGGCAAACCGTTCCCGCAGATCGCCCGCGAAAACAGCCAGTCGGCATCAGCCGCGCAGGGGGGCATGATCGGCTGGGTGCGCGAGGGGCAGCTGGAATCATCGCTGGACGCCGCGCTTGCTTCGCTGCAAAAGGACCAGGTTTCCGACCCGGTGCGCGGTGAAGACGGTTATTACCTGATGTATCTGCGCGACAAGCGTTCGCAGACCGCTGTATCACCCGATGATGCCGTGCTGACCATCCGGGAACTTGTGATCGACAATACCGGCCAGCGCGACGCCGATGCCCGTACCGAGGCAGAGGCCATCGCCAAGGACCTGTCGGGTTGCATGGACATCACCAAAAAGGCGGCATCGGACCGCCGGTTCAAGCTGAACGAACGTAAAGTGGCGATCAACGAGCTGACCGATGAAGAAAAGGCCGCTATGGGCAATTTCGACATCGGCCGTGCCCTGCCGCCCCAGTACGGCGCGAACAGCACCGTCATTTCGATGGTGTGCGGACGTGACGACCCGCAGGGCGACATGGCCAACGACGCCGCGATCGAACGCAAAATCGGGCTGCAGCGTCTGGACATGCTGCAGAAACGGTATCTGCGCGACCTGATCGCCGGTGCCTATATTGAACGCCGCATTTGATGTCCGGCAGCTGGTCATTATGCTTTTCAAGCACCACGACAGACAGCGCGCACCCGTTCAATGAGTGATGATTCCAACCAACGTATCCTGGACCTGCCGCCCCTGCGCGACGTGATCGCGT
>CALBME010000119.1 GCA_937896295.1 uncultured Micavibrio sp. | reverse complement strand
CGTATCGATGAAAACGATCTGCGCGTCTTTTTCGGTGACGATGCCCGTAATGCGGGTGCGGGTGGTCTGGACCTTGGGACTGACAATCGACACCTTGCCGCCGATCAGGGCGTTAAGCAGGCAGGATTTGCCCGCGTTGGGGGCGCCAATCAGGGCCACAAAACCGCACCGTGTTTTCTGCGTGTTGTCGTTCATTTCTTTTTTTCCACGATATCAAGCAGGAGTGCGGCGGCCGACTTCTCCGCCGCGCGTTTGGACGGACCGGTCGCGGTTGCGCTCTGTGTCCCGACACGGACTGTGACGGTGAACTCGGGGGCGTGGTCGGGGCCCGTGCGTGAAACAAGGGTGTATTCGGGCAGGCCGAGATTGCGGGCCTGCGTATGTTCCTGCAACGCCGTCTTGGCGTCGCGCGGAACGCTGCCCATTGTCACGATCAGGTCATCCAGCATAGGTTTGAGCATTTTTCGAGCCGCGTCCCAGCCGCCATCCAGAAAAACGGCACCGATCACCGCTTCGACGATATCGGACAGGATATTCTCGTTCTCGGCTCCGCCGGCGGCCTTTTCGGCGTTCGAGAGCACCATGCTGCCTGCGATGTCGAGCGTGCGGCCCAGTGCCGCCAGGGTTTCGGCGCGGACCAGTGCCGTATGGCGTTTGGAGAGGTCGCCTTCGGACTCGTGCGGATAGAGGGTGTAGAGAATTTCAGCCACAACCAGTCCCAGCACGCGGTCGCCCAGAAACTCCAGACGTTCGTAGTCTGCGCCGCCGGCGCTGGCATGGGTCAGCGCCACTTTCAGCAGCGCTGTGTCCTTGAAGTCATAGCCCAGACGTTGTTCGAGGGCGCTGCGCGGCGCGGTCATTCCACACCCTTAAGCAGGCGGCCGTAACGCACGGTTACAGGCCATTTCCACACTTCCCAGAAATGGGCACGGCCATTGGTCGAGAAGAATATGCGTTCCGCGCGCCCGACGAAGTTGCGCATGGGGACGGGGCCGACCAGTTCTGTCACGCGGCTGTCCTGGCTGTTATCGCGGTTATCACCCATCATGAAATAATGATCTGCCGGCACCAGGTATTCGGCCGTATTGTCGAGGGGGCCGTTGTCGCTTTCCTCGTAAATCGTGTGGGTCACGCCGTCGGGCAGGGTTTCCTTATAGACGTTCATGCGCACCTGGCTGCCATCGCCGCGTTCGTCCATGACCACGCCCATGGCTTCGCGCGGGACGCGATTGCCATTGATATAAAGACGTCCGCCCCGCATCTGAATGCGGTCGCCCGGCATGCCGATGACGCGCTTGATATAGTCGGTGCGCGTGTCGCTGGGCAATTTGAAGACAGCGACATCGCCCTGAACCGGGTCGTGACGCATGACGCGTTCGCCGGGAATCAGCGGCAGACCGAAGGGCAGGGAATAGCGTGAATAGCCATATGAATATTTGGACACGAACAGGTAGTCGCCCACCAGCAGGTTTGGCTTCATCGACCCAGACGGGATATTGAAGGGTTCGAACAGGAAGGTGCGGATGACCAGCGCCACCATGATCGCCCAGAAGGCGGTGCTCAGCAGTTCCATCCATTCGCTTTCCGCGGAGCGGGTGAAAACGGCCTTATCCTGCTGGGTTTCAGCAGTATCGGTGGCGGGGGTCGGCGGCGTGGTATCGTCTTGCATGAAGCCTATCTTATGTCGATTGCTTCGATAATGACATGGGCCTTTGCATAAGGGAATTCATCACCGAGCGTTATATGAATACGGGCCTGCATGCCGGGCGGGGTCAGCGCGTCTAGGCGCTTTTTGGCGCCGCCCGTCAGGGCCAGGGTCGGGGCGCCGGATGGCAGGTTTACGACACCGATATCCTTCATGAAAACGCCCTGGTTAAACCCCGTGCCAAGCGCCTTGGCGCAGGCCTCCTTGGCGGCGAAACGCTTGGCCAGGGTGGAAGCCGGTTCATTCGCGCCCTTGCGGCGCGCTGCCTTGGCCTGTTCTTCGGGCGTAAAGGCACGCTTGAGAAAACGATCGCCGTGTCCCGCGAGCACTTTGGCCAGCCGGTTGATATCGCAGGTATCTTCACCGATGCCGATAATCATGACTGCTCCTTTTCCGCCCGCAGCCTTGTACGGTTTGCCTTGTGAAGATTGTGGCGGCGTTCAATCACCTTGATCAGTTTATGCGCACCCATATAGCTGGCGGGCCAGACCAGAATCATAAACATCAAAGCGCCCACCAGCGCTGGCAGATATAGTTCATTGAAATGGGGCAGGAACCTGTCTGCATCCTTTACCAGTTCAAACCCGCGATGGGTGTGGTCCATGAAGGCAGTTTCACTGCCCTGCACGTAAAAGCCAAAAAAGCGCAGGATTTTGCGGCCCACTATAAAATCGAGCGAGAAGACAAGCGGCAGGATAACGGGCGGGACCAGCAAGGTGGATGCGCCCGCGATGATCGGATTGGCCCGGATCAGAAAGCCCAGCGCCACCCCCATCAGCGCGTGCACGCCGAACAGGGGAAAGAACGATACGGTCAGGCCGCAGGCAATCGCCCGGGCCAGTGGTTCAGGCATATGAGCCAGGCGGACGATGCGTAACGTGCAATAGCGGAGGATGCGTTTTGGCGGCATGCTGGGCCACAGCAAGTTTCTGATACGAAACATTAATTTTGGCTTTTGCCGCCGTCTGAACATGGGGGGACTATGGCGCTATTCCTTGCAGGCGTCAAACACGTCACTTTCTCGGGGGAGGTATGCGTTATACGCATAGCTTGTTAACCGGTTATTAGATACCGCGCCGCTATGCTGAAATCATAGAGAGATCATTCAGTACCGTCTTGTGAGAAGGATTTAATATGAAGCGCCTTAAAACCAATCGCCGCAGCCGTTCGTTTAAAGAATTGCAGATTCATGTTTTGCGTACATTATCGCGCAATTCGATGGCGCTGGTTCCGCTGGGCCGCTAATACGCATACGCGTTGAAGAGAGATTTAGGGCACCTGTGAAGGTGCCCTTTTTATTGCGCTGCAATTATTGCAGTGCTTTACGCATGGCTTGTCTGCACGCATTGCGGTACTGCACGGCGGTAGCAGGACTACATTACAGGTTCCTGTAAACCAAAGGAGGCGACAGATGCATTACAGATATTTTCTGGATCATGGTCCCGATATGACCCACCCGCTGCGGGAGACGGATTTAAAAATCCGCATGCGCCTGAAACGTCAGGCGCAGCCCCTGATCAAACTGGGGCGCCCTGCCTTTCGGGAGCAGCGGATCTGAAAAAAGGCGCCTGAAAAGGCGCCTTTTTTGTATGGGGTTTTTAGATTATCGGCCGCGGGCGCGATCAACGGACATCACGCAGGATGTTGCGCGCAGGGCCGCGATGACGTCGTTGAGGTGACGGGTATCACCGACGCCGACATCGACGAACATGTCCCAGAAATCGGTCGAACGATTGGTGATCTTCAGGTTTGTGATATTGCCACCGTTCTTGGAAATGACGGTGGACAGCGTTGCCAGCGAGCCTTGCGCGTTTGTGATGGTGATGTTCAGACGGCCGACATGGTTCTCCGGTTTATCGGTTTCGTCCGACCATTGCACGTCGAGCCAGCGTTCCGGTGTATCGGCAAATGTCTCCAATGTTTCGCAATCGATGGTGTGAACGGTCACGCCCTTACCCGTGGTGACGATGCCGACAATGCGGTCACCCGGCAGAGGGTGGCAGCAACGCGCGTAGTGCACGGCCATGCCCGGAATAAGACCCTTAATGGGAAGGGCGGTGTTGTCCTTGCGCGCGCGTTCGAAGTTGTCCGACGGTCCCGGTATACGCTTGGCCGGTGACGGTTCCGTGCGGTGGCTTGGGAACAGCATCTTAAAGACGTCGCGTCCCACGATGTTGCCCTGACCGATGCCGGCGAAAATATCGTCTATGTTCTCGGACTTGAAGTGACCGACGGCCGGATTCACGGCCTTGTCGGTGTAATCATAGCCTTCGGTTTTGAATATTTTCTGCAAAATCGCGCGGCCCAGCTGTACGTACTGATCGCGCTGGGTCTGGCGGATGAAGCGGCGAATATGTGATTTTGCCTTGCCTGTAACGACAAAGCGTTCCCAGGTTGCGGATGGCGTCTGGTTTTTCTGGGTCTGAATTTCAACCTGGTCACCGTTGGTGAGCTTGGTGTTCAGCGGCACGATCCGGCCGTTGATTTTTCCTGATACCGTGCGGTCACCTACGTTGGAGTGAATGGCGTAGGCAAAGTCGACCGGTGTCGCGCCGTTGGGCAATTCGATCAGATCGCCCTTGGGCGTGAAGCAATACACCATGTCCTGGAACAGGGCGAGCTTGGTGTTCTCAAGAAAATCTTCCGGCTTTTTCTCGGCGTCGAGAATGTCGAGAAGGTCACGCAGCCAGCGGAATTTTTTCAGTTCCTCCGGTGAGGGCGGGCGTCCGTTTTTATAAGCCCAGTGGGCGGCAACACCCAGATCGGCTTCGGAATGCATTTCCTTTGTGCGGATCTGGATTTCAATGCGCTGATTGTGCGGACCCAGAACTGTCGTGTGAATGGATTTGTAGCCGTTGGGCTTCGGGGTGGAGATATAATCCTTAAATCGTCCCGGGACCGTGGGAAACGCGGAATGAATAACGCCCAGCGCGTGATAGCATTCAGCCACGTCCTTGACGACGATGCGGAACGCCATGATGTCGGACAGCTGCTCGAACGCGACGTTCTTGCGCTGCATCTTTTTCCAGATGGAATAACGCGTCTTTTCGCGGCCCGTGATTTCAGCCTCGATACCGGCTTCCTTCAGGATTTTCTGTACGCCAGTGATGATGTCATTAGCGACGCTGCCGCTTTCAGAACGCAAGAAACTTAGGCGTGCCGTGATGGATTCGCGCGCTTCGGGTTTCATGTGGCCGAAGGCGAGGTCTTCCAGTTCTTCCTTGATGGCGTGGACGCCGATGCGTTCCGCCAGCGGGGCGTAGATTTCAATCGTTTCCGCCGCGATGCGCTGGCGCTTGTCTATTTTAGGTACGTGATGCAGCGTGCGCATGTTGTGCAGGCGATCGGCCAGCTTGACCAGCAGCACGCGGATATCTTCGGACATGGCAAGCACGAGCTTGCGGAAATTTTCAGCCTGTTTTCCTTCGACCGTCTTGCTTTCGATCTTGGTCAGTTTGGACACGCCATCAACGAGCGACGCGACTTCGGGGCTGAATTCTTTTTTGAGTTCGTCGAGCGTGGCCTCTGTATCTTCGACCGTATCATGCAGAATGGCGGTCAGAAGCGTCGCGGTATCAAGGCGCATTTCGGCCAGGATGTAGGCGACCTCCACCGGGTGGGTGTAATACGGCTCGCCGGATGAACGGGTCTGGCCTTCATGCTTTGTCTTGGCGAACTGGATGGCCTTCCTGATTTTTTCGATATCGGCTGCGGGCAGGTATTCGGCCACGCGCGCCTCCAGCGCCCCGGCGGCGTCGGTGGGGATGACCCCTTGCGGGGGGCTTGCGGTTTTAAGCGGGTCGGGCGTGGTTTGAAGCATTGTCCTAAATACTATAGCGCAAAACAAAAGGGCCGGGGAGAACTCCCACCGACCCTTTTAAGTTCAATATGTTAAGAAAGCGTTATGCTTCGTCGGGGATGCCCGCCAGCGTCTCGAGGTCGTCGGCTTCGCCTTCGTCTTCTTCGTCCTCGTCATCATCGGAGGAATCGGCGCCTTCCATACCCAGGTGGGCATTGTCGGCCAGGGTCTTTTCTTCGGCGTCCATCAGTTCGGCCAGGTTCGGCTCGTCATCTTCGTTCAGGTGAACTTTCTGGTAAGAACCGGTCAGGTCTTCCTTCAGTTCGTCCTGATTGACGGTCTTTTCAGCGATTTCGCGCAGGGCGACGACGGGGTTCTTGTCGTTGTCGCGGTCGAGGGTCAACGCTGCGCCGGTGCCGATTTTGCGGGCGCGCTGCGCTGCCAGCATGACAAGTTCAAAGCGGTTCGGGATTTCGAGGATGCAATCTTCAACGGTAACGCGGGCCATAGGGCTTCCTTTGATGGTCAGATTTAAGGGCTTTTCTAAAGAAAGGGGGTGCACGATGCAAGCGTTTTCGTAGGCAGACTAGACAAATCAATGGGTTGAGGCGATAACGGCGCATGGCCCGCTTCGTTCCCCCGCCGCATGACTGTCCCCTTTGCCCGCGTCTTGTCGCGTTCAGGGAGGCGGCACGGCTTAAATACCCCGATAAATTCAACGCGCCGGTCCCGCCTTTCGGCCCGCAGGATTGCCGGTTACTGATCGTAGGGCTGGCGCCCGGTCTTAAAGGGGCGAACTTCACGGGACGGCCGTTCACCGGCGACTGGGCTGGTTTCCTGCTTTATCCCATGCTGAAGGAATTTGGCTTTGCCAAGGGCACGTTCGATCCGAGCGGCCATGATGATTTTGCCCTGATCGACTGCCGCATCACCAACGCTGTGCGGTGCGTGCCGCCCGAAAACAAACCCCTGCCGGCGGAAGAGCATACATGCCGGCGTTTTCTGATCGACGAGATCGCGTCGCTGACCAATCTTAAAGCCATTCTCGTGCAGGGGACGGTCGCGCATAACAGTGTCTTACGGACCTTTGGACTGAAACTTTCAGCTTACAAGTTCATGCACGGGGCTGTGCATGAGATGCCGAACGGCCTGAAGCTGGTGAACACGTACCATACGTCGCGCTACAATACGAATACAGGCAGGCTGACCGAAGAAATGTTCAGGGATGTCATACGCCTGTGTAAATCAATCGTCTCGTGAAACAGATTAGTTGGCGTACTGGGACGTTGCGTAATCGCTCCAGCCCTGCAGCTGGTTGCCAGCGGCATACAGGTTGGCGTTGGCGGTGTTGAAAGCCTGGGTGTCGCCGGCATTATCAAACACCTTGGCAGCGGCCATATAAACGCTGGCGGTTTGCAGTGCGCCGGTCTGTGCGGCCTGGAATGCGGCGGTGGCACCGTTCGTCAGCGTGGTAGCGGAAACCAGAGTGAGGAGAGCGAGTTTGAACATTTTAATCTTCCCTGTTTGCTTTGGCGCATTCGCGCTTATTTCGTATCGTTAAGTTCAGTATGCCTCCGCCCCCGTAAAAGGGGGCTGAATTTTCAATGCAATTTGGATCCAATTTTAGGCAAAATTTTTGCCCAGAAATGGCGGATTTCAGCCATTTTTCGGGTATATAAAATGCCCGCTAAATTGTAGCGGGCATCTTTTTTCATTTTTTTTGTAAAAAAGTTTAAGAGGCGCGAATCTCGCTCAGGAAATTCGTCACTTCTTTTTGCAGAAGTTCGGACTGATCCTTCAGATCGGAGGCGGCAGAAAGCACCATGTTCGCAGACTGGCCAGTTTCGGCGGCATTCTGCTGAACCTGGACGATGCTGCTGGACACCTGCTGCGTACCCGTGGAGGCTTCGGTCACGTTGCGGCCGATTTCAGCGGTCGCTGCGTTCTGTTCTTCCACGGCGCCGGCAACCGACGTCGTGGCAGCGTCGATCTGGGCCACGTTATCGATGATTTTCTGCATCGCCGTCACCGACTGGCGGATGGCTTCCTGAATGCGGGAAACACGCTGGTCGATCTCCTCGGTCTTCTGGCTGGTTTCGCTGGCCAGTTTCTTGACCTCGTCAGCGACGACGGCAAAGCCTTTACCGGCTTCGCCGGCGCGGGCGGCTTCGATCGTGGCGTTGAGGGCCAGGAGATTGGTCTGATCCGCAATGTCTTTAATCGTGCCGATAACCTCGCCAATGCTTTCAGCCAGTGTCACCAGTTCCTGAACGGAAGCCGATGTGGCCTGCGCGTCGTTTGCGGCAAGGTTGGCCTTCTTGGCGACGGAGTCGATCTGGCGTGCAATCTCGGACGAGCTTGCAGCCAGTTCTTCCGCAGCCGATGCGACAGTCTGAACGTTGGAGTCCGCCTGCGTTGCGCCGGCAGCCACCATCGAGCTGATCTGCGCGGTCTGGTCAGACGCATTTTTCATCGTCTGTGCGGTCATGGTCATGCTTTCCGCAGCCGAGGTCAGCGAGCGAATAACGCCGCCGACGCGGTTGTCGAAGTCGCCGGCCAGTTTAAACATGGCAACCTTCTTGTCCGCTTCGGCCTGACGTTTCTGCTGTTCGGCAGATGCGTTCATGGCGTCGATCTGGATCGCGTTTTCCTTGAACACTTCGACCGTTTTGGCCATATCGCCGATTTCATCGCCGCGGTTGACACCGGGGACGGCGACCGATTTGTTTCCACCGGCCAGTTCCGCCATCACTTTCTGAAGCGCCGTGATCGGCGTCGTCAGCGTGCGGGAGAACATCAGCGAAATGAACGCAATGACGGCCACCGCCGCAAAAGCGACCAGCAGGGTGGTCTCAAGCGATTTTTTAATGGGTGCGGTCACAAACGACATGGGGTAGTGCATGGTGATGCCGTATTTCACGCCCTGGAATTCATAGGGGCGGTAAACCGAAATCACGTCATATCCCAGCTCGTCTTCAAACGTGGTGAAGCCTTCCTCGCCTTTAAACACCAGCGCTGCATCAGGCGTTTCCAGTTTTGTTTTCAGGATAACGCCAAGATCAGTGCCATGTGGGTTGTTGCGCAGCAGCTGGTCGGTGCCGATCAGGTGCATTTCGGTTTCCTTAGGCAGAGAATCGTCCGGCTGCATCAGGGTATTGAGGCGTTCGATCGGCATCTGGAAGGCCATGACGCCTACGAAGTTATTGCCCTGGAAAATGGGCGCGCCGATGAATCCTGCCGGTACGTTCGCACTGGGGGCGTAGGGTTTGAAATCCTTGAAGACGATGTCTTTTTTGCCCTGCTGCGCGTTGGCCTTGACCTCGCGAAACATGACGCCGAGGTCACTGTCTTTCCATTGGCCGGAGACAAGGTTGGTCGCGAAGTCGAGTTCCTTGAACACGGTATAGACAAGGTTGCCCGAGGCATCGAAGAGGAAAATGTCGTAATAGCCGCGCTTGCGCAGGAATTCGCGGAACCACGGGTGGTATTTGGCATGGGCCGCGCTGTAGGACGATCCATCGGGCGCGAAATCAAGTTCTTCCTTCTTGCCGGTCGGATTCGGGTTGTCGTTGATGTAAAGTTTATGAAGGGTATCTGTCGGATTGCCAGTCTGCGCGAGGTCTGACCAGCCGCCGCGGAAGGCAGCCAGGGCGTCAAGAACGGCCGGGTTGTCGGGCAGGGTCGCGATATCATCCGTAATCGAGGAGAGGTAGACGTCGACCTTATCGACCGTGCCGTCGACGACGACGGTCATCGATTCCTCGGCTGCATGTACCTGTTTTTTATAGGTGAGATATCCGCTGATGGACAGCAGGATGGCCGCGTTCACAAGAACGAGGGCAATCATAATGATGGGAAGTTTTTTCGAGATTTTTACATTCTGTAAGGCCATGGGAACTGCGCTCCGAGCGGCGAAGGGTGTTAATAAGGCGAGTTATTCGCTGTTAACCAAAGTAAACAAAATTAGCATGAAGAAGAAGTTAAAAAATTGTGACTTTTCAATATGTTAACTTCATTATGAATAATCCTGTATGTTTCAGGGTTTTTAATTTACAGAACCTGGATTCAGTGTGGCGCGGCTGAGTGACAGAGAAATGACCACTCAATTACAAAGCGGTGACAATTTTCGTGTCACCGCTTTGGCATTTTGCAAAAGTAAGGGTCAGATCGACGCGATACGTTCTTTGGTCGTCACGATGTCTTCCGGACGGGCGCGCGTGCGTTTGACCATGAGCTTATTGAGCGCGTGGATATAGGCCCGGGTCGCTGCCACAAGCGTGTCCGTATCCGACCCCTGGCCATTGACCGTTTTGCCATCTTCCTCAAGCCGTACGGTGACTTCAGCCTGCGCGTCTGTGCCGCCTGTCACGGCATGGATGTTGAAAAGGGACAGTGTGGCGCTGTCATGCGGGACGATCTGGGCAATCGCCTTGAACAGCGCATCGATCGCGCCATTGCCATCAACGTCAGCCTTTTTGTTTACGCCATCCACGGACAGGGTGAGTTTCGCGTTCTGAGGTCCGTTGGTGGATGACGTCACGGTCAGTTCGACCAGAACAATGCGGTCATGGGCGGTGGCGATTTCCTGATCGACCAGCGCGACCAGATCCTCGTCGAATACCTCTTTCTTGCGATCAGCCAGCACCTTGAAGCGTGCAAATGCTTCATCCAGATCGGCGTCCGCCAGCACATATCCCAGATCCTCCAGTTTTTTCTTGAAGGCATGGCGGCCCGAATGTTTGCCAAGGACCAGATTGGACTGGGTCACGCCCACGGATTCAGGCGTCATGATTTCATAGGTCTGGGCATTCTTGAGCATGCCGTCCTGATGGATGCCGGATTCATGCGCAAAGGCGTTGGCGCCCACGATGGCCTTGTTGTGCTGAACCGGCATGCCGGTAATGGCAGACAGCGTGCGTGAGGCGCGGGTGATATGCGTCGTCTCAATACGGTTGGTGAAGGGCATGCGGTCCGCGCGGGTGCGCAGGGCCATGACCACTTCCTCAAGCGCGGCATTGCCTGCGCGTTCGCCAATGCCGTTGATCGTGCATTCGATCTGGCGTGCACCTGCTTCAACCCCGGCGAGGGAATTGGCCACGGCCAGACCCAGATCGTCGTGGCAGTGAACGGAGATGATGGCCTTGCCGATATTCGGAACCCGGTCAAACAGCATCTTGATCAGGGCGCCGTATTCAGACGGCACGGCATATCCCACCGTGTCGGGAATGTTGATGGTCGTCGCGCCCTCGGCGATCACGGCCTCAC
>CALBME010000118.1 GCA_937896295.1 uncultured Micavibrio sp. | reverse complement strand
TCAAACCGGTTTGAAAAAAGCATCTAAAGGCTTCGGCACGCTGCTCGCCGCGGCTGCGCTCTCCGCTTTGGTTTTTACCGCTGACGCCGCCGCGCAAAAAACGTCGGGCGGCATGACGCGTATCAAGGACATCGTCGATATTGAAGGCGTCCGCGACAACATGCTGATCGGCTATGGCCTTGTCGTCGGCCTGAATGGCTCGGGCGACAAGCTCAACAACGCGCCTTTCACCAAGCAGTCCCTGACCGCCATGCTGGAACGCCTTGGCATCAACGTCCGCGACCAGAACCTGAACACCGGCAACGTGGCCGCCGTCATGGTCACCGCCACCCTGCCCCCCTTCACCAACCAGGGCAGCCGCATCGATGTGAACGTGTCCACCCCGGGCGACGCCAAATCGCTGCAGGGCGGCACGCTGCTGGTCACGCCGCTGATGGGCGGGGACTCGGAAGTCTATGCCGTAGCGCAGGGTCCCGTGGCCATTTCCGGTTTCGCCGCCGGCGGTGAAGCGGGCGCCGTCACCCAGAACACCCCGACCGCCGGCCGCGTGCCCAACGGCGCGATCGTGGAAAAGGAAATCGGCTTCGACCTTGCCTCCATGCCGTCCGTGCGTCTTGGCCTGCGCAACCCTGACTTCACCACCGCACGCCGTATTGCCGCGACCATCAACCAGACCTATGGCGCCAAGGTGGCCGAGGTCGAAAACAACTCGTCCGTCAAGCTCACGCCGCCGACGGGCAAGGCGCTGGTCGATCTTGTCACCGATGTCGAACAGCTGACCATCCAGCCGGATCAGGTCGCCAAGATCGTCATCGACGAACGTTCGGGCGTGATCGTGATGGGTGCGGATGTACGTATCTCCACCGTCGCTGTCGCACAGGGCAACCTGACCGTGCGCATCACCGAAACCCCGCAGGTCAGCCAACCCGCGCCCTTCAGCCAGACCGGCGAGACCACGGTTGTCCCCCGCACGGGCATCGACATCACCGGCGACAACGACCAGGCGAATATTGCCTACCTGCCCGAAGGCGTGACGCTGCAGGAACTGGTGTCATCCCTGAACGCACTGGGCGTTACCCCGCGCGACGTCATCACCATCCTTCAGGCCATCAAGGCCGCCGGCGCCATACAGGCTGAAATCGAGGTTCTGTAATGAGCGACATTTCCAAAGCTCTGGGCGTCGACCCAACCTTAAGCCGCATGGCCAGCGCCGATATCGCGATGGTCAGGGCCAAGGCCGGAATCGACGCCAAACGCATGGCGGAAATAGACACCGCCGCGAAAGATTTTGAATCCATGTTCATCAGCGAATTGCTGGCCCCCATGTTTGACACGGTGCCCGTCGATTCCGAATTCGGCGGCGGACAGGGCGAGGAAACCTGGCGCGGCCTGATGGTCCAGCAATACGGCAAGCAGATCGCGGCCAGCGGCGGCATCGGCCTTGCCGACACGATCAAGGCACACATGATCCAGATGCAGGAAGCTGCACAAAACGAGGGAGGACAAAAACAATGAGCCCGGCAATCACCAACGCCACCAGCACCCTGACATCCGAGGTTGAAACCATCCTCAACACGCTGACCGATATACTGGAGCGTGAATCGGATGCGGTGCAGACATCCAATTTCAAGTCTTTCCGCGAAATACAGAACGACAAGTTCGCCATGCTGACGCGTTACCGTTCGCTGATGGACACGCTGACCCGCCAGACCAGCATGCTGTCCAAAAGCGACCCCCGGGTGCTGGACCGCCTGCGCGCATCAAACGAAAAATTCCGCGCGGCAGCGGGCCGCAACAGCCAGGCGCTGGAGGCAGGCCGCAATTCGATGCAGCGTATCGTCGACCGCATTGTCCGCTGCGCGCGCGAAACCATTCACGGCAACCGTCAGACCTACGACAAGAAGGGGTATTCGAACGCCAAGACGGCGTTACCGCTTTCCCTTCAGGTCGATCAGGTCCTCTAAGAACAAGACGTAAGGAAAATTCCCATGCAGAACGCATCCCTGAATATCGGTCCGTCTTTCGGCAGCACGCTGAATGGCCTCAAAGGCAAAACCGGCCCCGCAACCCTCGGTGACATTATTTCCGGCAACAATGACGGCTTTAAGTCGCTGCTGCTCGGCGGTCTTGCCAAATCGAAAATCGCCAGCGCCGCCGCACAGAAAACCGCCACCGCGGCACCGGCGTCCACCGTCGAGATGATTACCATTCCCGCCCACCTTCTGGCCCAGCTTCAGGCCCTGCGCGGCGACGATCTCTCCAGTCTTTCGCCTGAACTGGCCGCCGTCTTTGCGCCGCACATGACGCCGGAAGGCACACTGGATGAAACCGCACAGACCATGATCGACACCCTTGCAGACATGGGCAAGGACGGCAGCGCATCCATTGAAAGCCTGTTTTTACAGGACCCCGCCATCGCGGCCCTGTTCACGCAGTTCACAAGCGCCCTGAAAGGCATTGAAGACCGCCTGAGCAAGGCGGCCGCCACCGATGCCGTGGCCTTGTTTGACGACATCGCGACCAAGGTGATCGGGTCAGCCACGCATGTCACATCCGTACACGTCAATGCCGCCGGAAACGGACTTGTCCTTGCGACGGACAAAGGCACGATTACCGTCAACGCCGCCGACCTGAACGCAGACCAGTTCAATGCGTTCAAGAAACTGGCCTTTGCCGACCTTGCCCCGTTCCTGAGCACGCCGCGCACCGTGCGCATCGATCCGCATACACTCATGAAATCGGTGCAGGGGCCCAGTTTCCTGGACGATGAAAATGCCCCGCAGGTTGTTTTCATCCGTATTGCGGAAAACGTCAGCGCCGTACCCGCCGCCGTTCTGGATCAGTCAGCGAATGCGCAGAACGCATCCGCACTGGCCGCCCTGCAGGCGCAGGCATCGCTCGCCGCTCCTGTATCCGAAACGCCGTTGTTTCTCGACGCATCGCTGGTCGCCCGCGCCGCTAGCGCCGTCACGCCCCAGACCAGCACGCAAACCACGGATCAGACGCTGTTGCTTCCCTCCTCCACGCCCAAGACGCAGGTCACGCAGGCGACACCGCAGGTTTTTGGTCGCGCCCATTTGTTTGCGGCGCTTCTGGGTCTGCCCCATGCCGACGCGGCACCCGATGCGGTGAAGGGCGAACAGACACCTGCAACGCCGGCCACCCCCGACCTGCTGGCCGCCCGCACGGCCCAGACCGTAACGCAGAACACATCCGCCCTGGCCACCGCGCTGCAAAATGCGACCGCTGGCGGAACCCTGTCTCAGGGCGGCCTGCACGCACATGTAGCCCCCCTGCTTAAAGGAATGGATAACGGCCTGCTGACGACCGACGCGGAAGGCAGCGACCTTTTGTCCGCCGGTTTCGACGCGGCCTTCCCCGTGCGCGCCGATGCGGCCTCCACCGCTGCCTCCGCAAGCGCGTTGCTGCAATCGCGCGGCGCGGGCGCAGGACACCCCGCCATTCATCTTGTCTCCATCGCGCTTTCGCGCGGCATGGACGGTGCGGTGCCCGGCGGTGCCGACCGCCAGTTTACGATCCAGCTCGACCCCGAAAACCTGGGCCGCGTAAAAATCACGCTCGAATTCGGTGACAACAACATGGTCAAGGCCAAGCTCGTGGCCGAACGTCCTGAAACCGTGGCGCTTCTGCAAAAGGATGCCGTCGCCCTCGAACGTTCGCTGCACGCATCCGGCTTCGACGTCAAAGCCGACTCGCTGACCTTCAACCTGGGCGGCGAAGGTTCCTTCCAGGGCAGCATGTCGCACAACGGAAACAGCTATCAGAATGGCGGAAATCAGCCATCCGATGAAGATGGCACGGACTTTGCAACCATTGAAACCGTCATGCCGATCTTCGTAGATCCAAGGACCGGCCTGACCCACGTCAATATCGTGGTTTAACGAAACAAAGAGACGAACATGACTTCGATTTCATCAAGCGCACTGGACTCGCTCTACTCCAAGACGGAGGCGTCCACCACCAAGGCGGCTGATACGTATAATCAGTTTCTCGTCCTGTTGACCACGCAGTTGCAGAACCAGGATCCGCTGAACCCGATGGACTCGTCCAAGTTCACCGACCAGCTGGTCAGCTTCAGCCAGGTCGAACAAAGCATTCTCACCAACCAGAAGCTGGACGCGATGCTGACGCAAAGCGCCAACAACCTGATCAGCCAGTCGCTGGGTTATATCGGCAAGGACGTATACTACCGCGGCAATGTCGCCTATTACGATGGCGAGACGCCGGAAACCAAACTGGCCTTCGCCATCGACGGCGATGCCAAGACCGCCAAGCTTCAGATCACGGACAAGGACGGCAAGCTGGTCCGCACCATCGAGATCCAGCCCGGCCAGACCACCGGCTCGGTTGTCTGGGACGGTCTGGACAACGAAGGCATCAAGGCCAAGGAAGGCAATTATACGCTGACCCTTGCGGCTTTTGACGCCAACAGCCAGAAACTCGACGCCTACACCGCCATTCCCGGTCATGTCGAAGGCATCGAGTCCATCGAAGGCATTCTGTACCTGGCGCTCAAGGGCGACTCGCGCATCGACTCAACGGCCGTTCTTTCCATTTCCAACCCCGACGATATTGCGCTTCTGCCGGACACGGGCGATGACGACACGACGGACGCCACGACAACAAACAACAGCTAACAAAATTTTTCGATTTAGAACTTTTAGGAGGTAATCATGTCACTTTTCGGCTCACTCATTACCGGGGTTTCGGCACTGGCTTCACAGGCAGAGTCGATCTCCATGATTTCGAACAACATCGCCAACGTGAACACGGTTGGCTACAAGCGCCGCGAAGCTGCGTTTGAATCACTGGTCACGGCATCCGCCGGCGCCGCCAAGTACAGCTCAGGCTCCGTTCTGGCCCGCGCGGTTCAGAAAATCGACGCGCAGGGCGCATTGCAGCAGACCAACTCGACCACCGACGTCGCCATTTCGGGCAACGGCTTCCTGATCGTTCAGAAAGCGCCCACCGGTCTGCAGGAAAAACTCTTCACCCGTGCCGGTTCCTTCTCGGAAGATTCGAACGGATATCTGCGCAACACCGCCGGCTTCTACCTGATGGGCTGGAAACTGGACGAAAACGGTCAGTTGCCTGCAGGCCGCGACGATATTTCATCGACCCAGGCGGTCAACGTCTCGCTGCTCGGCGGCCTGACCAAACCGACCACCTCGGCTGAATTCGCCATTAACCTGAACGCGGCGGAAACGCCCACCGCCTACCCCATCCCAAGCGGGACGGCGCCGGACTTCAAACGGACGCTGAAGGTGTTCGACTCGCTCGGCGAAGGTCAGAACATTGAAATGCAGTTCACGAAAGTCTTCACCCCGACGGCCACGGCCACCAGCTCGATCAGCGGCAGCGGCGCCACCCGCCCGACACTGCTGACATCCCTCACCGGTGTTGCAGTCGGCGATACGATCAACGTCGCGGTTGGCGGATATGACTCGACCTTCACGGTCACGTCCACATCAACCGTGGGCGACCTGATCGACTTCGTGAACAACGATCCGGACCTGCAGCTTCACTCTGTCGCGCAACTGACCGCCACCGGCCAGATCCAGATCCTGGCGCGTAATTTCAATGAAACCGTGGCCGTTACCAACGGCACCACCACCAACGGTCTGCCCGGCGGCGCAAACGCTCTTGGCTTCAGCTATAATGGCGCGGACAGCCACCAGACCCTGCTGGCCCCGTTGACCCGCGCTACGGTCCTGAACGGCACTGGCACGATCGTCACCGGCGACACCATGACGGTTGAGATTGGTTCACCCATCCTGGCGACATCGACAGTCACGC
This sequence comes from uncultured Micavibrio sp., assembly GCA_937896295.1. Lineage (GTDB taxonomy): Bacteria > Pseudomonadota > Alphaproteobacteria > Micavibrionales > UBA1664 > UBA6145. The sequence goes on along the minus strand of CALBME010000118.1, from coordinate 9,602 downwards.
TGGGTGCAGGCACCACGGTTCAGCAGGCCATTAACCAGCTCAATACGGATCTCGATGGTTTCGCACGGGCTGAGCTGAATGAAGACGGCGAAATCCGCATCATCTCACTCGACAGCCAGAACGCAGTTGCGACTTCCGGTACCCTGTCCACCAAGCTGGGCATGACCACGGCGGCCTCGACCACTCCGGCACAGCCGAACAAGTTCCCGGATGCGGGCCTGGTGGATACGCCCAACGCCTTTGGCTGGTGGCAGCTCAACCTGGTCGACCTCGACACCAACACCACCTTGTCGAGCGGCATGATGAACTTCAACGAAGACGGTACCCTGAACGGTGCGGCCGATATCAACGGCAGCAAGGGCGTCCAGCTGAACAACATCAACTGGGGCAACGGTTCGGCCCTGCAGGACATCAATTTCGAAATCGGCGCCCTGACCCAGTTTTCGGGTGAGTACAACGTGACTGCGGTGACGCAGAACGGCGCCGAACTGGGCCTGCGGACCGGCATCGAAATCGACGGGGACGGCATTGTCACCGCGCGTTTCTCGAACGGTCAGACCTCGGCCCTCTTCCAGCTGCCGCTGGCGACGTTCACCAACGTCAACGGCCTGGGCGAAGAATCGGGCAACGCATACATCCAGACGGCCGAATCCGGCTCCTACAACCTGCGCACCGCCGGTGACGGCGGCGCCGGCCAGGTCGAGGGATCTGCCGTTGAAACCTCTAACGTCGACATCGCGGACGAGTTTACGAAGATGATCGTGACGCAGCGCTCCTACAGCGCCGCCACCAAGATCATTCAGACTGCGGACCAGATGACGGAAGAATTGCTGAGACTGCGCTAAGAGCGCGGCGGGCCTAATAAACAGGCTCTCGTTTCGGCTAACGCGCCCCGCCGGTCCAGAAGGATTCGGCGGGGCGTACTCTTTTTCACCTTGAACAAACCTTTGTTTAACTTAGAGTCTTTGCTTATGACCAAATCCGGATCCCAACTCATCTCTGACGAATACAAGGCCCAGCTGCAGGAAAAGCACGGGACGGATGATCAATGGGGCAACACCAGCCTTAACCATTACAAAACGATTGTGCAGTTTATCGATCATTACAAAATCAAAAGCATTCTTGATTACGGGTGCGGCAAAGGAATGATCGGCAAAAAATTTCGCGAGGATCAGGAAAACGGCCTGTACCCCGGTATCGAATTTTTTGAATACGATCCCGGCATTCCCGGCAAGATGGATCCGGACACGAAGGGTGATCTGCTGATCAACACCGATGTGCTTGAACACATTGAGCCGGAACTGATTGATAACGTTCTGACCGATATGGCGGCACGATGCCGGCGCGTGGCGTTTATCGTCATTAACTGCGTTCCCGCGCATCATTTTTTGCCGGATGGCCGCAATGCACACCTGATTGTCGAAGACAAACCATGGTGGGAAGCAAAACTAAAAAAACATTTCAACGTCATTCAGGCTGAACGCCACGGCACCGACCTGTATGTCGTGGCCCTGCGCAAAGAGAAAAACATGCAGACCAAGAAAAAAACTGCCGAGATTGAGCGCGCCATCAAAACAGCGCAGACGCATATCAGCAACGGAAATCTGGCGCATGCGCGCCTGGCGCTTCAGAATGTCGACGATATCGACGCGCTTTTCATGCAGGGCGAAATCGCCTTTCAGACGGACGATATTTCAACCGCTGCAAATGCTTTTCTGGTATGCCTGAAAGCCACCGGATCACCGGAAGCGGCACGCTATCTGGGCCTGTCCCTGACTAAAATGGGACGTTACACAGACGCGCTCAAATGCCTTGATACCCCTGAATGCCGCGCAACCTTTTCACAGGACGACGACTATCTGGCAGCCCTGATGCAGTCATGGAACATGGCGCTGCTGCCAGACAAAACGATTGCGCTTTATCGTTCGATGAACCGCAGAAACGCACTGCTGGTGGACGCATATGTGCGGGCCCTCATCATCAATCAAAAATACGAAGAAAGCCTCGAGGCTGCCGAAAAGGCCGCCAATGCAGACCCCCAAGATCACTTGCTCTGGGCCATCCTGGGCTACGCAGCCGACACTAATCGTAAATTCGCAATCGCCACCAGCGCCAATCGTAGGGCCGTGGAATTGGCCCCTGATTATGCCGCGCATCATTCCAATCTGGGCCTGAGCCTGATGCACGAGAACAAACTGGACGAAGCGGGCGCCGCTTATGACCGCGCCATTGCGCTCGACCCGCTTTTATCGGCAGCCTACCTTAACCGCGCCAATATTTACCGTCTGCAGGGCAATCCCGAAGCAGAAGAAAATGCGCTGCGCCAGTGTCTGCAGATCGACCCCACCCTGGCCGAGGTCCAGTACGGCCTAGGCATATGCCTGTTGCGTCAGGAAAGGTACCGCGAGGGTTTCGCGCACATCGAATGGTTCTGGCACAAAGCGACACTGACCAGTACGCGCCTTCCCACCTCTTACCGGCGCTGGTTCGGCGAAGACCTGACCGGCAAAAACCTTCTTGTCTTTGCCGATCAGGGCGTGGGCGACACGATCATGATGTTGCGTTACATACCCGATCTGCTGGCGCGGGGGCCGCAGACCATTGTCCTGAACGTAAACAACAAGCTGCGTCCGATGGTCGAACATCAATACGCGGCCGAGATTGCCGCGGGCAGGATTCTGGTATTTGAAGACTCGATGCGCATAGGAAGCGAACACGTCCAGTTCTCGGTTGCAGCCACATCCCTTCCGCATGCCATGAACACCACAATATCATCCATTCCGCACCCCGGCGGATACCTGACCAAAAAGCGCACGATTGATTACAAACAGGGCAACCCGGATTGTTTTGTCATCGGCATATCCTGGTACACAAAAAGCATGGACACAGGATTTCGCCGATCGCTCCAGCTCATGGATTTTTCATTCCTGAGCCATTATCCGAATGTCCGCGTCATCAACCTGCAGTACGGCGACACGGCCGTCGAAAGGGCGCAGGCAAAAGAACAGGGTTTCGACGTATATCACGACGAAACCGTCGATGCCTGGGCCGATCTTCAGGATTCGATCGACCAGATCGCAGCGTGCGATCTGGTGATTTCAATCGATAACACGACTGTCCACACGGCGGGCGCTTTGGGGGTACCGGGCTGGGTTATCCTGCCGTCCGAACCGTTCTGGCGCTGGCCCATCCACGGCGAGACCTCACCGTGGTATGACAGCCTGCGGCTTTTCCGTCACGACGGAAAAAACGAATACACCCATACCGTAGCGGACGTAAAAGCCGCCCTGGACAAATTCTTCAGCGGTGACAAAACCCAGCTGCTCCCCCCGCGGTTCAAACCACAATTTCCGCCGGAAGACGCACAAAAAACCGCACTGCTGGTCAATGACACGTCCAGCTGTTTTACCTGGGGCAATTATGCAGGCGTAACCGCGCTCAAGAATGGATTATCCGAACACGGTTACGAGGTACGCACCGTGCACTTTCAGGAACTTCCATGGTTTGCCGAACACACGCCAACATTACAGGATTTCGACAATCCCGTTTTCTTGTCGGCATGCCGGTACCGCGACCCCACCCTTTTCTTCAATCTTGCCAACGCTGACATCGTTGTCTTCAACGGCGAGGGACTGATGAATGGCGCGGGCGAAACAGCCCGGCAGATGCTGTATCTGGCATATGTCGCCAAAACGGTTTTCGGACGCAGGATCGCAATGATCAATCACTCGTGCTTCCCCGAAGGCGGAACACAACTGACAGACCCCAAGGCCCTGTCCTGGTATCTCAAAGTCTATAAGCTTTTCGATTACGTCTGCGCGCGCGAACCCGCGACGCGCGACCTTCTGCAAAGTCTTCAGATTTCCAGCCAGCTGGCGGCAGACACCTCCGCCCTGCCCATGCTCGCTTACGTTCAGGCGCACCCCCCTGTTGAGCGAGACAGAACGGTTATTTTGACCGCCGGACCGGGATACGAGACATCACAGGCACCGGAATTCGCAAAAATATGCCGTCAACTTGTGCAGAGCGGCTTCAAGCCCGAAATCCTGATCGGTGCCCAGTGGCAATCCTCGCAGGAGGATGTCCTGTTCGCTGCCGACCTTCAGGAGTTTGCGCGCGCGGATGTCAGCACTCATCGTTGCCCCACCGAAGAAGACTTTATGAAAAAAATTGCCGGGGCACGGCTGGTGATCACCGGTTTTTATCAGACCTATATTATGGCTTATACGGCCGGGACACCCGTGATCGCCGTGGCCGGCGGAAGCACCGCCGTAGCCCTGTCCGCGATGGCCAGATCGCTGGGCGAAGCGGAACCGGTGCTCATGCGCACCCCTGACCTGGCCAATACTTTGAAAAACAGGATAAAAACAGCACTGAGCAACCCAGTCGGGTCCATGGAAGGGCATCTGGCAAAAGCGTCAGAACTGGCAGATAGCGCGTTGAAAAACCTGAACACTTTTTAAGTCCCTAAAACTTTCCGCTTTAACTCGAAATTAAGAATCATGCTACTATTCTGGGATAAGTCACCAAGGAACAGGTGATCTAACATTATAACCCCTAGGATAGGAGTTACTAAATATGACTGGTGAAGTCGTTCTCAGCGCAGCCTTGCGCAATAACCTGCTTTCGCTTCAGCGTACGCAGTCTTCCATTGATAAAACCCAAAGCATTCTCTCGACCGGTTTGAAAGTCGCCTCGGCGCTTGATAATCCGCAGAGCTTCTTTGCGGCCCAATCCCTTAAAAACCGTTCGTCTGACCTTTCCGCCCTTCTGGACGGCATTGGCCAGTCGATCCAAACCATTAAAACCGCTGACACCGGTGTTAGCTCGCTGACCAAACTCGTTGAACAGGCTTCATCGATCGTTGACTCGGCTCGCGACGCAATCACCAGCGGTGCTAAAGAAGCTGCTCTCACGGGTACGGTTGACCTGTCGAAAATCACTTCGAACGGCGCTACGGGTGGATTGACCTCCCTCACCGGCATTACGACCGGTGCTGAACTGAACTTCACGGTGAAGACGGCTGACGGCACCGCCGTTGTCCTCAACAACCCGGGCGGTATCGGTGCAGGTGCTGTTAACATCGTTACCGGCGACTCGATCGACCAGCTGGTCACGAAAATCAACGACCTCGTGAACTCGGCCACGGGCGAAGCAGTTCTTAAAGCTGAACTGACCTCGGCTGGCAAGCTGAAGATCACGGCGCTCAACGGCGGTTCCTTCAACGTCAAATTCGACTCTGACGGCGACGGCAACAACGAAATCGCTGCGGTTGATTACAACGCTGACCTGGCCCTGGCTTCGGCTCTCGGCTTCGGCGGCATTGCCCAGCGTAACGAATCGGGCCCGCAATCGACCTCAGGTTCTCAGGCTTATGAAACCAGCGCTACGGCACTGAACAACACCAAGCTTGTTTCGGGCGTCTTCTACAAAAACGGTAGCACCGGTTTTGCACTGGCTTCCGATGCGTTCAACAACGTTGATGACACTGACAACGGCGGCACCAAGCGTTTCTCTGGTGGCGCAGCTGCAGCTCTGTCGATCACGATCAATGGTACGAAAACCTCTGCCGCCATTACGTACGGCGCAGGTCTTACGATCCAGGGCGTGGTGGATGCCATCAACAACGACTCCAACATCGGCAGCCTGGTAACGGCTTCCTATGATCAAACGACTGGTCAGTTCTCGATCCAGGCGGATGATGCTTCGGTCTCGACCATCAAGATCAACGGTTCCGGTGCAACCGCTCAGGCATTGAGCAAACTGGACTTTGATTTTGGCGTTAATGCTTCCTTCCAGCAAGGTAACGGCACCAACGCCGGTACCGCGACTTCGTTCTCGGAAACGTTTGTGCTCTCCTCGGCTGCGTCAATCCTTGCGCAGTATGAGAACGACTACAACACGATCCGCGATCAGATCGACGACCTCGTGCAGGATGCCAGCTATCGCGGTATCAACCTGCTCAAGGGCGACACGCTGGATACGTACTTCAACGAAGACCGTTCCAACAAACTGTCGACCGTGGGTTCGGATCTGTCGTCCGCAAGCCTGGGTATCAAGAAAGCGGACTTCTCGCGCCTTGATACGATCGAAACCGCATCTGACCAGACCCGTGCGGGCCTGACCACGCTGCGTAACTTCGGTTCGACTCTGGCCAACTCGCTCTCGGTTATTCAGACCCGTCAGGAATTCACGACGAGCCTGATCAACACCCTGAACGAAGGTTCGGATAAACTGACCCTGGCCGACCAGAACGAGGAAGGCGCCAAGCTGCTCGCTCTGCAAACCCGCCAACAGCTGGGCGTTACCGCCCTGTCGCTGGCAGCACAGGCTCAGCAGTCGGTTCTCCGCTTGTTCTAATTCTAAATTGGAAAGGGACCGGAAGAAATCCGGTCCCTTTTCACCGCTTCCGGTACCTGCATACCAAAAGCAAATTGGACAAAGTTTCCTTTTGATATTCTGGTAACACTCCTTAAACTCCTGGGCAGGACGCCCTTGTAACATTGAGAGAAACTCATGGCCCTGGTCATAGACCTGAAACCCAAAGAACGCATTATTATCGGCAACGCCGTTATCACAAACGATAACCAGCGCACGCGTCTGCATATTGAGGGCGATGCCCCGATCCTCCGTGAAAAAGATGTGCTGCGTGAAGAAGACGCGACATCGCCTTGCAAACGCATCTATTTCATCATTCAGATGATGTATCTGGCGACCGACCCCACCGAAATTTACGACTCTTATTTCGCCGCTATCCGCGAAGTGCAGGATGCAGCCCCCTCCACCGCCCTTCTCATCGCCGACATTTCAACCCATATCCTTGGCGGGCATTACTACAAAGCATTACGCGAAGCTAAAAAACTGATCGACTATGAACAGGAGCTGATGGCCAATGTCTAAAGCACCCAATCCATACGCCGCCGCCGTAAACAAATACGGCAAGCAAGCCAAGGAAACGCCAGACCAGCGCGAACTGGAAGGCCAGCTGCTGCTCAAGGCCGCGAACGAGATTCAAAAACTGCACGATCGCTGGGACGAAGCCACGCCCGAGGACCTCGACAACATTCTCAACTACAATCGGAAATTGTGGATGGTATTCTTTGATACCGCACTGGAAAATCCAGATAGCCGCCCCGTCGATTTGCGCAATAACATCGTTAACCTGTGTAACTTCATTTTCAAACGCTCGATCGATATCCTCTCCCAGCCCAGCAAGGAAAAACTGCGCGTGCTGATCGATATCAACCGGCAGATTGCCGCCGGCCTCATGACCAAACCGGCCGCCGGCACGCAGGGTGCCCAACAGGCATCGGCCGCACAGGCCAACGCGGCCACCAGTGGCACCAACACATCCGTCTAGGCAAAAGAAACGAACTCAACAAAAAACGCGGTCCATGACAGGCCGCGTCTTTTTGTTCAGTCGCTTTCCAAGAATGCGAAGCAACGCCGCGCAAAGCGCGTTTATGTGACTGTTACCCTGCAGCGCCCTGATCAGGCGTTGACGGCAACAAGACTGGTGATCGCGTGTAACTCCCGGGCCAAGCTGACATCGGCTTCAGGGGTGGAGCTGGCTGTGGGGTTCGGCGAAATCGGCGTTTCTGGCGCAGACTGCGGAGTCGAACCGGATTGCACAGGCACATTTCCATTCTGGGTGCCGAGTTTTTGGGTCACTTTGGCAAGGAGCTGAGCGTCATCTTTTGCCTCGCGTAACTTATACGTGCGAATAGCCTGTTCGGACGGAATCTGGGCCACAATCTGGCCGGTGTCAGACTCGCGGAATTCCAGGATGGCGATCTTGGTGTTTACATCGACCCGAACAGTCGGGCTGACATAAGGCGCCTGAGATACGGCCTGGATTTTGTCCGGATTGGCGGCAAACGAGTTCAACGTCGACGACTGGTCTACGTTTCCTCTAAGAAGGGCGCTACTGGCGACCGTTGATTTAACTGCCTCAATCATATTTTCCCCAAGAGGCAAGGATCTAGCTTGCCCTATTATCATCATACCGCGAATAAGGTCAAAAATCAAACTTTTTCCCAATTATTTTAGTGCGTTAACACTTTTGAACGACTCGCCTTAAGACTTTGCGCCGTTCCTCACAAAAATATGAAAAGAACACTTTCGAACACACTGAAAAACCACAATAAAATAAGGACAAAAGGTCGCAACACCCTTTCAGTCATAGTTAAGACCACGAGTCCTTGCGGGCTTCAAAGATTAACATTCACGCCGGCAGCGCTGGTTAGGAAAAACACATCGTCATTAATCGTTTTTCGTAACCAAGGCCTATTTTTTCATATCACCAGCAGAAGGAACAGACGGGCCCATGCATACCTTTGCTCCACCCCATTCATTGGACTCGGGCGAAAAATTAATGTATGTTAACAACAAGGACGATCATATCTAAAACGCTGTTTTTACAGCTTTTTAGGTCAAAGACCGGCCAGCCAAGTACCGCCTGCCATTCAGGGGCGAAGCTTTAGACCAGGGAAAGATTAGTGAGCTCATTCGTCGACACCGTCCGTAGCCTCGGCCCCGCCCGCATCACGATTCTCGGCGGCGTATTCGTAGGATTGCTGATTTTCTTCGTGTTTGTATCGGCGCAGGTGTCCAAACCCAGCCTTACCCTTCTGTACGGCAATCTCTCGTCTGTCGATTCCGCCAACGTCGCCGCCAAGCTGGAAGAAATGCAGATCCCCTTCGAAGCGTCTGCCGATGGCTCGCAGATCCGCGTCCCGAAGAATGAAATCGGCCGCGCCCGCATGGTGCTGGCGCAGGAAGGCCTGCCCAACGGCGGCAGCATGGGCTACGAGATCTTCGACCAGAAGAACGGTTTTGGCACCACGTCTTTCGTGCAGAACATCAATCAGGTGCGCGCGTTGCAGGGCGAACTGGCACGCACCATTTCCACACTGGACCCGGTCGATTTCGCGAAAGTCCACCTGGTCCTGCCCCAGCGGGAACTCTTCAGCCGGGAAACGCAGTCATCGTCGGCATCCGTCACCCTGAAAATCAAACCTGCCGCGCGCCTGAGCCGCGAGCAGATCTACGGCATCCAGAACCTTGTCGCCAACGCCGTGCCGGGCCTGAAGGTCGATCACGTCAGCATCATCGACACCGACGCCAACCTGCTGGCCGGCGGCGAAAGCGGCGAGGCCGGCATGATCGACAACGCCAAAGACGAAAGCATGCGCCGCGCCTATGAAGAACGCCTGAACACGGCGATCGAGGACATGGTGGGGCGCTCGGCGTTCTGGCGGATGGTCGCGGTGATCTGCTCCAGCGCCGCGGCCGTCTGCTGTGCGCGTCGGGCCGGGCTCGCGTACACCTTCGTGCCGGCCGGCAACTGCCGGTTGAGCCAGTCGGCCATGCGCGCCGCCTGCCGCTCGCTCGTCTCGATGATCACCCGCCCGCCGGGCGCCAGCCAGTCGCGGCTCCCGGATGCGATGCGCGCCTGCACGGCGTGCCCGTCGGCCCCGCCGTCGAGCGCGACGCGGTGCTCGTGGTCGCGTGCCTCGGTCGGCATATGGGCGATCTCGTCGGTGGGCACGTAGGGCGCGTTGGCGACGATGAGGTCGAGGCGTCCGCGCAGTTCCTCCGGC
>CALBME010000117.1 GCA_937896295.1 uncultured Micavibrio sp. | reverse complement strand
AAATCCTGGATGGATTTTCCCTGCGCATTCTGCGCGGCGACCGTATCGGCGTCTTAGGCCGCAACGGTTCGGGTAAATCGACTTTCCTGAAGCTTCTGGTGAACGAAATGACGCCGGATGCCGGCACGATCAAGCGCGCACGCGATCTTCAGATGAGTTATTTCGACCAGCAGCGCAAGGACCTGAAGCTGGACTGGTCGCTGTGGCGGAATTTATTGCCCAATGGCGGCGATTATATCGACGTCATGGGCAAGACCCGGCACGTATGCGGATATCTGAAGGATTTCCTGTTCGATCCGGCCGATGCACTGGCGGCGGCGGGCACGTTGTCGGGCGGACAGAAAAACCGCCTGCTGCTGGCCAAGATTCTGGCCAATCCGGGCAATCTTCTGATTCTGGACGAACCGACCAATGACCTGGACATGGAAACGCTGGACATGCTGGAGGAGGTTTTGTCCGCATATACCGGCACGCTGATCGTGGTCAGCCATGACCGCGACTTCCTGGACCAGACGGTTTCCAAGATCATCGCGTTCGAGGGCGATGCCAAGATCGACATGTGCGTGGGCGGATACAGCGATTACCTTGCCATGAAAGAAGGCATGCAATCGGCCACGAAGAAGGAAGAAAAGAAAGAAAAAGCCAAGGCACAGGTACAGGCGAAAGCCGAAGCCGCCGCCGTCAAGGCGCCTGCCAAGAAACTGACGTTCAAGCTTCAGCACGAACTGGACAACCTGCCGGCCAAGATCGCCGCGTATGAGGCGGAGATTGCCGAGCTTACCGCCAAGCTGCAGGACAGTAATTTTTATATGCAGGACAAGGATGGTTTTGCGCAGGCGACGCGGTATCTGGACCGTGCCAAAAACAATCTTGCCGCCAGTCTTGCGCGCTGGGTCGAACTGGAAGACATGACGCAATAAAAGACCGTGTCGTTTTCACGACACGGTGCTTGATATTCAGGAATGTTTTGCTTTAGCGCGATTGGCCGCCTTTGCGGCCGGCTTCGCGGGCGCGTTCCGGATCGTTGGCGAAATTGCCTGAACCGCCCCGACGTTGACCCGATTGCTGGTTATTGCCTTGGTTTGCCATTTTTATTCTCCTTTTTCTGTATTTTGAAAGCAGATCGCTTCCGTGTCAGGCCAACCCTCACAAGCGGCAGAATGTTCCTGAAAAAATCTCCTCGCGTTTCCTCAAAATGAAAAGGGACTGCATCATTTCGAAGCCGTCCCTTTTCTCATGTTTTACTTGCTGTCGCGTCCTTCTTCCTGTTTGACTTGCGCCTCTTTGTTCAGGGGCTTCAGGAAGGGATTGTTGCCGGTTTTGTTGTCCGGCCATTGGCCGGGTGGCATTTTTGCGGCTTCCGTATCGGATGGTGATATGCGTTTCATAGGTATCTCCTTGGTTGACGGGGATACCAACGCCTTTATTCGCCGGTGGTTTCGGCATTATAGAATTTTTTGCCGATTTCGATTTTGGGGCGGCCCTGCGCCATGCGGTGCCGGTTGGTGTCGCGCCATGAATAGACGCAGCCGCAATATTCCTGCTGGTAAAATTCCTCGCGCTTCGAGATTTCGATCATGCGGGCGCCGCCGCCTTTTTTGCGCCAGTTATAGTCCCAGTACTGCAGGCCCTCGTATCGGGCGGCGGCGCGGTGACCGCAGCCGTTGATCTGTTCCATATTCTTCCAGCGGCTGATGCCCAGACAGGACGTATAGAGTTTGAAGCCGTGTTCATGGGCATATAGGGCGGTGCGTTCAAAGCGCATGTCGAAACATTCGGTGCAGCGTTTACCGCGTTCGGGTTCCCATTCCATGCCTTTGACGCGTTCGAACCAGTTGGAGGTGTCATAGTCCGCATCGATGAAAGGGATGTTCATCTTTTTCGCAAAGCGGATGTTTTCATCCTTGCGCAGTTCGTATTCTTCGCGCGGGTGGATGTTGGGGTTGTAAAAATAAATGGTGATGTCGAGGCCCGAGGCCACCATCGCTTCCATCACCTCGCCCGAGCAGGGCGCGCAGCAGGAATGCAGCAGCACGCGGTCGATGCCGTCCGGCACCGGAAGGTGAATGCGCGCCTGAATCTCAGGCTGGTTTTGCGTCTGGGTCATGGTGGCTATCTATAATCGTTTTGCGCAGGGATGGCGATAAAATTGCAATCGCGGCGACCACCACCAGCGTGGCCACCCCGCCCGCCACGACGGAGGGGACAAGGCCCATGAGGCTTGCGGCGGTGCCGGATTCGAAGGCGCCTATCTCGTTGGAAGAAATGACAAACATGGATTTGATGGACGATACCCGGCCCATCATGTCGGTGGGCGTCAGCAGCTGAACGATCGTCCCGCGGATAACCATATTGATGCCGTCGAAAATACCGCTGGCCGCAAGGCAGACCATGGACAGCCAGAAATGCTGCGACAGGCCGAAACCCACCATGGATATGCCGAACCCGGCAAAAACCCATAACAGGCGGGTGCCCGACAGGTGGCGCATGGGCCGGACCGAAAGCCAAAGCCCGATGATGACAGACCCGACGGCGGGCGCGGCGCGCAGCGCGCCCAGACCTTCGGCACCAACATGCAATACTTCGTCGGCATAGGCCGGGAGCATGGCGACCGCGCCGCCGAACAGAACCGCAAACATGTCGAGCGCCATGACCGAGAGGATCACCGGGCTTTTGAGAATGAAGCGCCAGCCGGAGAGGATGCTTTGCGCGGCGCTTTCGGCGCGGCGGACCCGTTCGGTATATTTCGGATTAAGGGTGACAGAAAATGCCGCCGCGATCACGAAGCAGGCAAAGGGCATGATCCATGCGATTTTTGCGCCGTAGCCGCCGTAAATGATGCCGGCAATGGCCGGACCCGCGACCGCGCCGATCTGGAAGACGGAGGAAACCCATGCATTGGCCTGCGACCATTGCGGGCGCGGCACAAGCATGGGGATGAGCGTGGCCGCCGCGGGCATGGTAAAGGCACGGGCAAGACCGGAGAAGAAAACGCCCGCGAACAGCATGGCGATGACCGCATGTTCGGACAGGGGCAGATGGCCGCCGCCGACCAGCAGCAGCATGAGCGTGTTCAGCGCGAGTACCAGAATGGCGAGGTGGTAAACGCGGTGCGGACGCGAAATATCGACAATGTGCCCTGCAAACAGGGCGCAGATGAGTGCGGGTACAGCCTCCGCCAGGCCGGTCAGGCCCAGCATGAACGTATCCTGCGTGATCGAGTAAATCTGCCACCCCACCACCACGGCCTGCGCCTGCAGGGCGAGGGTGGTGAAAAAGCGGGTGTAGATCATGCGGCGGAAGTCGCGGATGCGCAGAATATCATAAGAAAGCATGGGCAAAAATGTGAGGCCCGCCGCATATTACGTCAAGCATGGAAAAAAGGAACTTTCGGGGCGGCCGCCCTGTTCGTGTCGTTTGAAGATCAAACCCACCAACAAAGGCAATCATGTTATGAAACACCTGACCACCACACTGGCCGTTGCGGCCCTTTCTTTTGTCGCCCTGACCGGTTCCGCCCATGCGATGGGCACGCCCAAGGCCGATGAATTCGTGCAAAAGGCATCTGTTGCAAGCCTGTTTGAAATCGAGACCAGCAAGCTGGCCCTGTCGCGTTCGGCCAATGCCGACGTCAAGGCATTCGCCCAGCAGATGGTGAGCGATCATACGGCAGCATCGGCCAAGCTGAAGGCCACGGCCGAAGCCAACGGTCTCGGCGCATCGGTCGCCACGGCGCTCGACGAAAAACACCAGAAGAAACTGGATAAACTGGCCAAGGAAGATGCCAAGGATTTCGACGAGGAATATGTCGACGAACAGGAAACCGCGCACCGCAAGGCCGTGAAGCTGTTTGAAGATTATTCCAAGGACGGTGACAATGCCGCGCTGAAAAAACTGGCGGGCGAAACCCTGCCGACCCTGAAGGCGCATAAAGAGCATGCGCAGGTGCTGGAAGACAAAGTCGACGACGCAGAATAAGAAAAAACCCCGGGCAACCGGGGTTTTTTATGCCGCTTCTTTTAGCGTCAGGTCCCCGAAATGGGCGCGTAGCACATCGCGCACCTGCGCCGGATCATCCAGCCGGTTGATGCGTGCCCGCGCATCGTCGGCGCCTGCGAAATTATCGCAGTACCAACCCAGATGCTTGCGCGCGAGGGGGACGCCGACATGGGGGCCGTAATGATCGAGGATGGCGTCGTAATGAGACAGGGCGATGGCCAGCACATCCAGCGGCGACGGGTCGGGCAGGACGGGCTTTCCATTTGCCGCGTCCATGATCTGGCGTATCACCCATGGCCTGCCATAGGCGCCGCGGCCAATCATGACGCCGTCGGCACCGGACGCCATCAGCGCCGCGCGCGCGGTTTTTTCATCGACGATATCGCCGTTCGCAATAACCGGAATGGTGACCGCGTTGCGCACGGCCTGAATGGCGTGCCAGTCGGCATGGCCCGCATAAAGCTGGTTGCGCGTGCGGCCATGCACGGTGACCATGCGGACGCCAAGATCCTGCGCGATGCGCGCCAGTTTCGGTGCGTTGATGCAATCGCTGTCCCAGCCCAGGCGCATCTTGACGGTGACGGGAACGGAGACAGCCTTCACCGTCGCCTCCATAATCGCGGCGGCAAGGGGTTCGTCGCGCATGAGGGCCGACCCTGCGAAGTTTTTCACGACCTTTTTCACGGGGCAGCCGAAATTGATATCGATGATGGCGGCACCGCGCTGTTCGTTGATTTTGGCGGCCTCGGCCATCATGTCGGGTTCGCAGCCCGCCAGCTGGACGGCCATGGGGGTTTCGGCCGCGTAATCGGCGGGGCGAAGTTTTTCACGCCTGGCTTCCTCCAGCATCGGGCGGCTTGCGATCATCTCGGAGAAGACGAGTCCCGCACCGAAGGATTTGACCAGCCGGCGAAAGGGCAGGTCGCTGACCCCTGTCATGGGGGCCAGAAAAACGGGCGTGTCGATGGTGACGGGGCCGACGGCCACGGGTTTTAGCATGCGGGCCACGGTAAAGGATGTGGTTGTGGGCCGTCCAGTTCCTGGCTTAAGGTCGGTTCATGGACGGACTTAAAATCGACCAGGCCAGCATGGCCTCCCTCGCCAAAACCCTTACTTTCATCTGCGGGGCGGATAACGGGGCGGTGAAGGCCCTTAAAACCGCGGCGGAAACGGGCCTGCCCGGCGATGTCAAAAAGGCGCGCGAGGCGTTTTTGAAGCTTAAGCCCGGCGACCGGCAGGCGGCCCTGACCATGCTTAAGGGTTTTGAGGAATAATACCCTGATTTTAAGGGATTATACGTCGCGGTTGCACGGATCGCCAAGTTTGGCTAAGTTGCCGCCACTTCCAATGCGGAGGGGTGGCCGAGCGGTTGAAGGCGCACGCCTGGAAAGTGTGTATACGGGAAACCGTATCGTGAGTTCGAATCTCATCCCCTCCGCCATTCCTATTTGTGAGCCTGCCGTGGCTCCTATCAGCTTGAATGGCATCGTGATTTCCGGGGTTTGAAATCCTGTTTCTGGGGACCAAACGAGCCTGTCCGCAAACGTGAGTTTCAGCACCAGTCTGCGGTACTCCAGCCTGCCCAAACTCCATACTTTTGAAGGGTTTGAGAGGAAGGCCATGGCGAGTTTGAAAAGATCATCGAAAGTGCCAGCCGCGACCGCTGCCGGATTCCGCTTTTCATCGAGCAGCAGCTTCGCTCTCTCCAGCTCGGTGATGCGCTTCTCATAGGCCGCGACGACCGACGCCGACGACGCATCGACGATACGGTCCAGCAGCGTCGTGATTTGCTTGTCGAGCTTCTCCGCTTCGCGCTCATAGCCCTTCGCTGTCGCAGCCGCTTGCTCGCTCCGGTGATTCCACGCCTTGCGGAACATCGTGCTGACGATGTCGAACAAGCGGCGGCTCGGCGTCAGCTTCTCCAGAAGCTCGACGAACTCGCCTTCGAGACGGTCGCGCCGGATGGCCTTGCCCTTCCGTGCGCAGCCCTTGGCAAAGCACAGATAATAAGGATGACGGTCGCCCGTCTTGCTACGCGACCAGCATCCCGTCAGGGGCTTGCCGCACTCGCTACAGGCGACGGCACCACGCAGGGGGAAGTCCTCGTTCAGGTCCGCCCGCGCGGGCATCCGTGCGCCTTCCCTGAGGCGTTGCTGGATACGCTCGAACGTCTCCAGACTGATCAGGCCCTCGTGCCGTCCTTTGCGCAGCGGCACGTTCCAAGCGGGCAGCTCAATGTAGCCTGCATAAAGCGGCTTGGTCAGCACGCGGTTCACATACTCGTTGAGAACCTCGCCCTTCGCGTTCTTGGGAAACACGGCGTGCGATTCAAAGAAGCGCTTCACCTCCGCCTGCGACTGGAAGCGCCCGGAGGCGTAGCCTTCCATCCCTTCCTGAAGGATCGAGGCCTTAGGTTCATCGCGCACCAGCACGCGGCCTTCGCCGGGCTTGGAGATGAATTTGTAGCCGAGGCAGGAAATGAACGGCCAATAGCCATTCATGGCCCGCGCCCGCATGCGGTTGCGGGTCTGCTCCGCATTCTTTTGGCGCTGGTGCTGGGAAACGCTGGCGAGAAGGTTCTCGACCAGAACGGAGTCGGAGTCCTCGCCGAACTCGACGGACGGGCTCTCCAGCCGCGCGCCCGCGCTGGCGATGGCGCTGCGCAGTTCCAGATGGGCTTTGATGTCGCGCGCCAGCCGCGAGATGTCGTCGATGATGACGACATGCTGCGCCACTCTGCTCTGGGCGCGCAGGAAGCCGAGCATCGCGCGGATGCCGGGGCGGTCGATCATTCCGCCTGAAACGGCGTCATCCGTGAAAACCTGCACCACCTCGTAGCCCTTCATGCGGGCAAACTCGCGGCAGCGCGTTTCCTGCGAAGCGTTGCCGTGCCCCTTTTGAAGTTGGGCTGCGCTGGAGACACGGCAGTAGATCACTGCCCTAGCTTCCGCGTTGAGGTGCTGTGCTGGTTTCATGACTCCTTCTTCCTCCCCGAACGCTTGCCGCGCTCAGACGTGCTCTTAGAAATTCTGTTGAATGCTTGGGAGCAGCCTAGCATCAGGCGCGCATCGTCCGCCAGCGAGGTGTTACTCCGGCCCAATGCCATCGCATGCTGGTCCGGCGTTCCCCCAAATCCGAGATCGACAAAGCCGACGACCACCTGCCACAACGCTTCAAGGAAGCGGTCCTGCTGGTCCTTCGTCATCCTCGAATCCTCCGGCAGCAAATGCCGGAATTCGTCAGGATTGAAGGTCAGCGCGGTACTTGTAGCCTGCGGCTCCTGTGTGGTGGTGGGGGTGTCGATCACGGCGTTTCGCCTCGCTCAAGGGTTCTCCATAGTGCCGCCCGAGCGGAACAAAGAAGAACATAATAGGAACGAAATCCTAGTTTGGCAAGATTTCCATTTGCGCTAGTCATATGGAAATACTCACCTTTTCCTTAGACGCGGCGTCCGCCCTCAGTCTCGGGTAATACAGCGGGTATTACAGGTATGAAGAAGAGCGACTTGCCCTTGCAGTCCGACGCAGAGATCGCGGCGCTCTACCGCGCCTTGCGTCGCGCGGGCAGCGCGCATGGCTTCTCCCTCGACCAAGCCTTCGATGGCGCTCTGGGGCACCCCTTTGCCTATGGCGCGGGGTACATGGACAACTTCCGCAAGGGGCGCGTGGATCGCTCCAAAGCCGCCAAGCTGTACCGCTGGCTGCGACACCAATACTGGCGTTGATAGATGGCGCTTCGCGCTGATCGCAAGATGTGTGCGGTAGTACCGCACAATCTTGGCAAGGGGCACCCGCTGCGCGTGCCCCGTTGCATCCCCACCGGCCATGGCGCGCATCCTGCATCGAGCCATCCCCGCACCAAGAACCGGGTGGCCGGTTCATCGCCAGATCAGGTGAGCCTTCAAGCTCCCCCGACACCCCCATGACCAAGGGGCCTTCCGCGCCCCTCTGGATGCCCTCGACCAACCGTTCGCCGGTTGGATGCCGCCACTTCTCGTCGTGGACCCGACCAAGGACGATTGCGCTCTCCCTTGGCACCCATCGCCCAACCATTCGGCGGTTGGATACCGTCAGAGCCTTCGCGCCCTGAACCACGACAAAGGGAGCTTTCGGCGCCCCATGGAGCCCTACGGCCACCCTGCGGAGGCTGGAAACCCGCCAATACGGGACCGTCCGCCCCTATGTGACCACCTCCCGGAACACCATTATCTTCTCGAATTTTCTCCGATCCTCTATATGCTCCTTGGGCGACTCGCGGGGGGCTCATGGCTGACGAAATCCTGACGATCCGAGAGGTAGCAGACCTTCTCAAGCTGAATGAGAAGACGGCCTACAAGCTCGCCCTTGCAGGCGAGATACCTGGCTTCAAAGTCGGCGGGTCGTGGCGTTTTGAGCGGCAGGCAATCACCAGCTGGATCAAACGCAAGGTCGAGGAACAACAAAACGGACGGCCTTTTAGGGCCGATGCTGGGGGCAAATGAACGCCGTCGAGATCGAGGAAGCCATATCGGCGCTTGCCGAACAGCCGTTTGACGGCAGCGAGTTCCCGTTCGCCTTCCTGCAAGCCTTCGGGAACAAGGAGACCACGATCAAGCGGCTGCGCTCCGGCGCGTCCAACAAGTCGGACTTGGGCGGAGTCCTGCAAACCAGCAACATCCATATCGCCGTCGCTCCCGAGGGGGGAGTGGCAAAGACTCTTGCCGCGCTGAAAGCCAGCCCCGCTACGGCCCGAGCGAAGGCGCGCTTCATCCTCGCCACCGATGGCATCGACTTCGAGGCCGAGGATGTGGAAAGCGGGGAAACGGTTGCCTGCGACTATACCGACTTCCCCAACCACTTTGGCTTCTTCCTGCCGCTGGCCGGGATCACAACCGTCAAGCAGGTGCGCGAAAGCTCGTTCGATATTCGCGCCACCAGCCGCCTGAACCGTCTCTATATCGAGCTTCTGAAAGACAACCCCGAGTGGGGCAGCGCCGAGCGTCGCCACGACATGAACCATTTCATGGCGCGGCTGATCTTCTGCTTCTTCGCGGAAGATACCGACATTTTCGGCAAGATCGGCCTCTTCACCGAAACGGTTGAGCGGATGAGCGACCGGGACTCGTCCAACACCCACGAAGTGATCGAGACGTTATTCCGCGCCTTGAACACCAAAGGGCCGGATCGCGAAGCAGCGGGGATACCCCGTTGGGCGGCCCGCGCCGATCAGTTTCCCTATGTGAACGGTGGGTTGTTTTCCGGCAACATGGAGGTGCCCCGGTTTAGCCGTATCGCGCGTTCCTACCTGATCCATATTGGCAAACTCGATTGGACGAAGATCAATCCCGACATCTTCGGGTCCATGATCCAGGCCGTTGCCGATGATGAAGAGCGCGGCTCGCTCGGGATGCACTACACCAGCGTCCCGAACATCCTGAAAGTCCTGAACCCACTGTTCCTCGACGACTTGCGCGAGCGCCTTGCGGAAGCGGGCGACAATGCCCGCATGCTCTTGAATCTCCGCAAGCGCATGTCCCGCATTCGGGTCTTCGACCCCGCGTGCGGCTCCGGCAATTTTCTCGTCATCGCCTATAAGGAGATGCGGCTCATCGAGGCCGAGGTCAACAAGCGGCGCGGCGAGCCGGATCGATCATCGGAGATTCCACTCACCAACTTTCGTGGCATTGAGCTTCGTGACTTCCCGGCGGAGATCGCGCGGCTCGCGCTCATCATCGCCGAGTTTCAGTGCGATGTGATCTATCGTGGCAAGCAACTTGCTTTGAATGAATTCTTGCCGCTGTCAAAAGAAAACTGGATCACCTGCGGCAACACCCTTCGCTTGGACTGGCTGAGCCTTTGCCCGCCCACAGGAACGGGCGTCAAGCTTGTTGGCGATGACCTGTTTGATACGCCACTGGAGCAGGCGCAGATCGATTTCGAGAATGAAGGCGGAGAAACCTATATCTGTGGCAACCCGCCATACAAGGGCAGTAAGTGGCAAGACGAAGAACAAAAGGCCGACCTCGCAAATGCGTGGGGAAAGCATCCGCACCTATCTCTAGTTGCTGAAAGTCGACAAAAATCTCCTGCTGGTTCGACAAAAGAATTTTCAAAGCGCCCACAACCGCGATCATGTGGACATCATTATCGCGCTCGGTATGGCCAAGGAGGGCTTCGACTGGATTTGGTGCGAGCACGCGCTGACAGTCGGCTACGGCTTCACCGACGATCACATCAATCGCCTTGTCGTATCTGCTCTACAGAACCCGACGCTTCAGCTCATCATCTACCTTCCCGAGATCGACCGTCTGGGTATCTACGATACTCTTGCCGCGACCGGCGATGCGATCAGGCCAAACGAGCAGCTTCAGCGCTTACTTCTCGCGCAGCTCCCACAGGTGACGGTACGCGGCTTTGGGGCCGGAGGCTTCTTCAACGCGCTGGCGAATGACCTACCCGAGCCTGCAATGCTGGACGACGTGTCTGAACGAGCCCGCCAACTTGAAGTGCTTCTCAAGCAGGCCACGAATCTTCAGGTCTCGAAGAAGTCCGCCGGTAAGCCAGATGTACAAGAAGCTGTAGCCGCCGCTGAAGCTGAGCGCCTTGCAAAAGAGGGACGCAAGTTTGGCCTGTCCCTGCTGATCAGCACTCAACGTCCATCCGAAGTATCCTCAACCGTTCTCTCGCAATGCGGCACATGGGCGGTATTTCGACTTAATAACGAAGCCGATCAGCGAGCTGTCGCATCGGCGGCGGAAACGGCAGGAGTGAACGTATCCCGACAGCTTGCGGGGCTCGGACGAGGCGAAGCAATCATATTTGGTGCAGCCTTACCCGTTCCGACTCGACTGTCCGTCAGCCGACCCAACCCTGAGCCGGACTCGAAAGACCCTCCCTTCTTACAAGAGTGGTCAGCCTAACCCACCATCGCTAGCCAATATCGCGTATGCCGCAGCTCGCCGGTACGGTTTAGCGCACCCTTCTCCACGAGGTCTTGCAGATCGCGGGTCGCGGTGGCGCGCGAAGTGCCGGTGATGGTGATGTAGTTCTCCGCCGACAACCCGCCCTTGAAGCCGTCCGGCCCCTCTTTGAACATACGGGCGATCACCTTGGCCTGACGTTCGTTCAGCCGGTCGCGGAACCGATCATAGAAGCGGGTCTTGGCGACGTAGAAATCCACGCGCCGGATCGTCGTCGCCTGCGCTTCGATCACGGTACGCGCAAAATAGACGAGCCAGTTCGTGACCTCCGGCCCTTTGTTGTTCCGCTCCAGCGCCGCGTAATAGTCCTTACGCTTGCGCTCGATGGTGTAGGCCAGCGCGATCAGGCTGGGATGGCCGAGGTTCTGGGCAAGGCTCTTCTCCGCAAGGGCTCGAGATCGGAAGAGCACACG
>CALBME010000116.1 GCA_937896295.1 uncultured Micavibrio sp. | reverse complement strand
GAAAATGTAGAGGGGGAATACCAAATGAAAGCTTCCGTCCAGACCGGCGAAAAGGTCGTCTTCCTGACCCGCAAGGTGGCAGCCGCGAACCAGAATACGCCGTCCGCGTATGATCTGCCCCAGCCCCAGTGGTACGACGTGAAATTCCTGATCGAACGCATGTTCGACCTGCGCGGCGTGGTCCGGGACGCCATTCATAAACGTAAAGCCGCCGAAACGATGCGCCTGCGCGTCGGCGCGCACCCGGTCCGCCAGATCGTGACCGCTGAAATTCATGGCCACAACATGGACATCGCCCTGGCCTGGCATGATTACCGCGAGGCTGTGCGCAGCTATCACCGCATGTGGGCGGTATACCAAGCCAACCTGAAAAAGTTTTAAATCCCCTGATTACCAGTCAGTAAAAAGAAAAAGGCCCCATCCCCCGGGGCCTTTTTTGACGCTTATGTTTTAAAACTCTTACGCGGCGGCCTTGTAGTCGACCTGTTCTTCCGCCAGCGCCTTCTGGAAGCCGGGGCGGGCGCTGACATCCCTGATGACGCGCAGAACATTGGGGCCAAGCTTGATGGGGTGCGGCATCTTGCCGTTCCAGTTGGCGATGACGCACATCAGGATGTCGGCGATGGTCGGTTGGTCGCCGGCCAGGTATTTGCTGCTTCCCAGATGGGCTTCGGCATCATCCCAGGATTTCTGGATATTGGCGCATGCGAATTTCGCAACGGCTTCCTGAACACCGGTGTCGTCCGAAATACGCTTATACCCGAAACCAAGGCTGTATTTCGGGTGCAGTGTTGCATTGCCCCAGCACAGCCATTCCAGCGCAGCCGCGCGGGCCGCGCCTGAGGACGGCAGCAGCGGCGATTTTTCTTTCTCCAGCAGGTGGATCAGGATGGCGGCGCCTTCGCGGATGATCGTACCGTCATCGTCCAGCACAGGCACCTGGTGGCGCGGGTTCACCTTCAGCAGGGCGGCATCTTTCTGCGCGCCGTGCAGTTCGGCCCGAACCAGCTTATAAGCGGCGCCGGTTTCAGCCAGCGCGGCGTGAATGGCCATGGAACAGGCACCGGGGGAGTAGTACAGCGTATACATGGAAAAAACCCTTCGTCTTGGTTGATAAGGGCAAAACTAGGCCGGGGGTGACGCCTTTTCAAGCCAGCACGCATCGCCATAGGAATAAAACCTGTACCCCGCCGCGATGGCATGTTCATACGCTTGCAGCACGCGTTCACGCCCGGCAAAAGCCGAAATCAGCATGAGCAGGGTCGATCGCGGCAGGTGGAAATTGGTCATCAGGACATCGACGCATCCGAACCTGTAACCGGGCGTGATGAACAGCCGGGTCGATCGTTCGCCCGGCACGACGCGTCCGCCTTCGACCGCGCTTTCAAGCGTGCGCAGGGATGTCGTGCCCACGGCGATGACGCGGCTGGCCGTATTGATCGCATCCGCCGCATCGGGCGTAATCCGTGTCCATTCCGCGTGCATGACGTGATCGTCCGTGTCGTCCGCCTTGACCGGCAGGAATGTACCCGCACCGACATGCAGCGTGACATGCACGCGCCGCGCGCCGGTGGCATCGATCGCGGCCAGAAGATCCGGCGTGAAATGAAGACCGGCCGTGGGGGCTGCAACCGACCCCGGATGCGCGGCATAGGCCGTCTGGTACATGGTTTTATCGGCGTCCCCTGCGCGGCGGCGCATATAGGGCGGCAGCGGCATTTCACCGTAACGGTCCAGCATCGCAAAAATATCGTCGCATGCAAAAACCAGTCGTACCTGGCCATCTTCGGTGCGGCCGGCCACGGTCGCGGTAAAATCCGGGGCAAAGACAATCGTCTGCCCGTCTTTCAGGCGCTTGGCCGGTTTGGCAAAGCACAGCCATTCATTCTTGCTGACGGACTGGTGGAGCAGCACCTCGACCTTCATCTCACCGCGCATGCCCATCAGGCGGGCCGGTATGACGCGGGTGTCGTTGAACACCATGACATCGCCG
>CALBME010000115.1 GCA_937896295.1 uncultured Micavibrio sp. | reverse complement strand
TGATCCTCGTGGAAGATGCTGACGCTTCCAACGCGCAGAAAAAGACCACGGTTCAGGGGATATTGGATCTTTTCCGGATGCCTGTTGGAAGCATTTACATGAATGCAAGTGACGCAACAAACCCAGCAACATTACTTGGTTACGGCACTTGGACAGCTCTTGGCGTTGATAGGGTTCTGATTGGCGTAGGGTCTACATACGCGACTCCGGGAGCGACTGGAGGATCTGATAGTCAGACTCTTGCAACAACAAACCTAGCGTCTCACAGACACTTGCACGGTGTGTATTCAGATACACAGGCAAATGCAGCATATAAAACCGGAGGCTCGGCAACGCGGCAGTCTTTTAGCGGCGCTACTACAACTGCAGGGGAGGGCTCAACCGATCTTGTTGGATCAGGCACAGCTTTCTCAATCGTGCAGTCTTATGAAGTCGTCTATATGTGGAAAAGGACAGCGTAATGGAAATCAGAGTTATCGTTCCAGATAAATTTATTTCTGTAGATGGAAGGGGTGTTTTTGTTAGCGAACTTCCTGAAAGTCTATCTGGACTAAAGGCAATTCAAAGCATTGACGGGAAAACACACATCCTTGACGCAAAAGAAAACGGTTCTTTTGTTAATGATTATGATTTCTCAAAAATTCTGTCTGTTTACAAAATAAAGACAGATGAAATTGATGCCGAGGAAATCCGCGCCCTGGCTGATTTTGAAAAGAATAAATGGAAATATGATCGGGCTAATGCTTATCCCGTAATAGGAGATCAGCTTGATGCTGTCATGAAATGGGTTCACCAGAATGATTCTATTTCTGGTGAACTAAAACAAATTGCAGCAGCCTGTATGCAGGTAAAGATTAACATTCCTAAGGGGGCGGAATGATATACCAGTCGTGCCTCGATACGGTAAAAACCGAACGTAACGCATTAAAACAAGCTAATCCCAAAGGAGAATAAAATGGATAATCCGATGGCCTTAAACTCGCCACAATATGTTATTTCCGATGTAACGAGCTCATCACAACAAGTCACGCTAGTTCCGGGCGATATAAACACATCAAGGCTTATCGTTGATAATACAGCCGGGACAACGCCTGTTTTTATAACAAGTGGTGTTGCTTCGACAACGGCGGTTTTTCCAACTTCCGCAAGCGTCCCCTTAGGTGGTGCCGTTGTCGGTGCCGGGACAGTCCAGACTTATACAAAAGACCCAACGCATAAATATATTGCAGCAATTCGTGAAACTGGCACAGCTGATGTTTTTATCAAGGTAGGTTCTGGTGAATAGAATAAGAGGACGCAGCAGGGGGGGCGGGTCTAGTGCAGCTGCAACCACAGCCAACCCAGCCTTCACCGATGATGCCCTGACAAACGCAGCATATACAGATGACGCTCTGACGAATAAACGGATGTCAGCAGATATAACTGCAAAACTCCACGGAAGTACCGTTGTCACGCTTCTTGGCGATAGTTTAGAGCAGCATAATCTGATCCCTAATATTTCCGCTGGCTCGCTTGAGCTTGGTAAGTGGTCGCGTGGCTATATGAACTGGGCAGAAATGTTCGACAAGCGCGGGCGGATGATTAACTGGTCAGATGCCAGTGTTACGAACAGACAGGCCAATGGATTTAACCAAGCCGTGTCAGGTAATAACGCGGCACAGGTTTTCGCCCGTGTTTCTGCAGTTACCTCAATACCTGGCGTTAAAGTTTGTATTCTTGGCGGCGGAACGAATGACATTTCAAGCGATACGAGTTCAGGAAACGCCGCTACACGGTATACAGCGATCACGACCAACCGCAGAGCGACAATTGATGCGCTTCTCGCGGCAGGAATTAAAGTCGTTATCATGACAATTCCTCCCCGTCCAATAACAGGCACAGGCAGCACAGGATGGGGATCAGGATCAGCAGGGCGGCAGTTATGGATGGATTGCTGTGCTTATGATCAAGCGCAAGCAGACGCAGATCCAACCAATATTCAAGTCGTTCGCCGTGATCTAATTTGCTCTAATGCTGATGCAGATAGAACGCCAAAAACCGGATATCTTCAATCGGATGGAGTTCACCTCACCCCGTTAGGAGGGGCTGCGGTTGCATCTGATAATGGCGGGTTAATAGATGCCCTTGCTGCATGGATTGATCCATTCACGGGCTTCCCAGAGGCAGTAACAACTGGTGATATTGCAACCAATCCAACCTGTACTGGAACAGGCGGAACGGCTGGGACAGGTACAACTGGCACTGTATGCGATGGTATGCAGATGAGTCGATCAGGTTCAACAGGTGTGACTTGTGTAGCTAGTAAGGTCACTGTTGATGGAATTAACTACCAGAAGCTCGTGTTTACTTCTGATGGAACCGCAACAGGCGGAACGAATTCAACGTTTACGCTGAATAAATCAGGAAATATCACATCACCTCTACCAGCTCCGGGGTCTTGGTACAAAGGATGGATGCAATTCAAGGCGGATGCGTCTCCGTTAATCGAGGGCATATCACTTCGGGCGCGTGGCCAGCCATCTACCCCGGCCAATATGGACACGCAATCCATGAAGTCTGATACGGGGCTTCTATGGCCTAATATTGCCTATGAGGCTGCGGACGGTTCCCCATTGTGGCAATCAACCCCTGAAACGCAATGGAAAGCCGGAATGACCAGTATTTTGTGGAATGCCACAATCGTCATCAATAACCAAGCGGCAGGAACAACGACCATCTACATTTCCCGTATGCAGCTTGTACCAATCATTGATCCAACTATAGAGTTCTAGGAGATACAATATGACTGATAAGGCAATTTCTGATCTTTCCCCAGCGGCATCAGCGGCGAGTGCCGATCTTTTTTACATCCGCAAGGATGGCGAGACAGAAGATAAATCAATCACCGGAACTCTGGTAGCGTCATGGATGGCATCAACCATCCTGACCACGGCCAATCAATTATCTGTTTTCTCGGCTGGAACGGTCTACGCGCTGACTGCAACGGCTGCAAAATTGGATTTCGGAACGACCGATCCAAGCCTGACCATTACATCGCCCGGAACATATAAGATTACCGCTACGGTCTGCCTTGATTATAACGGTGCTACGTTCGCCGCCGTTCGTACCGCTGCGCTGAAACTCCGCCGCACGAATAACACCGCAGCCGATCTGACCAACGGCGCAGCTCCACCAGTAAAGACCCAGGTCGTAACAACGCTGACCGGGACGATGGTTGTTGTAACGTGGAGCGTTAATTATGCAACAAGTAACAGCAATGATGTGATCGAGATTTTCGGCTCAATAGATGTTGTCCCTACAGCTGGATCCCTTGATGCTTCTTATGCCTCAATCGTTATGCAGAGATTACAGCAATGACATTGATCTGTTGCAAACTTACAAGATGGATGTGGTTTGATGTGTGTAAAATGGAACATATTATGATATAAAATTAACTATGTGGGGAATAGCATGGAACCTATCGGGGCATGGGATGAATTGGTAAAGCAGGGGCCGCTTGTGGCCTTCATGGCACTTGTCATTTACTTTGGCGGGAAATATATCAAATCCGTCTTGGATAAATCGGCAGAAAGGGAAACAGCTCGTGAAACAAGGTATAACCAGCTCGTGGATGCAACGATTTCTCAAGCCCAGAGCAATGTCGAAACCATTGTCAGGGCATTGGTGGGAAATACTGCCGTCCTTGAGCGCGTCGAACGAAAACTCAATGAACCAAGCAATCATTGATCGGTTTGAAGAATTTAAAAATTCTGTTAAAATCGCAGCAGATCAATCCTGCGATGCGTCAGATAAATTATGCGAAGCCATCAGGCGGAGTAATGGCCAGTTGGCGAAGGCTTTGATTAAAAAAAAGGATTAATATGACTTTACCGGATCAGTACAAATTTCTTGAAAAAGAGCCGGGGCCAAAGATTTTGAAAGAAGCACTCTCCTGCTATGGAATTAAAGAAATACCCGGCCCGGCGCATGAGAAAGTCATTCTTGCATGGGCCGATGAAATTGGTGGATGGATTGGCGATTTTTATAATTCTGATGAAATTCCATGGTGCGGCCTGTTTATTGCGGTTTGCGCCAAGAGGGCGGGTTTCCCATTCGGTCAGAAGGCCCTTGCGGCGCGGGAATGGGTAGGCTGGGGCAAGAGAGCGTTATATCCTAGCCTTGGGGACGTTCTGATCTTCCAACGCACTGGCGGGGGCCATGTTGGCCTCTATGTAGGGGAAGATGATTCCTGCTTCCATGTTATCGGCGGAAATCAGGGGAATACCGTATCCATTGTCAGAATTGCCAAAAACCGTCTTTTAGCGTCCCGCCGTTGTGATTGGAAGGTTGCACAACCGGATAATGTCCGTAAGATCGTTTTAGGTCCCCATGGCCCGATTTCGGAGGCTGAGGTATGAATATCAAGACTGCCATCGGGATGGCTGCGTTAGCGATTATATCAATCAGTTTTTTTTATATCCATATTCTGAAGCAGGATTTAAAACATTTAAGGATCAAAAAGAATGTTGCCGAGGCTTCATTATCAATCTGCCAGAATGACAAAATATTAACTCAGGAGGTTTCCAATGATTTACAAGGCAAAATTTATAATCTTAATAAGCAGCTTGCTGGTCTTAAGCGGCTGCGCGACAATCCAGCCTGCGTGTCAATTACCATCCCCCCCGGCCAACGTGATGCAGGAGCCGGACGCGGAGAGCCTTCTGGACAGGATGGAATCCGCGCTGAATGGCTTTACGACTACGCGGCAGAGGCCGAACAATACCGCCTCCAACTGATAGGGTGTCAGGATCTTGTTAATAAGGTCTGGAACCGTGCACCTTGATCTTCCCGTAAACGACAATTCCCCATTTTCTCAAAAGATGGACTGCGAGAATTGCGGTCATAAGAATTTTTCGCTGATAGAGCTTTTTGATTGTATCGAGGTCGTTTGTTCCAAATGCGGCGATGTTTATGCAGAAATTATTAAATAATAAAATCCTCGGCCATTTCATCGAGCAGGGTCATTTTTTTCCATTTCTTTTAATTGTTCAAGTCGTCTGCAAGGTAAGAACGGACAGCATCATCCAGATCGACCGCATCATGCGCGGGCGGATCAATGTTTTCAGCTTTCAAGATCGTTAAATCTCCTATGACTTCACTATGAAACTTCTTATTTTTGGATTGCCGACCTATAGCCTGAACTGCTTCATTCAGAGCCACGTTTTGGGTTGGAGCGTGGGATTGGAGGACGTGGAGAAGTGTTTCTTTGTGCTTTAAAAACCAATCGCCAACTCCGGCGCGGCCATCAATCATTTCATCCAAAGCCTCTTGAATGTCTTGTGGTGTTGTCATGTTTCGTATCCTAATATCTCGATTGCAGCATCGGCACACTTATTCGCCATATACTGACGGACAGGCCAAGGCAGGGTTAATGCAGTTCCTTTGTAAGTGCCGAGTGCTTCCATTGCCTTAGCTACTGCTTCAGCGTGTTTTCTATCGCACCCGGTATCTCGTATAGCTTTATCTCGTCTGTTCATCACTTCACCTCATGCTCTGGCTGTTGGGTGGCGAGACACCCAACACGAGCAGCGGCTTTTGCTTCTTCCGCCGTGTTGTACGGCCCGCCGTTTCCTATGGTGGTAAAATTGCAGCAACGTGATTGCCAGTATTGACCTCCGCCTCGATCACCCCATGTCTGGTCATGCCCCCTTTCCGCTGGAACATCCCCCTTCGCGTCCTCCGGGGTGGTGCGGAGAATTTTCAACACCTTGTCAATCTCATCTGCGGCCTTGGCTTTCGTCCAAAGTCCGTACTCAAGTTTATTTGCAATGAGCGCGAGCGTCCTCTCAACATCCACCCCGCGATTGTCTGCTGCTGGTATGGATGCAGTCATGTCTGCGGCGGGGGGTTGGCGGAGGGTGGTGAGATAATTCATGTACCTCTTGGCCTCAACTTCACCGTCGATATAGTCGCCATTTACATCGTGACCCCCATAAAATCCCGCAAGGGCATCGCCATCACCGTTCCATACAACATCGCATTTTAATTGTGATGAGAATGAATGAGACAGCCCCTTATACACAGCTTCGCCTTGCGCGGGGCGGCTGTAAAGCGGGATCGTTGTCACGGTGTAAGAAGGGTCATAATCCTCACCGCAAATGCCCCAGTCATGATCTGGGCCATCAGAAAATCTGTGACTTTCCTGACCACCCTCCATGTTTAGTGTATGTCTGTATCCGATCGGCGCGTCCGTTTGCTTCGTGGTCATATTTTTTCTCTATTTTCATTGATGGCATCTTTTCGGAACAGACAAAATGGCGCACATCTTTTTCGCCTATATCCGTCCCAAAGAAATTCCAGAAGGTCGAGAAGTTCTTCGCGGCCCGGCATCGCCGCATCGTCTGGGGTGGGGGTCATGGCAATAGTTCCTCTTTCAACATAAATTCCAAAGCGGTCAATAACAATTTTGCGCGAGGAAGGTCGAGAGCAATATCTGTTTCAACTTCCATTTCTTCCGGCTTTTTGCCCCGTATAGTGTTCATGTCATTCATCGTCTTAATATTCAGACGAATATTCCCGCTAGATGTATGGTCATGCACAGTTACAAACTGACCGTAAAAATCCTGAAATTTAAGCTCCATCATAGTCTCCTGTCATGTAAGTAATTTGAAATCCCGAAAAACTAATCGTACGACCTCGCGCTAAAGTACATAGGTTAATTCCTCTCCATGTTTGGAAACCCGTTTTCCAGCGGCGTGGATTAAACCCAAAATGGAATTTGCCAACAGCGAATGACCAGCAGCCAACACCTTTCCTCATCACTCACCCCCAGCAGCGGCGATTGTTGCGGCGTGTTTTTCTTGTACTGCGGCCAGTTTATCACCCCAATCATCAACACCTCCGCAAACCGCTCCAAAATCCCTGACAGCCTCCCTCAACCGCGCATTCTCCCTCCCCAGCCGTTCGCATTCCGCGCAGGATTGAGTTTGACACAGGTAGTGATTGAGGATGTTTAGGGCTTCGGATGCACGATGACCGATCACGTTTGTTGAAGTGATCTCCACGTTGCTTTCGCCCCATTCGAGAAACCGATTTTCATGAACCAAGGCGAATGTACCGGACGCATAAAATTCCAATACATCACGCACTATTTCTAGCGGGTGTTTTTCTGCGGTCATTCCAATGCCTCCTTTGCGCGTTGGCTCATATCAATTGGTCTTGAATCGCCGGGTGCTAGATAGACGCTTATGTCACTCCAAGTTTCTTCATCAGCATAAAACCGCAAAGCCGCCTCCATCTTCTCCATGCGGGTCAGGATCGAGCGGAGGTCGATGGTGCCGGATAGAGAAATAAAGTCCGTATTAGATTGATCCTCATGAAGACTGTCTTTGCGGGCTAACGTGTTCGCAATTAAACGAAGACCCTTTGGATTCATCTGCTTGCCTGTTTCAAACTCAACAGCAATCATAGAAGATCCGTTGGACTGGGGAATATCCTTCCAATCCCCCTTCGTAGCCCTCTCCCGCGCCTCGACAAGGCGGCGGAGTTGTTCGGTTTCGTTGGTCATTTCAAATCTCCTGGCGGTTTAGGCAACGGAATCCAGTGGGTCGCGTCAGTGTAAGTCCCGTGGTATGTTTTGAATGGCTTTCTGGGGAATATCCCGCTATAAAACACCACCCTGTAATGGTGTTTCTTCGCACCGGGGCGAATTACAACAAAACTGCTTCCATCCCTCGGCGCAGTGCTAATCGGCTGCCACTCATGTTCGATTTCCCCGGGATTTTTAATGCGTTCTTCCGTCATGTCAGATTCCTTTACATGACACCGCCCGCACTCTCTCGGCTCGATGTCGTCGGGGTTGTAGCAGTGGCCGGTTTCTGTGCAGGTGTTCATGATTCTTTTCTGCCCTTTTTATCCGGGCATTTGAAATAAATTTTTCCTTTTGTGAAATACATCATCACCCCTTCCGGCTTATCAAACTCAATCCCATATTTCTGAGCAGCGGCAGATATAGAAAGAGATTTTGAAAAATCATTAACCATTTTGGGAGTTGCTAATCCAGAATAAAGAACCGGGACGACATCACAGCAAGATGGTCGAACCGTATCGTCAGCCCACTTATTCACGTTGAATAAGCTGAAAACTTTCTTTGGCATAGAATATTTTCTCTGGATGCCCTGACCCCACCATTCTCCGTAATGATAGCCCGGTCCAAGGAGTTTCAACTCTTCTGAATTGTCTTCGACATAACGCGCAAAGCCATAATTATCATCCGTTGTGTCTATCCATCTTGATCGGCTTCCGGCCCTGACAATTGATAGATCATCACTGACCCATACAAGGCCGTTTGTTCCGTCAATTTTTTCAGTGACGAAAACATCTTGTTCATAGAAACGTGATATTTTAGGAAACTCTTTAAACTCGCTCATTCTCATCTCCAAAGTTAAAGGCTGGACGGTGCAGAGGCTTGTTCAGGATTCCGTGTACCCGGCCTGAACGATTTGAGCATGCTTAGGCCGTTGCAATCAGCCGACCGTCCATGTGAACGCTGTGTTCTTGTCATCCCGCCTTACGGTTGGGGATCATCCCTCACGCGAAGGGAAGTAACCCTCCAATAGGCACAGCGTTCGCAAAGAGGGCCATTGCTGGCCTTCCTGTTAGAATGTTTCTGGTCTGGCGACAGCGCGAACAAGAGCCATAAATCCAGTTTGCAGATCGGTAATGGCAATGGATGACCAGCGTTTATCAGTATCATCCGTATTCTTAACTCGGTCAGCAAGGATGCCTACCTGTTCGGCCATGGACTTAATATCGTTCATCAGGTTGATCTCTACTTGGCTCAGATCACGGTAGCCTTTGATTTTTTCGTGTTGATTATCCAATTTCAGTTCTCCATTCAATCAATCACCGATGCACCCCATCGGCAGGGTCTTTACCTCACCAGATTTGGTGTAAGTTAGCCTGAGCCGTCGCCGTAGCCGTAGCCGGAGCCGTAGCCGTAGCCGTAGCCTGAGCCGTCGCCGTCGCCGGAGCCGTAGCCGTCGCCGTCGCCGTCGCCGGAGCCGTAGCCGTAACCGTAGCCGTCGGCACGACGTCCACGCACGCCCACCAGCACGACCCCGCTGATCGGCACCTTGAAACGGCCGAGCAGCTCGGACACGCGTCGTCCGGCAACATCGGTGAGCCGGCCACTACGGACCACGAGCAGGACCGTGTCCATGACGGGGAGGATGTCGAAGACGTCACTGGCGGCGAGGAGCGGTGCGGAGTCGACGATGACGACATCGATCGATTCGGCGTCGAGATTCTTCATGTAGGCGATGCCGTCGTCGAGAATTTCTAATCCGTCGAATTCTCGGGAGTTCTGGATCCACTCCTGCATCGTTTTGTCGGCGCCTTCTCGTGCCAAGATCGGAAGAGCGTCGTGTAGGGAAA
>CALBME010000114.1 GCA_937896295.1 uncultured Micavibrio sp. | reverse complement strand
TTCCCGGATTCATGGTCACATGTTCGCGGATCATGTTGCGGTCGCCGATTTCAAGAACCGTCGCCTCGCCACGGAACTTCAGATCCTGCGGGCGCGTGCCGATCGATGCAAAAGGAAAAATCTTATTGTCTGCGCCGATCGTGGTTTTCCCGTCCAGCACGACATGACTGTGCAGGACACTGTTGTCGCCCAGCTGGACCTCAGGGCCCACGACGCAGAACGGGCCGATGGATACCCCCGTGCCGATCTTGGCTTTAGGGTCGATAACGGCGGTAGGATGGATAAAGGTCGATGTCATAAGTGCAGTCTAGTAAGCCGGATGGCATGCGCCAATTCACGGCCAGTTTCACGATGTTACTCTTTATCCATGATCATGGCGCTGAAGCTGGCCTCGGCGCAGACGGTGTCGCCTACCTTGGCCTCACCGTTGAATTTCCACACATTGCGGCGTGATTGCACCACCGTGACATGGATATGCACGCTGTCACCCGGCACCACCGGCCGGCGGAACTTGGCCTGGTCGATCGACATGAAATAGACCAGTTTGCCCATGGTATCCCCGCCAAGGGTTTTGACGACAAGGCAGGCGGCCGTCTGGGCCATCGCCTCGACAATCAGCACGCCCGGCATGATCGCCTTGGACGGGAAATGACCCTGGAAATGCGGCTCGTTGAACGTCACGTTCTTGAGGCCCACAGCCCATTCACCCAGCTTGTAGTCGACGATACGGTCGACCAGCAAAAGCGGGTAACGGTGCGGGATCATGGTCATGATCTCCTGGACGTCGATGGGCTGTACGGTATCGCTCATGGGCGCTGATTATCCTTCTGAACTGTCGTTTGACAAGAGTTTCTTGAGTTTGGCCTGCGCCTTCCAGTAAGCGCGCCGCGGTGCAGCAGGAAATCCGACCCATTCCTGCCCCGCCGGGACATCCTTGGTCACGCCGGACTGGGCCGCAATCCGGGCGCCCATCCCAATATGAAGATGGCCCGCCACGCCGACCTGCCCGCCCATGACCACAAAATCGTCCAGCACGGTGCTGCCGGAAATGCCCGCATGGGCGGCAATGACGCAACCGCGCCCCAGCCGCACGTTATGCGCGATCTGAACCATGTTATCGATGACGCATCCCGCGCCGATAACGGTATCGGGGCCCGCCCCGCGGTCGATACAGGTGTTGGCGCCGATATTGGCGAAATCACCGATGATGACGCGGCCCAGCTGCGGGACGGGCACATGCCCTTTCGGCCCCATGGCGAAACCAAATCCGTCCTGTCCGATACGCGCACCCGCATGAATGCGCACGCGCTCGCCCAGCATGCAGTGGGTCAGCGTCGCATTTGCGCCGATCCAGCAGCCCTTGCCAAGAACCACGCCGCGCCCGATGACGGCACCGGGTTCGATAATGCAGCCATCGCCTATTTCAGCGCTTGGATCGACATGCGCATGCGGGGAAACACCCGCCTGCGACGGCCACGGATAAAACAGCGTCGCCGCCAGTGCGTAGGAACGATACGGGTTATCCGCCACAAGCACGGCGCAGCCCTTGGGGGCATGCTGCACCATGGCTTTGGATGCGATCACAGCACCCGCCTTGGTGGCCGCAAAATCGTCTTTGTATTTCGGGTTGTCGAGAAACGAAAGGTCACCCGATCCGGCCAGCGCCAGCGCCGCCACATCGGTGATCATCATGCCGGATTGCGCAGGGTCCGCTAAAACGCATTCGCTGGCCGCAGCGATCTGGGCCAGCGAATAAGGACCGGTACGGTCGTGAAACCGCAGGTCACTCATTTATTTTACCGTGACGGACGGCAGTTCGGCGTCCAGGCGTTCCAGCACCTGTTGCGTGATGTCCAGGTTCTTGGAAACGATGACGACGTCGGTACGGGCCAGAACCATATCGAGGTTCTGCTTGGTACCGATATCGGCGACATCCTTGACGATCTGGTTGCGCAGCGTGCCAACGGCGGTGGCAACGCTTTTATCCAGCGCGGCCTTTTTATCCTGGATTTTCTTCTGGCTGGCAGCGACGTCTTTCTGGAATGCGCTGATCTTTGCTTTCAGCTCATCTTCCTTCAGTTTCGATTTCTGCTCGGTGATCGCCTTTTCCTTGGCCTGCAGGCTTTTCTCTTCCGCCTCGACTTCGGCCTGGAAGTTTTTGCGAATGGTCGCCAGCTGGGTTTCGATACCCTTGGCGGCCTTCGACTCTTTCAAAAGCTGCTGAATGTCGACCACCGCGATGCGCAGGTTGGTGCTCGGCGCATCAGCGGCCTTGATCGGCGCCGCAAAAGCCATAACGGCGAATGCAGCGATGGCCAGGGTTTGGGTAATCTTACGCATGGTAATCCTTCTTCTTTCTTTTTGTCTTAGAACCGCGTGCCGAAGCTGAAACGGAAGATTTCCTTCTCGTCGAAATCTTCGTCCATGATCGGCTGGGCCAGATCCATACGGATCGGACCGAACGGCGAACGCCACGAAACACCGATACCAGCGCTCATACGCAGCGATTTTTCATCATCAACACCGGTGGTCGAACCATCCAGACCCCACAGCGAACCGAAATCCGAGAACGCGTGACCGGCGATGCCCATTTCTTCCGGCATGCCGACCGGGAACTGCAGTTCGGCCGAACCGCGGTAGTAGTAGTTGCCGCCAAGGGCGTCATCCGTGGCCGTGTCGCGCGGACCGATGCCCGATGTTGCGAAACCGCGCAGCGAGTTGCCGCCAAGGAAATAACGTTCGTTGATTTTAACGTCTTCATCACCCCAGCTTCCAATCGCGCCGGTTTCACCCAGCACGCTGAAGATCCATTTTTTGGCAACAGGGATGTAGTATTGGCCGCCGACTTTGCCAGAGATGTATTCGGCATCGCCGCCCAGACCCGCAAATTCGGTATCAAGCCAGGTATAAAGCCCCTCGGTCGGGAACAGCGAGGAATCGCGGTTGTCGTAAGTCAGGCGCTGCGACACAGCCGAGGTCAGGCGCTTGCCCGTCTGCTGCTTGATATAGAGCGAGGCGTCGTTATCGACGTTCTCGATCTGGTTATTCTCAAGACGGTAACGCAGCGACTGGCGCACGTTCTCCGACAGCGGATAACCGAGGCGAAGCGCGCCACCGGTGCGTTTCTGGTCGTAGGAAGACTCGTCCTGCAGGTCGCGCGTGATGTGGAAGGCATCGACGCCGGCCGCCAGATCGCGGTCCAGGAAATACGGTTCGGTGAACGAGGTGTCGAACTCCGTCCGCTCGCCCGAAATGGCGGCAGTCAGCGAAACGTCCTGGCCCTTGCCGAGGAAGTTGCGTTCGCGAATCTGGAAGTCGGCCAACGGACCTTCTGAGGTCGAGAAACCACCGCCCAGCGAAATTTCGCCGGTCGATTTTTCTTCCACGGCGACATCTACGACCGTCTGGTCGGGGGACGCGCCCTGCACCGGGCGAACCTTGACGCTCTCGAAATAGTCGAGATCGCGCAGATTCTGCTCGGCCTTGGCGATTTTGGTTTTGTTGAAGGCATCGCCTTCCGCCAGTTCGAATTCGCGGCGGATGACTTTATCCTGCGTGCGCACGTTGCCCTTGATGTCGATACGCTCGACATACACCTTGGGCGTGTTGGCGGCACGGAACGTGATATCGACGGTCTTGGTTTCAGGATGGCGCTGCACGTCGGGCTGAACGGCCACGAACGCATATTGCAGATCGCCCAGCGTGTCGGTCATAGCCGAAACGGTGTCATCCATGGCTTCGGCATCATACCATTTGCCTTTTTTCAGCTTCACGTCTTTCTGAAGCATTTCAGGCTTGGCATCTTTCAGCGCCGAAGTATCGACGGCGATGTTGCCCACCTTGTAACGCGGTCCCTCTTCCACCGTGAAGGTCACGAAGAACGCTTCCTTGTCCGGGGTCAGTTCAGCAACGCCCGAAACGACGCGGAAATCGACGTAACCTTCTTTCAGATAGAAACGGCGCAGCAGTTCCTCGTCATAGGCAAGACGGTCCGGATCGTAGTGGTCGTTCGGATTGAGGAAGCGGTACCAGCGGGATTCCTTCGAAACCAGCACTTCGCGCAGCGCGTCGTCGCCATACTGTTCGTTACCCACGAATTTGATGCCGCGAATGTTGGAGACCGGGCCTTCATTGATTTCGAACACAAGGTTGACGCGGTTCTGGTCGAGACGAATGATCTTGGGATCGACCGCGACCGAATAACGGCCCTGACGGCGATAGATTTCCTGAATGCGCTCAACATCCGACTGCACGGTCGTGCGGGTCAGCACGTTACGCGGGCGTGAGGCAATCTCGCTCATCAGCTCGTCGTCTTTGAGCTTGTCATTGCCTTCGAACGCGATCTGGTTGATAAGCGGGTTTTCAACGACCGAAACGACAAGCACGCCGTTCTTGGGCTGGATGTTCACGTCGGCAAACAGGCCGGTGCCGTAAAGGGTCTTGGCGGATTCAGACAGGGCTTCCTGGCTGTAGCTGTCGCCGGGTTTGACCGTCAGATACGAAAGAATGGTTTGCGGGTCGATACGCTCGGCCCCGTCAACCTGGATGCGGCTGACCGTACCGATATCCTGCGCGAAGGATGCCGGCGGCGAAACGACGCACGTGGTCAGCATAAGGACGGTGAGAAACGACCGGAAGCCTTTTTTCATAAAATACACTCTCGTCTGATGAGGCAGGATAGCCTTGTGAATCAATACCTTCAAGGCTAGGCGGCAAATCCAGCAAACACAATGGCCTGCATAGGGTTACAGGCCCTTTTACCCACTTATTTTGCGAGCTGGAAAATGTCGTTCAGATTGGCGAAAAGCATAAGTCCAATCAATACCATAAACCCGAATTGCAGGGCCGCATTCTGGATGCGTTCGGGCACCGGCCCGCCCTTCACGGCCTCAATTGCATAAAACAGCAGGTGACCGCCATCCAGCATGGGAATGGGCAGCAGGTTGATAAGCCCCAGGTTGATGGACAAAAGCGCCGCCAGCGTCAGCAGGGCAAGAATACCCGCCTGTGCAGCATCCCCCGTCACTGCGCCGATGCGGATCAGGCCGCCCAGCTCCTGCGGACTGCGCGTGCCGATGATCATCTGGCCCAGCGACTGCAGCGTACCGGCCGACACGAACCATGTCTCATCCAATGCGGCCTTGATGCCGCCGAACAGGCCGTACTGAACGACCTCTTTCTCAACCGTCGGTGCCAGAACGATCCCGCGCTTGGTATCGCGCTTTTCAATCAGTTCCTTGTTCAGGGCGCGGTCCAGGTGAACCTTGATCTCCTGCTCCGGCAGATCCCCTGCCGCCTGCATGCGCAGCGTCGTGACAGGCTTGTCCATACGGCTGTTCAGCTGGGCGACGATATCGCCCTTACGCCCCTGCACCGCCGTAATGCCTTCCGGCGTGATGCCGGTACCGGGGCCGATAATGCCCAGAAGACCGCGGCTGTGTGAAAAACCGAAACGGTCTGTCACGGTATCGACGCGGGGCGCCACGTCCTTGATGGCGATGACTTTATCATCGCGCTCAACCTCGATGGTCAGCGGCTGGGCCAGGGTGACGGCGACGTGACGCTGGATATCGGCAAAGCGTTTCACGCGCTCGCCATCGATGGAAACGATACGGTCACCCGGCATGAAACCGGCCTTGTCGGCGGGCGAACCCACGATCACCGCACCCGCGATGGGCGGGGTCACTGGCTGCCCCACGGTCATGTACATGGTCGTCAGGATGACGATGGCAAACAGGAAATTGATGGCAGGTCCCGCAAAAACGATCAGGGCGCGTTGCCAGACTTTTTTGGCGAAAAAGGCATGTTCACGCTCCGCCGGCGTCATCTGGCGGATTTGCTCACCTTCCTTGACGCTTTCGGTAAAGCCCGCCGAAGCCGGGTCCGTATCACCGAACATCTTAACGAAACCGCCCAGCGGGAACAGCGCGACCTGCCATTCCGTGCCGTTCTTGTCGCGGCGCGACCACAGCTTTTTGCCGAAACCGATGGAAAATGTTTCCACCTTCACGCCGCACAGGCGGGCGACGAAGTAGTGGCCGAATTCATGCACGAACACCAGAACGCCGATCACCGCCAGGAAGGGCAGCAGGTAAATGGTGGCATTGCCACCGATCCAGCGCATCCAGTCCAAAATCATATCCATATCAAGCTACTTTCTTAAGGGCTTCGTGAGTCGTTCTGCGGACATTGTCATCGCAGGCATATACATCGTCCAGCGAATTGATGGCAGGTTTGTGGCAGATATCGAGCATCCGGGCCACGGTATCCACAATCCCCCGGAATGGGATCTGCCCGGCCAGAAAGGCGGCGACGGCAACCTCATTGGCCGCATTGAAAATAATGGAATCCGCCTGTTTTCCGGCCAGCACGTCCCGCACCAGCGCCAAAGCAGGGAATTTGGCCGTATCAGGCTCGGAAAAGTCGAGCCGCGCCAGCTTCGAAAGATCCATGCGCTGCCCCGGCGTCTCTACCCGGTCCGGCCAGCCCAGGCACACGGAAATGGGTGTACGCATGTCGGCAGGGCCCAGCTGGGCCAGAAAAGAACCATCGACGAATTCGGCCATGCCGTGCACCGTCGATTGCGGATGCAGGATCACGTCGATCTGCGCCGATGGCAATGCAAACAGGTGATGCGCCTCGATCACCTCAAGCGCCTTGTTCATCAGCGTTGCTGAATCGATCGAAATTTTCGGCCCCATCTTCCAGGTCGGGTGGGCCAGCGCCTGTTCGATGGTGGCATTCGCAATCTGCTCTGCGCTCCATTCGCGGAACGGTCCGCCCGAAGCGGTCAGCACGATGCGCTTAAGCCCGCGGCCCTGATCCCAGACCTGAAAAATCGCGTTATGTTCGGAATCGACCGGCAAGAACGTGGTACCGTGTTTTTTCACGGCATCCATCATCAGCGTGCCGGCGGCGACAAGACATTCCTTGCTGGCAAAGGCGACTGTCTTGCCGCGCTTGACCGCCGCCATGGTGGGCGCAAGCCCCGCCGTGCCGACAATCGCGGCCATGGTCACGTCGGCATCCACCGCGCCCGCTTCCTGCACGCTGCAGATTTTTGTGTCCGGCAGGGCTTCCTGCAGCGTTGAGCGTTTGCTGTCATCGGCGATGGCGACATAGGCAGGCTTGAACGTGCGGGCCTGTTCGATCAGAAGGTCCAGGTTTTGCCCCGCCGCCAGCGCGACCACCTTGAATCCGTCCTTGGCGGCAACTTCAAGAGTTTGTCGTCCGATCGATCCTGTCGATCCCAGAACGGTCAGGCTGCGCGCTTTCATCGGCTAAGCAGGTAATCCAGATAGCATACGGTCACCGCATAAGCGGGCAGCGTCAGAAGCAGCGCATCGATCCGGTCAAGCAAGCCGCCATGACCGGGAATGATGTTGCCGCTGTCTTTCAGACCCGCCTTGCGCTTCATGTTGGATTCCAGCAGATCCCCGAGCTGCCCCACGACCGCCAGAAACAGACCAAGGATAAACTGAAAAAACAGGCTGAAATGCGCAATGACGGCGGAATCGACACGGTGATGATCCAGCCAGAGGTCGTATCCCATGACGGCGGTGACGGCGGCGATGCACCCGCCGATCAGGCCCGCCCATGTTTTGTTGGGAGAAATCTGCGGTGCCATTTTAGGCCCGCCGATCATACGCCCGGCAGTATATGCGCCGATGTCGCACGCCCACACCGCAAAGAATACATACAGCAGAAGATAAAAACCTGCCGGCTGGTTGCGCAGCCAGATGCAGCACACGAACGCGACCGCCAGATACAGAATACCGGCCCCCATCATGCGCGCGCTGAACACGCCTTCGCGCACCGACAGCTTGGCCCATTCCTGCAGGCTGATGGCGAACCCGATACCCATGAAGATATAAAACGGAATTCCACCATACCAGATGGCAGCGGTGGCGACCGGCGCCAGAACCAGCGCCGACAGAATGCGTTTCATCAGACTGGACATGACCACCCTACAACGTCTTTTTAAGCGTATCCGTTCCGTCTTCTACGCCGCCGAAACGGCGCTGGCGGCACGCATACGCGATAACGGCCTGTTCCATGTGCTCGAAACTAAAATCAGGCCACAGAACATCGGTGAAATAAAACTCGGTATAGGCGCACTGCCACAGCAGGAAATTGCTGATGCGCTCTTCGCCGCTGGTGCGGATCAGAAGATCCGGCTCCGGCATGTTCGCGGTCATCAGGTGGTCTGCGATCATGTCTTCGTTGACGGCATCCACTGCAACGCCCTTCGCCACGATCTGCGCAACCGCCTGCGCGATATCCTGACGTCCGCCGTAATCCAGCGCGATGGTCAGGTTAAGCCCGGTGTTTGCGGCGGTCAGCTTTTCGGTGTTTTCAATCAGCTCAACAATATCCGCATCCAGACGGTCGCGGCGGCCGATCACGCGCATGCGGACATTATTCTTGTGCAGGTCGGCGGCCTCTGCGCGCAGGTACATGCGCAAAAGCCCCATCAGGTCGAAAATCTCATTTTTCGGGCGCGACCAGTTTTCGTTCGAAAACCCGAAAAGGGTCAGGTACTGAATGCCGATAGTGCTGGCGGCCTGTGTGGCGCGCCGCGCCGCCTCCAGCCCCTGCTTGTGACCGGCCGTGCGCGGCAGACCCCGGGCCTTGGCCCAACGCCCGTTGCCGTCCATGATGACGGCAACGTGTTTGGGCATGGTTTCGGGATCTATCGCGGCCAATTTAGACGACCATGATATCTTTTTCTTTATCGGCCAGCGCCTTGTCGACATCCTTCTGGCGCAGCAGGCGCGAGATATTCGACAGCCGGGTGCCGAACAGGAAGCTATGCACGCGCCTTCGGTCATTGCTCAGGGCATGCATGAAATGCAGGAACATGCGCGTGTAGCGGGCCATTGAGCCGGAGATGTCGCACAGGATGACCAGTGGCGGGTGTCGCTGCCGCCGCTCCTTGCGGGCGAGGTCGGCTGCCTTGAGGTCCAACTCCTTCTGCTGCATCTGGATGAGGGGGTCTTGGGCCTGCTGCATCGCCTGCTGCTGCGCAGCCTCGGCGGTGTTTTTCTGCAGCAACTGGCCGGCGGCCTGCGCCACGAGGCGGGACAGGTCGACCTCCACAGACTCCGGCAACTGCTCGTCCGGCGGCGGCAGCGGCACGCCCAACTGCTCCTCGATCTTGCGACGGTACGCAAAGGCCAAGTGCTCCGAGATGTGGGCCTGCATGGCAGCCATCATCTGCTGCGCCATGGGGTTCTGGCCGATCTGCTGGGCGATCATGGGGTCTTGCAGGAACGTCGTGTGGGCAGCGATGTGGGCGTCTTGGTCTTGGTAGATGAACGCCTTGACCGGCTGCCCCTTGAGGATGGCCATGTTCTCGCTGATGGGGTCCTTTGGCGTCTGGTCGTCCGTGGTGGGCACCAGCTTGGCCGCGTTT
>CALBME010000113.1 GCA_937896295.1 uncultured Micavibrio sp. | reverse complement strand
CGAAAGCCATTCGATCGGCATCATGCGGCGGCTTCCTGCATTGGTCTGCTCGGTCGACGTATCTTCCTCGTCACCAAACAGGGCGTTCAGGCCGCGGCCCAGACCCTTCTTTTTCAAATCGACGACGTTTTCTTTTTCGCTCATGTGCTCTGCTGCCTGCATGACTTGTCCTTAAGGGTTTCCCTTTTAAACTACGCCGCGACGGGTTCTGCAATACCCCGTTCACGCTTAAGCATCTCTTTTGCCAGCTGAATATACGCCTGCGATCCTGGGCAGCGCATGTCATAGACAATCGCGGGCAAGCCGTGGCTGGGCGCCTCGGACATGCGCACATTGCGCGGAATGATGGTGGTGTAGACCTTCGGCCCGAAAAAGGCGCGGACATCGTTGGCCACCTGCTCCGAGAGGTTGTTGCGCTTGTCGTACATGGTCAAGACCACGCCCTGGATTTCCAGGCGGGGATTGAACGTGGCCTTCACGCGCTCGATCGTGCGCACAAGCTGGCTCAAACCTTCAAGCGCATAGAATTCGCATTGCAGCGGCACCATCACACCGTCGGCAGCGATCAACGCATTGAGCGTAATCAGGGACAGGCTGGGCGGGCAGTCGATCAGGACATACTCAAAATCACCTGT
This sequence comes from uncultured Micavibrio sp., assembly GCA_937896295.1. Classification (GTDB taxonomy): domain Bacteria; phylum Pseudomonadota; class Alphaproteobacteria; order Micavibrionales; family UBA1664; genus UBA6145. The sequence goes on along the minus strand of CALBME010000113.1, from coordinate 14,088 downwards.
ATTGTTGCGCAAGGCGTCGCGCAGGCGGAATTCACGGCTCTCCGCCGTAACCAGTTCGATATCAGCGCCCGCCAGATGCACCGATGCCGGCACGACCCACAGGCCCGGGACCTTGGTCTTCACGGCAGCATTCGTCGCCGTGGCGCCGCCAAACAACAGGTCATAGGTGCTGATGCTGCGATTCTTGCGGTCGATGCCAAGCCCCGTGGAGGCATTGCCCTGCGGATCGAGATCGATCAGCAGAACCTTCTTGCCGACGGCAGCCAGCGACGTGGCCAGGTTCACAGCGGTCGTGGTTTTACCCACGCCACCTTTCTGATTGGCGATGGCAAGAATGCGCGCGGTCATGAAAGCACCCGAAGATCTAAAAACGTTGGAATGAATCAAAGGCTAAACACCGACTCGGGCACGGTCAAGAATTACACGCGCGTAATGCGTAACACCGCCGCCGAAGGGTTGGTTTTGCTGGGTTTGGAGACAATCGCGAAGACATGGTCTTTCCTGGCCATATCGACCTCGTTTTGCCAGTCTGCGCCTTTGAGGAAAAGGCAGGTCGCATCTGGTTGCGATGTCGTCATGGTCAAAAGGGTGTGCAGCGGTGCCAGCGCCCGGGCGGTGATAATATCGACCTTCAGTTTAGGCAGAACGGATTCAATGCGATCCTGATGGATATGCACATTTTTTGCACCGGTTTCACGTGAAACGGATAACAGGAATGTCCCCTTTTTTTTATCGCTTTCGATCAGGTGAACAGTGACGTCCGGACGGGCAATGGCGATGACAAGACCCGGGAACCCTGCCCCGCTCCCAAGGTCTGCAATTGCTGCGTTTGGCGGAATCATATCAACAAGTTGCAGACTGTCTTCGAAATGCCGCGTCCACGCCTCCAGCAAAGAACCAGGCGCGACCAGATTGATGGCCATCTGCCAGCGGTTGAGCAGCCGCATATATGTTTGCAGCTTGTCCCTGATATCAGGCTGCATCGGTCTCTTGCTGGGTATCTTTTACCTTCCGGACATGGCGCAGCAGGGCCACGATCGCTGCTGGCGTTACACCCGGCAGACGGGCGGCAGCCCCCAGCGTCGGCGGCCTTGCCGTCTCCAGCTTGGTACGGATCTCAGTCGAAAGCGATCCTATATTTCCATAATCAAGATCAACCGGAAGCATGAGCCCCTCATCCTTGCGGAATGCGGCAATGTCATCAGCCTGGCGTTCAATATAACCGGCATACTGGGCATCGATACGAATCTGCTCCGCAATGGCAGGCTTGATGATGATCAGCTCTGGCCAGACCTCGACCATTTTGGACCATGTGACATCAGGATAGCGCAGTACTTCAAACACATTGCGACGCTGACCATCCATGTTTACTGAAATATCAAACGTTTTCAATAGGTTAGGAGTTGCCATAAGTCTGGTGCAAAGGATTCGGGCCTCCCCCAGATCCGCGGCCTTTTCTGCCCAAAGCGCCGCTCGCTTCGGACCGACGCAGCCAATATCAATTCCAAGCGGCGTGAGCCGTTGATCGGCGTTATCGGACCGCAAGGTCAGGCGGTATTCTGCGCGGCTGGTAAACATGCGGTACGGCTCAGGCGCGCCCTTGGTAATCAGATCATCGATCAACACACCTATATAAGCGGTCGCGCGATCCAGAATAAAAGTCGGCGCAGTTTCACGTGAAACCAATCGGGAACGATCCTTAGAGTTTGATTCACGTGAAACAGAGACAGAGGAATGACCAGACAGGGAGTCAGTCATTGATTCACGTGAAACGCTGGACTGAAGGGCAGCATTGATACCGGCCATCAGCCCCTGTGCCGCCGCTTCCTCGTAGCCTGTTGTTCCATTGATCTGGCCAGCCAGAAACAGTCCGGGCAGTCGCTTGGATTCTAGTGTCGGTTTCAGCTCGCGCGGGTCGCAGTAATCATATTCGACGGCATAGCCCCATTGAAATACCTGTGCATTCTCCAGACCAGGGATGGTCTTCAGGATGGCTGCCTGCACATCCTCGGGCAGCGAGGTGGAGATGCCGTTGGGATAAACGGTAGGATCATCCAGACCTTCCGGTTCCAGGAAAACCTGGTGACGTTCCTTATCCGCGAAGCGGACGATTTTGTCTTCGATGGATGGGCAATAGCGTGGTCCCCGCGATTGGATCTGACCGGAATACATCGGAGCGCGATGAATATTGGCCTTGATAACCTCATGGGTAGCCGCGGTTGTATACGTCATACCACAGGCGATCTGCTTCACATGAATTTTGTCGTTCATGAACGAGAAGGGGGTTGGCACATCGTCCGCCGCCTGCATTTCCATCTTGGACCAGTCGATGGTCCGGCCATCAATACGGGCAGGGGTGCCGGTTTTAAGACGACCGAGCGGAAGCCCCAAACGTTCAAGGGTCAATGCCAGACCAACCGACGGTGCTTCGTCAATGCGGCCAGCCGGCGTCTGCACCTCACCGCGATGAATCACCCCGCGCAGAAATGTACCGGTGGTGATGATGACCGTAGGCGAAGACAACACACGCCCGTCTGATAATTTCAGACCAGATATGGTCTGATGTGAGTCCATTATGACATCGTCCGCCTCACCCTCGATCAAGGTAAGCATTTGATATTCTTTGAGAATATCCTGAATGGCCTCGCGGTAAAGCTTTCGGTCCGCCTGGGTGCGGGGACCACGCACAGCATGTCCCTTCGATGCATTCAGAATGCGGAACTGAATACCGGCACGGTCTGCCGCGCGTCCCATGATCCCGTCCAATGCGTCGATCTCGCGGACCAGGTGGCCCTTACCCAGACCGCCAATCGCGGGATTACAGGACATAACACCAATGGTGGCCAGTTTATGGGTCACAAGCGCGGTCCGTGCGCCCATGCGCGCTGCTGCTGCCGCGGCTTCACAGCCCGCATGTCCTCCACCGACAACAATGACATCAAAATGATGATCCATGACCGGACCTTATACGCGCAAACTCCCAGCTTTTCCAGTTTGCCGCAGAGTTTTCAAAACACAGCCATGCCAAAACCGCATTGGCCCTCAAAACTGGATATACCTTATATATGTAGAAGCCATGACCATCCAAGCCAAAGCCCCCTTCAGCGGTGTCGCCATCGCCCAACCGAATATCGAGCATCCGCAAAGGGCGCCCGAACCCGAAATGTCGGCTCAGTCACAGATGGGTGATAATCATGCCCCCGTCGGACAAATGGGCGATGCCAGCTGGACGCACCCCCTGCGTCGGACCATGCCGCCCACGGTCACGATCCAGCAGCTCTATTCCATCTGACCGATTATTTACCAATACAAAAATCCCGGAATATGATGTCGAGAAGATCCTCGACATCCACCCGGCCGGTGACACGCCCGATCGAGCGGACCGCAAGGCGCACATCTTCGGCCACCAGTTCGGGCAGCATGGCTTCCTGTGCACGGGCCAGCGCATCCACACAATGAACCAGCGCCTCGCGGTGCCGGGACCTGGTCAGGTAAGGTCGGTCGGAGGCCCCCATGATGTCATTCACCCGTCGGGCTAAATCGGAAATCAGGCGATCAATCCCCTGACCGGTAGCGGCAGAGAGTGTCGCAAGCTCGCCTCCGCGTATACGGGGGGCAGGCCCCCGAATAATATCCGCTTTGGTTGCATAAACAACACATCGGCCATCGAGCAGTTTCAGGGTATGCTGGTCCAGACTGGGCAGGGCGGCACCATCAAAAAGGACCAGAACAATGTCGGCCGACTGCGCATAGGCAATCGCCCGCCGCATACCTTCCTGTTCAATACCGGCCTGTCCGCTATGACCGATCTGGTCGGGGCGCAGTCCGGCAGTATCCGCCAGAATCACCGGATATCCGCCAAGATTGAGGTGCACTTCAATGACGTCGCGGGTCGTGCCTGGCATATCGGATACGATGGCTACGTCACGCTGAGCCAAAGCGTTGACCAATGACGACTTGCCCGCATTGGGGGCACCGACCACCGCAATGCGCACGCCTTCACGCAGAATCTCGCCGCGCCGGCCATCATTAATATGCTGATGAATCTCAAACTCAATCTGGCGGATGGACGGGCGCAGCTTCAATGCTATCCCTTCCGGAAGATCTTCGTCCGGGAAATCAATGTCGGCTTCAAGATGGGCAAGTATCTTGGACAGGCGATCGGTCCAGCCATGGTAAATCCGGGAAAGCGAACCGCCCATCTGAGCCAGCGCCTGCTCTCTCTGGGCCTCTGTCTCGGCGGCGATCAGGTCGGCAACAGCTTCGGCAGCCGTGAGATCCATACGCCCGTTTTCAAAACCCCTTCGGGTGAATTCTCCGCCCGTGGCGAGGCGGTGCCCCGGCATACGGGCCAAGGCGGCGGTCAATGCATCAAGCACCGCCCGCCCGCCATGGATGTGATATTCGACGACATCCTCGCCCGTGAAGGAGTTCGGACCGGCGAAGCGCAAGACTACGGCCTCGTCAATCGACCCGCCGGTCAGGGGGTTTTTCAGCTTGCGCAGAGACGACATACGCACATCGGGCAGGGGCAGGGGGTCGCTCAAAGCGGCAAGGGAATCAAAGGCCTGCGGCCCGGATACCCGCACCACTGCGACGCCCGCGCGTCCCGGCGCACTGGCGAGGGCATAAATCGTATCGGTCATTTCGCCTTGGCTTTTTTGCCCTCGGACGTCTCGCCGGCAGCGGCAGACTGGTCGGCAATGCCCATCATCTGCTCCCAGATGGTGCGCTGCAGGTCGGAAAAGGCCTGCATACCGCTGGCGGCCCCCTGCGGCGTCCACATTTTCATGAAATTCTCAGGTTCCATGGCGGCCATGTTCTTTTGCATTTTTGCCTGCATGTCGGCCAGCACGGCCTCCTGCATCGGCTGGAAGTCGGGAAGACCGAAAAAGGCGCGCGCCTCTTCCGGCGTGCAGTCGCAATTAATGGTGAATTTCATGAGCTTGGCTCCTTTGCGGCATGGGGGTTCCTGATTTTGTAACGCAAGGCGGCTTCGGTTGCGAAGGGAAAATTTGCGAATTAGTGTAGCAGCATGCAAACACCTAAAAATGAAACTGCGGAAGAACGCTTTTCCATCCTGTGCAAAGCGTTCGCGGGACTTAAATCAGAGGACGAGGTGCGCCGCTTCCTGGTCGATCTGTGCACGCCCGGCGAGATGAAGGATTTCGGTGAGCGGTTTCTCATTGCACGTCTTCTCCACCGCGGTGGCATGTCCTACCGTGAGATTTCAGCCCTGACGGGCGCGTCCACCACGACCGTTGGCCGCGTCGCGCGCTTCCTTGAACAGGAACCGCATCACGGTTACAAAACCGCGATTGAAAGGACGAAAGCCTGATGACCACCATTCACTTCAGGGCCGAGGACGGATCCGGCGAATTCGCCGCCTACATTGCCCTGCCTGACAAACTGCCGGCGCCTGCCATCGTGGTCATCCAGGAAATTTTTGGCGTCAATGCGGACATGCGCGCGAAATGCGACGATTTCGCAAAAAAGGGATATGTGGCTGTCTGCCCCGACCTGTTCTGGCGCCAGCAACCCGGCGTCGAACTGACGGATAAGACAAAAGCCGAATGGGACAGGGCCTTCGCCCTGATGAACGCCTTTGATATCGGCAAAGGCGTCGACGACCTGATCGCGGCGGTAGAAGCCATCCGCGTTTCAAAAGAATGCAACGGTAAGGTCGGCGCTGTCGGTTACTGTCTGGGCGGCAAGCTAGCCTATCTTCTCAGCGCCCGTTCCGACATCGATGCGTCGGTGGGGTATTACGGCGTTGCGCTCGATACGCTTCTGGCGGAATCCGGCGGCATTAAAACGCCTTTGATGCTGCACATCGCAGAACTGGATAAATTTTCAACACCGGACGCGCGCGACAAGGTCGTCGCTCATTTCCGCGATTCAAAACAGGTGCAGACCTTTGTTTATCCGGGTGTCGACCACGCGTTCGCGCGCCGCGAAGGCGATCACTACGACGCCCACGCCGCCAACCTTGCCAATGCCCGGACCGACGACTTCTTCGCCCGCAACCTGAAAGACTGACGTGGCAAGACCACCCTTCACCATTGAAAGCGTCGATGACGGCGCGCAAAACGCCGCGCAGCCGCAAGGGCAGCTGCCGCCCGCCGTGCCGATCGACATCAGCCTGGCCGAGGGCGCTATCGCGCGTATCCGCAAACAGGTGCAGGGCAACGGTCTGCGTCCGTCTTCGGTCGAACTCAAAGGCATGAGCGGGCAGGTCTACGCCTTTTTCGCCACGACCTCGGTAAAACTTGTCCCCGCTGTACAGGAAGGGCGCCGCGCGGGTCGCTTCAGCGATGGGCAAATCATTCAGCCAGGCCAGATAGATGCATCGATTCAGGAATTCATCGGCCGCGCCGCCGCCGATCGCGGCGTCCTGGGTCTGGTGCACCAGACCGTTCTGTCCCGTGCCGATCACGGCTTTGGCGCAGTCGGCGATCCGATCCCGTTGCCACAGGTGGGCCGCGTATTCGTCGCGCACGAAGCTTGCGGCGCCTGTCGCGGCGCGGGCGGCACCTCGTGCCACAATTGTCACGGACAGATGCGCATCACCTGTTACCGCTGTCACGGACAGGGTGGCGTACCCTGCGTCACCTGCACCGGCCGTGGACAAATTTTAACGCCGCAGGGTCCCGTCATGTGCCATGCCTGCGCAGGCCGCGGCCTGTCAGCGTGTCCCGTGTGCCAGGGACAACGCATGATCGTCTGCCCCGAATGCCAGGGGCAGGGCCGGCGTGTGTGTGAATCCTGTCAGGGGCAGGGGTGGAACACGCGCTCATGGTCGGTAACGCTGACTGCGCAGACAACATTCCGCATGCGTACAAAAGGATTGCCCCCGTCACTGGTGCAGCTGATCGACCGCGTCGGTGGTGCCCGCCTTGCCGCCGATCATCATGCGCGCATCACACCCATTCTGGGCAAGGACGCGGAAAACTGGAGCCACGAGGCCGATATCGAACCGGGCGCATCGCTATGGTTTTTATATCAGGCCGAAATTCCCTACGCCGAGCTTGAGATCGCAATGGGCAAACACACGATCAAACCACGTCTTGCCGGTTACAAGGCGCGCATGGTGGATGTGCCCGATTTCATGGACATGCTCCTGCGTCCCGGCGCCCAGTATCTGGCCGACGCGGCACAGGGAGGCGCGGGCGCATCGCAGCTGATTCTGACGGCATCGCGATACCGCGCGCTTGGTGACGTTCTGCGCGGGCTGATCCGCACGGCCCCCAAACGCGTGCTGAAAAGCCTGAACGAGGCGTACCCTCTCGGCCTCTCCGATCCCTTTGCAAAAAAAATCGTGAAGGATGCGTCCACCGCGCTCTCACGGCTCTCTCTCTGGCCGCGCAGCATGGTGATGCTGGCATCGCTGGCCCTGACCTTCATCGTGCTGGGCGGTTACTATATGTATGGCGGACGCGCGGCGCTGGCGGGCGGTCTGCCCTTTATCGCGGCGCTTGTCGTTGACCTTGTGCTGGTCGCGGCACTGGCCTTTGGCGGCACATACGCGATCCGCTTCATCGCACGGCGTTCCCTGCGCACGGTGCTCGAAGGTCTGGGCGTCGTGGCGGGCGGCAACCTGCCCATGCCCAACCCGGGCGTGCCCGGACTTTGGATGTGGATCGGTGCATTCGGCATCGCCCTCGCGCTCAGCGTCATATCCGGCCTTTGGGCGATGATCTGACGGCAGACGAATATTAAGAATGGATAAATTTTTTGGGCGGTCGCATTAACCCGCCTTTATGGAATTTGTCATAGACTGTAGCCAAGAAATAAAAAACGGAAAAACCAATGCCTGCACCGAATGTCCGCGAAGCTTTCAGCATCAACGCCAGTGGCGAAATGAAGCTTAAGAACTATGCGCCCTACATGCGCGACGGCGTCGAAACCTGCGCGGTGCTGGACGGTGAGTTCAGACCGATGAAAATCACCGACTACGCGGCAGCCAACAAAAAATTCGGCCTGCTGGGTCAGGGCAACCAGGAAATCTATGTCGATAGCCTCCGCAGCCCCGAAGACAAGAAACGCAAGGGCCTGTTCGACAAACTATCGCCCCAGCAGCGCGAAGCGCACATGGAAGGCCTGAAAGAGGTCGGCCTCACCTACGGCGAAACGGATAAAAATGCCGTACGGGATAAAACACTGAACGGCGGCGCAGGCCGCAACGAAGCAGTATGGAGCGTGGGCGGGCGGCCGGTCACCGACCGCAATATGAGCGTAAGCACGGTATCCTTCAATGAAGGTGGAAACATGTACAGCGCAGGACGCATGGCCGGCGCCTACGGCGAAACCAACCCTGACTATCAGGCCGGCGCCGCAAGCCGCCTCGCAAAGGAAGCAGGCATCACCATCGAACAGGCGGGCGCGAACCTGCAAAGTCCTGCGGCCATAAAATTCCGCAAACAGATGGCCACGAGTGGACCGGGCGGAACACGCTGAAAGCCAGATAACAAAAGGGCCTTTGACAGGCCCTTTTTTATTGCATGATACATGCGAACGATTAAGGACGCAGACGCCCGAGACCAACGGTGGTGCCGGCAAAACCCTGCCCCTGCACCGTGGCCGTTTTGGATTTCGATCCACCGCTCAGATCCTCGGCCTTGGCATCGACAACATGCTCGACACCCAGATCGCGTTTCAGAAGATCAAGCACGGCGGCGTGCTTGGACGGTTTATCGGCATAAGCGGAAGGACCCTTGCGATCGAAAGCGGCGTTCAGCGCGGGTACCACGTCTTTCGCGTATTCGCGGCGATATGACGCTTCGCCTGCGGCGGTATCAGACACACCGTACTGGCTTAAAACCGCGCGTGTTGCGTGCATATTGATATGACCTTCATCAAGACCGCCATGCCGGTGCAGACGGTCCAGCATGTCACCTGCGACCATCCCTGCATCGACCCCTTCCGGTAATGGAAGGTCGACGCGGTTCTGGCTGATCGCGGCAAGCCGGCCGGGAAGGCCCAGCTGCTTGCTGGAAAGTCCCTGACGATGCTCATCGCTCATTTCGAACACGCGCATCAGTGCCTCGCCTTTACTGTCGACGCCGGTGGCGATACCCCACGGCCCCTTCGTACGGACATCCATCAGGAATTCGCCGTCGGGCTGTTCATCATTCAGTTCTGCGTAATGGTCGATGGTCATGCGGCTATTATACCCCTTGTGAGTAAAGAAAAGCTGAAAGGGTGACCTTTCAGCTTTTGTATTTTTATCGCTGTAAAAGAACGGCTTAACCGTTCATGGCCTGGAAGAAATCGTCGTTGGTTTTCGTGTCCTTCAGCTTGTCGATCAGGAACTCGACGGCGTCGATCGTGCCCATCGGGTTCAGGATACGGCGCAGGATCCACATCTTCTGCAGCTGGTCTTTCGGAACCAGAAGCTCTTCCTTGCGGGTGCCGGATTTCTGAATATCGATGGCCGGGAAGACGCGCTTGTCGGCGATTTTACGCTCTAGCACGATTTCGGCGTTACCGGTGCCTTTGAATTCTTCGAAGATAACTTCGTCCATACGGCTGCCGGTTTCGATCAGCGCCGTGGCGATGATGGTCAAGGAGCCGCCCTGTTCGATGTTACGGGCCGCGCCGAAGAAACGTTTAGGGCGTTGCAGGGCGTTGGCATCGACACCGCCGGTCAACACCTTGCCGGATGACGGCACGACAGTGTTGTAGGCGCGGGCCAGACGCGTAATGGAATCGAGCAGGATGATGACATCGCGCTTGTGTTCGACCAGGCGCTTGGCCTTTTCCATGACCATTTCTGCCACCTGAACGTGACGCGATGCCGGTTCGTCGAAGGTGGACGAAATGACTTCGCCTTTGACCGAACGGGCCATATCGGTGACTTCTTCGGGACGTTCGTCGATCAGAAGGACGATCAGATACGATTCAGGATGATTTTCTGCAATCGAGTGCGCAATGTTCTGCAGCATGACGGTTTTACCCGTACGCGGCGGCGCCACGATCAGCGCACGCTGGCCGAAGCCGAGGGGGCTGACCAGTTCGATGATGCGCTGGGTGTAATTTTTCTTGGTGGGATCCGGCAGTTCCAGCTTGATCTTGCGTTCGGGATACAGCGGGGTCAGGTTGTCGAAATTGATGCGGTGACGCAGCTTGTCGGGTGACTCGTGGTTGATCGAGTTGACCTTCACCAGCGCGAAATAACGCTCGGACTCTTTCGGGGCGCGGATCTCGCCTTCGATCGTATCGCCGGTGCGCAGGCCGAAACGTTTGACCTGGGACGGGCTGATGTAAATATCGTCAGGTCCCGGCAGGTAATTTTCCTCAGGGGACCGCAGGAAACCAAAACCGTCCTGCAGCACCTCCAGCACGCCCGATCCAGCAATCGGCACGCCCTGTTCGGCAAGCTGCTTGAGGATGGCGAACATCATGTCCTGTTTGCGCATCGATGCGCAGTTCTCGATTCCAAGCTCCTCTGCAAAAGCAAGAAGTTCGGACGGTGTGCGGGTTTTAAGTTCCTGGAGATCCATAGGTGAAATCGTGAGGTTAATCCGGGGAGGGATGTGAGGTTTGAAACAGCATCGGGGGACGATGCGATAAATCGATACTCTTTATATGGTGGTTGAAAAACCCTGGATGACGCCGGGCAACCGCGCTCACGAACTTTTGATTGTATTGATTGTTTCGTGAAAAACTAAAAGACCGTACCTGTTTAGCTTTGGGCTAAGCCCTTGTCAACAAATGATTCGTTGGATTCGAAGGGGCATATCAAGCCCCCTCAGTCAATTTATTATATTATGGCAAACAAAAGGTTAAAACGGCTTCAGGATGACCATGAACACGATGACGATCATCAGGACCGTCGGCGCCTCGTTCAGGAAGCGGTAATATTTTGCCGAATGCACGTTGGCGTCACGCTCGAACTGTTTGCGGTGACGGCTCAGCATCATGTGAACGATCTGCATCAGCAAGACGCAGGTCAGTTTGACGTGCAGCCACCCACCCTGCATCAGCGCGGGGTTGGCCACCACCAGCGCAATACCCATCAGCCAGGTGACGATCATCGCGGGGTTGATGATGGCGCGCAAAAGCCTGCGTTCCATCACTTTGAATGTCGCCGACATCTCAGACCCGGCCGCTACGCCCGCGTGATAAACGAACAGGCGCGGCAGGTACAGCATGCCGGCCATCCACGAAATCACGGCGATGATATGCAGCGCCATGAAAACCCCGTAATGCGACAACAGGAATGTTTGCATCATGTCTCTCCTATAAAGTGATCTGGGGTGATTTCACATCGCACGGGCGCGCACCCTCCAGCTGAACGTCCATACCCATGCAGCATCGCGTGAAACCCGACGGACAGATACGCCCCAGCACCTCCGACCCCACCGCGTTGATATCCGCACGCGACCGCACCATGGCGGCAAGACCGGCGATAAACGCCTCGTCCGTGGAAACGGTGGGCACGCGCGTGAAACCAGGCACGCCGATATGATGCGCCAGCTCGCGGTACTCTTCCTCGATCTCGACCAGCGTTTCGACATGTTCCGACACGAAAGCGTGCGGATAAATCACCACCGGCGCCTTGTCTGCGGCCGCCTGTTCCAGCGCCTCTTCCGTTGACGGACCGATCCATTTCTTGGGACCGACGCGCGACTGGTAACAGATCTGCCAGTCAAGATCGGGAATATTCATCGTGCGCACGATCTGTGCCGCCGTCTTCTCGCACTGCCACTGATACGGATCGCCCTTTTTGATGATGTCTTCCGGCAATCCATGCGCGGAAAACAACACGCGCGGTTTGCGGTGACCCGCAGCCTCGGCATCGACGCTGGCGGCCTGATAGGCGCTTTTGACCAGCGCTGCCGACGCACCGATAAAACCGTTATTAGCGGGATAGCAGCAAATGAAACTGGCCGGAATGTCGAGATCGACGGCCTTCGCGGCCTTGGTCCATTCCTCGAACGACGACCACGTCGTGGTGGTGGAGAACTGCGGATACAGCGGCAGCAGGATGACGCGGTCCGGATTGTCGGATTTAACCTGCTCGGCTACCGCACGCGCCATCGGATGCCAGTAACGCATGCACACATAAACCTTGTAGCCCGGCCCCAGCGCCTGTTCCAGCGCAAGCGCCTGCGCGGACGTATTACCCAGCAACGGCGATTTGTTGCCAAGCCGTGCATAGGAATCGCCGGCCTGACGGCGTGTGCGCGAAAACGCGATCCACTTCGCGATCATCCAGCGCAGAACGACCGGCACCGGAATGATGTTTTTATCCATGAAAAAGTTGAACAGGAACGGTTTAATTGTTTCCCGTGAATCAGGTCCGCCCAGGTTGAAAAGAATGACGGCAGTTTCTTTTTGACGGTTCATGCATGCACCAGATCGATAAGTTTTGCGACATGATCGGGGTTGGTGTCCTTGATCACGCCATGCCCCAGATTGAACACATGGGCGCGGTTGGCAACTGCCTCCTTGATCACCCTGACGCTTTCTTCCAGCCCGATACCCGACCGCAGCGTTTCAGGCGACAGGTTGCCCTGCGTCGTGACACGCGGCGGAATGTTGCGCGCAGCCCATGCGATGGACGTCATCTGGTCGATGCCGGTGACATCAATCCCTGTATCCACCGAAAATCGCAACAGGTCGTCCTGCGCCGAACCCCTTGAAAAACCAATGACCGGAACGGTCTTGCCCAAAGCCTGCACAATCTTGCGCACAGGACGTACGGCATATTCGGCATAATAACCGCCCGACAGCTGGCCGGCATGGGAATCGAAAATCTGCACGGCCTGTGCACCGGCGGCGATCTGCGCCTGCAGGTGGCGGATGATCGCATCGGTCAGCGCATCGATCAGGGCGTCGAATTCGCCTTTACGGTCCCGCATGAACAGCCGCGTCTTGTGAAAATCATGCCCGCCGCCGCCTTCGATCATGTAGGTGGCAAGGGTCCATGGGGCGCCCGCAAACCCGATCAGGGCCTTTTCCGGGGCAAGGTCAGCCCTGACCATGCGCAGCGCCTCGTATACGGGAAGAAGTTTTTCATCGTTCCACGACAGCTGGGAAAAATCGATCGGATCAAGCCGGGGGCCTTCGCCTTCGACGAAGTAGACATGCTGGCCGAGTGCGTGGGGAATAACCAGGATGTCCGAAAAAATAATGGCTGCGTCCAGATCGAAACGCCGCATCGGCTGCATGGTGACTTCATGCGCGAATTCCGGCGTGTAGCACATGGTCAGAAACGACCCGGCCTTTTCACGAAGGGCACGGTATTCAGGCAGATAGCGCCCAGCCTGACGCATCAGCCACACCGGCATCGCTTTGGTTTTTTCGCCCTTCCAGGCTTTCACAATTTCAGGTTCCTGCATGACGCTGACCATACCCAGACCGATCGTCCAATCAATAAATAATTATATAAAAAGAATCAGTTGGTAGTGGTTGTTGGGGGTGTGAGAGTCGGGGATAAGATTCTGGCCCCAGATTCGCCCACAACCCCGCCGGACTCCGATTCCCGCGGGATTCCGCCGCGAGTCGCATCACGGCCAGACTCGATTACCTCACAAGACCGTCATGTGTGTGTTCTTGGACTCGGAACCCCTCTCTGGTATCTGTCACCCGGTGGGGGTAAAATGCCCCCCGAAAGGTGGCACAGGTTTTGAAGCCCCTTTGTCCCCAGAGTCGCGCACACACCGTGTAAGACATAACCATATGGAAGTAACGAATCGATGTCGCAAGGCGCATTTGAAAAGCTCGAAGAGGAAGGAAAAATCCGTTCCTTTGGTTTGAGCAATTTCGACATGGAAGATCTGCAGGAAGCACTCGATTCCCTTTCCAAAGGGAAAATAGCTTGCAATCAGGTTATGTACAATCTGAAAGAGCGCGGAATCGAGCGACGCTTGATGCAGTTTTGTCAGGAAAAGAATATTGCAGTCGTGGGCTATACACCTTATGGCGAAATTCCCGATGCAAACAGCAATCGTATTGCCTGTATTTTGGGTGGTGGAACAGTAAATTCAAGTGACTTGTTTTTTGAAAACACAATCCGAATCTCACAACAGATAATTGAACTTGCAAATAAGCAGCAAGAATTTCTCTTTGATATTTACTGCG
>CALBME010000112.1 GCA_937896295.1 uncultured Micavibrio sp. | reverse complement strand
CTCCCTTGGCTTCGTCCCGATGGCGCTGGCAACAGGCACGGGGGCCGAAGTGCAGAAGCCACTGGCGACCGTTGTAATCGGTGGACTGATTACCGCTACGTTGCTGACGCTTATCGTCCTGCCCGCGCTTTACAAAATGTTCTCAAAACCAAAAAAGGAGGAAACCTATGAAACCGTTTAAAATCCTATTGCTTGCCGGAGTCGCTGTCATGGCCTTATCCGTTCCCGCTTATGCGGCGGATGGACATGATCATGGCGCGAAAGCCGGACACGCCCATGAAAGCTCGGAAGCGCACGGTGATGGTCATGGCCATGACGAAAAGTCCCATTTCTCCATAGTCAAGCCAGCAACCGCTGAAGCGGCCTGGGCAATGATCGATGAAACCGTCGCATCGGCCCGCCAGGCATTGAAAGATAATAATGCCAACACTCTTCACGAAGCTGGAGAAAATCTGGCGGCCGCCATTGCCGTCTTGCACGACCAGCCGCATGCAACGGAGCAGGAAAATAACGAAAAGCTAATTCAGGCTCTTGATCAGTTGAACAAGACCGTGGATCGCTTTCATCATGCCGCTGAAGACAAAAACATCGCTGGCGCAACCGAAGCTCTTGATCTGCTGGAAAGCCAGAAAGCATTGGTCAAAACAATTTACCCTCAAGACGCCAAGTAACTTTTAACCCAAGGATGCGGAAATGAGTGATAACCACGGCCATAATCACGACGGACACAATCATCATCAAACAGCGCGCGATATGACGGATACTAAACTTTCTGTGGCCGTGGTTATCAATGTCGGGCTTACAGTGGCGCAAATCATAGGCGGGATAAGTCTTGTTGTTGTGCGATGATGGCGGGCGGTCAAAATACTTGTTCCATTCGACCAACAGCTCTTTGACCTCCATCGCGTTCAAGGCGGCGTATTTCGCCAGGATATTTGTTGCCATATTAAACGTCTCCACTCTGCTTCTCAGCGTGGTCACACGAATGCTTCATTCGCCCTTGAAGTCCAGTCAAACTTCTCTCATAATTTGCATTATCGCATTGTTTCTCCTCACTTTTTTGCAATCTTTGAATACAGGCGGCTAAAATGGCCGCGATTTCCTGCATACGTTCCTGGCCGGTCATATCGGCGGGATCGCGGGTGCTAATCGCCATGGGAAGAACCTCCTTATTTTGTTCTTCTCCTCCGGTATGCCGTCACTTAAAAAAATGACGATGACCGCGCAAAAAAGTTTGAAATTTGTGCCGCGACAATCGCTTTTAGTGTCCAAAAGCAATTTGCGGTTTGCCTTGTAAATCAAAGTGCTGGCACGACGACGGCACACTCGCAACGTATCCAGAAAGCGTGAGAGAAACCGCCAAAACTGAGAGAAAAATGCACAGCCCAGCGCTCTAAAGGTACACACGGCTTTTGCAAAACTATGCGGGAATTGGGGTTTTCAGCAAAGAAAAACCCGCCATGATGGGCGGGTTGTTAAAGAAATGGTGGAGGGAGAAGGATTTGAACCTTCGTAGTCCGAAGACGCCAGATTTACAGTCTGGTGCGATTGACCGCTCCGCCATCCCTCCACGGAACAGAATTGCGGGCATAAGAAACGAGATTTGACCCCCCTATGTCAATACCAAAGGGTAGAATCTTGTGCTAAGACCTGAGAATGCCTCACGAAGCCGCCAAAAAGACCGTTTTGCGCGTGGCCATGGCCGCTATGGCCGTGTCCGGGACCCTTTCTGCCGCCAAGGGGGCCGTGTGGCTGGCCGGCGGGTCGGAAGCCATGCTGGCCTCCCTGGTCGATTCCCTGACCGATTTCGGGGTCGCGGTCAGTAACTTCTTTGCCATGCGCTATGCCCTGCGGCCTGCCGATGAAGACCACCGCTACGGCCATGGCAAGGCGGAGGGGATCGCGGCACTGGCCCAGGCAGCCTTTATCGCCGGTTCGTGCATGTTCCTGTTCCTGCAATCGGCGCAGGCCCTGTTTTACCCGCAGGCGCCGACGCAGGTGGGCACATCCATCGGCGTGCTGGTGTTCGGCATCTTCATCACCCTTATCCTGACCCGTTTCCAAAGCCACGCTGTCCGCACCACCGGGTCGCTGGCGACGGAGGCGAACGCCCTGCAATATTCAGCCGATGCCGCCGTCAGCATCGGCATCATCGCAAGCCTGCTGGCCGGTAAATATCTCGGCTGGTACTGGATCGACCCGGTGACGGCCATCTGCGTGGGCGTATGGCTGCTGCTCAGCGCGCGCAGCGTCGGGAAAAAGGCCATCAACATGTTGCTCGACCGCGAACTGGATGAAACCATCCGTCAGGACATCATGGCCACCATCCGTGCAACCCCTGGCGTGCAGGGCCTGCATGACTTTCGCACGCGCCAGAGCGGCCTGAGCATTCATGTCTCTTTTGATATCGAGGTCGACCCCTCCCTGACGCTGGAGGCCGCGCACGAAATTTCCAGACAGGTCGAGGACGGCATTCTCGCCCGCCACAAACATGCCGAGATCATGATTCATCTCGACCCCATCGGCGACACCACCGATTCCCGCCACCGGCATCTGAAGGATTTCCATGCCCGGTGAAATCATATTCCTCGGTGATTTCGGCGGCACGCATCTGCGCATGGCGCTGCGCACGGCAAAGGGGCCGGAACAGATTGCCGTCTATAAAGTCGCCGAATGGCCGGGCATAGACGATGTCTTGCGGGATTACGCGGCGAAAACCGCAACCGATCTGCGCGGCGCCGCGCTCTACCTTGCGCATACCGGCCACGTGATCGATGGCGGCCTGACCCTGCATTACAGGGAAACAAAGCCGTGGTCTTTTCGCCTCGACGCCGTGCGCGATACGTTCGACCTCGCCCGGCTGGAGGCTGTGAACGACCTCGAGGCCGCCGCCTTTGCCGTCCTGCACGAATCCGTACCCGTGTTTGAAATCGTGCGTCCCGGCGCTAATGATGCCCGGTCCGATGCGGTGGTGATGGGGCTGGGAACCGGAATCGGCCATGCCTATATCAACTGTACCACGCATCTGACGCGTGAAACCTATGGCGGGCATTTTCCTGCCACGGGCGTGACGGGCCGGCAGCGCGCCCTGATCGAAATGATGCGTATACAAAAACGCGATAACCAGACATTCATCGCCGAGGATATTCTCTCGGGCGAGGGGCTGATGCGCCTGTACCGCACCATGGCGCAGTATACGAACCAGCCCGCACAGGCAAAGACGGTGCAGGATATCATCCCGCTTCGGGACAGGGACCCGCTCGTAAAGGAAACCGCGTCGGTGTTCAGTGAATTTCTGGGCCTTCACGCGCACATGCTGTGCAGCGTGGCGCACGCCTATGGCGGCATCTACCTGTGCGGTGGACTGTTCGACCGCCTCTATCGCGCCGGGCTGTTCGACCAGCGCGCCTTCCTTGAAAATCTGCATCAGAGCATGGTGCCGGTGGTTGACCACTCGCTGCGCGCGACGGCTGTTTTCGTTGCGCGGGTTGAGCATGTAAGCCTGTATGGCCTTGATGTTCGCGCGGCCCGGTCATGAAAACCGCATACCTGACCATCGACGATACGCCGAACGAACGCAGCCGCGCTTTTCTCGACGCGCTGGTCGACCGGCATGCGCCGGCCCTCCTGTTTTGCCGTGGCGATATGATCGAAAAATATCCGGACGCGGTGGTCTATGCCATTCAAAAGGGTTTTGTGATCGGCAATCACGGCTATCACCACACGCGGGCGACGACGCTGGGTTTTGATGCGACGTGCGACAATATCCTGCGCGCCGATATGCTGATCGAAAAATGCTACGCCGATGCGGGCGTCCCGCGTCCCGGAAAATATTACCGCTTTGCCTATATGGACCGCGGCATGGGGGCCTGGTTTGTCGAACCTGAAAGCGTACCCGTCATACACAGGGCCTATGTGGCGGGCATGATCCGCGAAGGACTGGGCAACGACCCCGTGCAGTTGCCGTCTGCGGAACAGGTTGAAACCAAAAATGCCCTTCAGGCGTTTTTGAAGGCGCAAGGCTATACCAAAACGCCGTTTGAGAATGTAAGACATGAATTTTACACGGACAGCGAAATGGCCGACGCCATCGATGCCATGTTCACCTATTCCACCGCCGACTGGGCCATGACCGCGCGTCACAGGGACAAGGGGGTGGACGTGTTCGCCCTGATGGATGCTGATCCGCATCTGTCCCGCGAGGATACTGCGCACGTCATCCTGGCGCATGATCAGGCGGAAATTCATGTCGGCACGCTCGCGCTGATCGATAAACTGATCACCATGGGTTTTGTTTTCAGGGATATACAAAAATGAAAAACCGTACACTTGTCACTGTCATAGCGGATTATGGCGATCTGGCCGATCTGGCCTTTGCCGAGGTGCGGGAGCGTCTCTATGCCGAATTACAGGACGATACATTCGTGATCGAAACGGTCGCGGTGCCGGCTTTTGATACGGTCGCCACCGGTTTTGTACTGGCGCAGCTGTCGATTAATTCCCGTCTGGGCGATCGTCACAAATTCTATGTGAACACGGCGCCGCGCAAGGACGATCCTGCGCCCCGCGCACGTAACGCGGGCGAGGGGCTGGTCTATGCCCGCCTGCACAACGGCGTGGAAATCGTGGCCGTTAATTCCGGATACTCCCTGTCTTTTGTCAAAGACGATACGGCCATGCTCCGCGGCCTGAATGTGTCGGCCGAAGGATCGCAGTTTCGTTCGCGCGATGTTTTCCCACCGGCTTTCGCCAAGGTGGCGCGCGGCGATTATAGCGACATGGCCGCCGATCTGGGGGATGTGCCGCCACCGCCGCAGGAATGCGTCTGCTATACAGACGGGTACGGTAACCTTAAAACCTCGGTCGACATGACGGCACTGTCGGCTCAGCGCGGCCGGGATGTCATCATCACCCTGAACGGGGTGAGCGAGCGGGCGACGGTCGCGGACGGGATATTCGCGGTCAAGGACGGCCAGCTTGTGATTTCCACGGGCTCCTCCGGCTGGAATGGCCATCGCATGACCGAAATCGTGCGCCGCGGCGGCAATGCCGCCCGTCATTTTGGCAACCCGCCCGGCGGCGCAAAGATTGAATGGTCGCCGACGACCTGATATGAAGGGAACATCGCTCTGGACCGGCGCCTGACGGGCCGGTACAAAAGCGGACAACGCGGTATCAAAAACGCGGGTGTAGCTTAGTGGTAAAGCTCCAGCCTTCCAAGCTGGCTATGAGGGTTCGATTCCCTTCACCCGCTCCAGCCCCTCTTCCATAGACATCCAAAGACATCCGAAAGCATACACTAAACTGACTGTAACTATCAGTTTTTGTTGATATAATCGTCCGTCTAATTCCAGCGCTGTCCTTCTACAGCCACCAATTTTTGGGGGTACGAAGTGGGGGTACGGCCAAAATCTGGGGGTACGATGTTGACCAATATGGACTGCAAAAATGCAAAACCTAAAAGTAAGCAATACAAGCTCACTGATAGTCGATGCCGGCAGTTTTTCTCTCTTAGATGAGCTTTCCAGAGAATCACAAAATCTTCCTTATATATTTCTTGGAATTTGTGCAGAACTAATCGTAGTGGGGCGAGTGCCGCCTAGCAACGCGATTAAAAAAGCTTTCGAATGTTGTTTGGTCACTAGAATTGAACGTAACAATAGGGATGATTTTAGAGAAAATAACATAATTGAAGGCTTGATAGCCTTGCTAGAGTCGGCTGCATCCGTTGGGGTAGCTAAAACTAAGTTACAGCAATTTATGAATATGCACGAATGGCTGAAGTCGTAGAGGAGTACATTTCAGAAAATTATCCTTGGCATGACGTGGTCACAGGAATTTCTTCACTATGCCCTACATCTGCTATCGCAACCATTAGCAGATGGAACGATAGAGACAAAGGCTGGTTTAAGCAAAACTTAGCGTCTAAGCTTCAGTCCCAAAAAGAGTAAGGGAGCTTCTATCTTCCTTAGGATGGGGTATAAATTGGGGCACGAAGTCCAAAATTAAGCCGAAATATTATATAAAATCAGTGACATAAGCTCACAGTAGGATTCCCTTCACCCTCCAGTTTTTATCTCAAATCACAGGCCATTGAATCCGCGCGCGCAGGCCGCGGGGGTGGTTGTCGAGTAGCTCAATCTTGAGGTTGTGAGCCTGGGCGATCCAGCTGGCAATCGACAGGCCCAGGCCGCTTCCGTTATTGCCGGTTTTGTCCAGCCTGACAAATCGCTCGAACGCCTTTTTCTTTTCTGTGTCGTTAAGGCCCGGCCCGGTATCGGCCACATCCAGAATGCCTGCGGCGCTAAGCGATACATGAACCTGACCGCCGGATGGCGTGTACTTGATGGCATTGTCCAGCAGGTTGCCGATCATAATGGCAACGGAATCCCTGTGCCCCTCAGTCATGACATGGGGCGCGATGTCTGCCGTGAACACGACCGCCTTGTGGAGCGCAAGAGGGCGCAGTTCGCTGATTTTATCCTGCAGGCAGCCGGTCAGGTCAAAGCGGTCCATCGGAAAATGCGCATACTGGATACGCGCGAGCAGCAGCAGCTGGCTGACAAGATGGGTGGCGCGGTTGATGGATGCCTCAAGATTCTCAAGCCCCTCCCGGCATTCCGGCATGGCGCCGGCCTTGCGCAGAAGCACTTGCGTCTGTGTCTTCATGGCCGCAAGCGGCGTGCGCAGCTCATGTGCGGCATGATCGGTAAAATCGCGTTCCCGCTGGAAGCTTTCGCCGATACGAAGGAAAAGCCTGTTCAGCGCACTGATCAGCGGCAGGATCTCAGTGGGCGATTGTCCCGTCTCAATGGCGGACAGGTCGTCGCTGTTGCGCTGGTC
This sequence comes from uncultured Micavibrio sp., assembly GCA_937896295.1. GTDB lineage: Bacteria > Pseudomonadota > Alphaproteobacteria > Micavibrionales > UBA1664 > UBA6145. Next base: position 7,930 of record CALBME010000112.1, on the reverse strand, counting down.
GACATCGGCTGAAATCTTGATGACCGGATTGAGTGATTTTCGCACGCCCGCCCAGACCAGAAAGACGATGACCGGAATGAGAAGGGAGCTGGGAATGATAAGCGTACTGATAAGTTGTGTGATCAGTTCGTAGCGGACTTCATACCGTTCGGAAATTTCGATACGTATTTTATCGATGGGATCGACAAAGACGAAAAACCGCCATTTATCATTGTTGATGACCTGATCCGAAAACCCCGGCGGCGCCTCGAATGACGCAAAGTCCTGCATGCTGGAAGACTGCGTGATCAGGGCATCATTCACCCAGACGCGAAACCCGGTTTTCCGCTCGTACTTATGGCTGAGATCCGCGCTTTCCGTGCCTAGCGGGGCGACATTGTTCTGATTGATATCATGCTTGGTGAACTGCAGAAGTACTTTTGCCGAATGGACCAGCTGCGCGTCGTAGACCTCCTCGATTTCATGCCACGTAAAAACGGAGGCGAGCAGGATGACAAGCGCACTGGCCGCAAGAATGGGAAGGCTGATCCAGCCGATCAGGCGGCGGCTTAAGGAGTAGGACGTTCTCATGCGGGAATCATATAGCCGACACCGCGGATTGTCGTGATTCTTTCTTTGCCGATCTTGCGGCGCAGTGCGGCGATATGCACTTCGATAGTATTGCTTTCGATGTCTTCGGAAGACCAGTCATAGATGCTTTCGCTGATTTTCTCTTTGCTGACCGGCCGGTCAATGTTGCGGATCAGTATGTCGAAAATCGCCCGTTCCCGTCCGGACAGGATGATACTGTGGCCTTCAAGCTCAAGATGGCCGCTGCCGGGTTCATACATCAAGTCCCGATGCGTGATGACCGGTGCCGCCTGTCCACCGCTCCGGCGGATCAGGGCGGCGCAGCGTGCCATCAGTTCATCAAGGTCGAATGGTTTGACCAGATAGTCGTCGGCGCCCGCATTCAGCCCTTCGACCCTGTGGTGGATAGCATCACGCGCGGTCAGCAGCAGCACCGGGATGTTATTTTTCTTTCGCCTGATCGAAGCCAGAAATTCAAGGCCCGACATGCCGGGCAGGTTGATGTCGAGGACAAGCAGGGCGTACGCGGTTGTGGCCAGCGTATCCTCCGCTTCTTCGGCGGTGCGTACCCAGTCGAGGGCATAAATTTCGCGCAGACCCTCGGCCGTGGCTTTGCCGAGGTTCTGGTCATCCTCTATCAGAAGTACGCGCATGCAGTCCGGACTTAATGATTAATGGTATCGCTATCTTTCTTCTTTTGCCGGATTTGCGCAAGGGCTGCCCTGATTTCCTGCCTGCGGCCTGCATCGGCCAGCTCACGCCCTGGCCTGTCCGGGGCCAGCAGCGCCTTTTCCAGATAGACCTGCGCCTCATCCGGGTGATTGGTCTGAAGCAGGAAGTCGCCGTAAAAGAAGTTCGGATCGATACCGTTGGGGTTGATCTGAAGGGCCTGTTTCAGATTGGCGGCAGCGGCATCCTTGTCGCCAAACGCCACGGGCCATCCCGGCACCTGGTAATAAAGCGAACCGAGCGAGGTATAGGCGGAGCCTTCCATGGCCTGCGGATCCTGCTGAATGGAGGCTTCAAAAAGCGATTTGGCTTTCTTCACTTTGCCGAGGGCCGAGATGCCTTTCACGATTCCGGCATCCGTCGAAAGGATGATCCCTTCCCAGATTTTCGGCTCGGCCCGCGTAGGATACGTCGCGGTCAGGTTTGCGGCCCGGTCTTCCAGCTGGTGGATGGCCGCCAGCTGCGCGTCCTTGTCAGGCATCTGATACTTGATCTGTGCCCATGCACTCTGCAGGAGACTGACCTGGTCCATGACCGGATCTGCGACGGGCTGTTCACCCGTCACCGGTGCCGCAGGCTGAAGGGTGTATTCCTGGGCAAATGCGGGGCCGGCCAGCATGGCCAGTGCGGCGGGGATTAAGACGTATTTCTTCATATTGCTCTCCTTGAAAATGATTATGCAGCCTTTGCAGGTGCCGGACGCATGTTCAAAGCGTCTTCGCCCGCGCGGCGGTTTTTCTGCAGTCCCTTGTCAATGACCCCGGGCAGAACGGCATTGATGAATGCAAACAGGCGTTCGGGCCATCCGATGCGCGCTTCCGTTTCATCATTCTGGATGGCGTTAAAAATACGCCGGGCCACGACCGATGGGTCGTCGTAATTGACCTTGGTACGCTCGTTGACGGCGGCTTTGACACCGGAATTCATGCCTGTCTTGACCGCACGCGGAACGATATGGGTCAGCGTGATATTGCTGCCCCCCAGTTCGCGCCGCAGGGCATCGTTGAACCCTTTCAGTCCGGCCTTTGCGGCGACGTAGCCGGTCAGGTGCGGCAGGGGAATAAGCGCGGTCATGGAACCCATATTGACGATCTGGCCGCTGCCCCGCCGTTTCATGCCGGGTAAAACCGCCTGCGTAAGGCGCATGGGAACCATCAGGTTCAGGTCGACAATGGCGCGCAGATTCTGGTTTTCGCAGTAATCCAGAACGTTATAGCCAGCCATGTTAATAAGAATGTCCGGCGTGGCGGCGGAAAGCTGTGCGCATGTCTGTTCCAGATTGGCGACCAGATCGCCGTCGCGATTGATGTCATGGACGGTGACAATGGCCCCGGCATCGCGCAGAAAACGTACCAGCGGCGTACCAATGCCGCCGGTTCCGCCCGTGATGTATACGGTTTTTCCCTTAAGCTGCATTTTTAAGGGTCCTTGTGTGCGGAATGGCGCGCAGAACATTCGCAAACAGCAGGAAGGTGTTTTGCGCCACTTCAATAATGGCCTTCTGATCCTCCGGATCGGTGATCTTGTTCACCGTTTCCTCGAAGAATTTCATGTGGCTGATATCAAGTTCGCCGTGCGAATAAAGATAGCTGAACGCCTTTTGCGGCAGGCCAAGCTTGCCCTTGATCGCATCCGCGCCCTTGTTGGCGATCTGGGTTGACGTGCTTTCCAGCATGTAAACCATACCGAAAAAACCGACCGGGTTTTTACGATTGATATAATCGTAATTATAGGCGATCAGGACCTGTGTTTCCAGGTTGGGCTGTGAACGGCGAACTTTTTCCTTATCGCCGCCCGCGGCTGTGATATCGTTCAGGATCCATTCCTCGTGTCCGACTTCTTCCTCGATATATTCGGCAATGGCCTTGTGAAGGTCTTTCTTGCTGTCCGGCAGGCGGGCGCCCGTCGCCATCAGAAAACGTACTGTATGCGAAACGTGGTGATACGCTTCGGTCAGGTAGGCGACATATGTCTCGCGCGAAATATCGCCGTTCAGCCCGTCCTGCAGCTGGGGCACGCTGTAAAGCGCGTGTCGTGACGACTCCGTTTCCTTTACCAGGCGGTCATAAAAATTCATGGGTCTTCTCCTTTTTGAAAATATAGGCGTAATTCTTGAATACGGCCTCGCGGCGCGGGCGCCCGTTTCCGGTCAGCATTCCGTTCTTGGCGCTCATCATGGGAATGCAGTGATGTTCCCGTACCTGTGCATAGACAGGCAGGCTTTGATTGGCTGCGCAGATGGCGGCGGTAACATCGGCGCCGTCATATGTCGGCACGATCAGAGCGCCCAGATAAGGTTCGGAATCGCCATAAACAACGGCCTGCGCGATGGCCGGTTGTGCCAGCAGGGCGGCTTCCACCCATTCCGGCGACACGTTGCGTCCATAAGATGTGATCAGGACATTCTTGCTGCGCCCGGTGATGGACAGAAAACCGTCCTGATCCATCGCGCCCAGATCGCCGGTCGGGAACCGTGCCGGGGCTGCTTCACCGATATACCCAAGAAACCCCGGGTTGCTGATAACAACCTCGCCATCAACGATCTCGGCCCGTACATGGGGAAGAAGGCGGCCCACGCTGCCGGCCTTGTCGTGATCCGGTACGTTCAGCGAGACGACCGATGCGCATTCTGAAAGGCCGTACCCTTCATACACAGGCAGGTTCATGGCGCGCGCATGGGCGATCAGGGCCGGGTCGATTTTTGCCCCGCCCACCGCGATGAATTTGAGATCGGGAAGGGGGCCTTGCACACGCACCTGCGCCATCAGAAGGCGCAGGATTTCCGGCACGAGAATGACGGATGTTGCGCCGGATTTTTTTAAACGCGCATGAAGATGCGCGTAATTGGGGCCAAAATCGGAAAGCGCGCTCAGATGAACGCTGGCACCCGACAGCAGGGCTGCGTAAACGCCTGCGATGTTTTCGAGCAGAATGCCAAGGGGCAGAACACTGGCGTGAACGCCGCTGAAGGATGGGCCAAGCATGCCGACCACACCTTCGGCCACGTTCTGCATGGCACCCCATGGCAGGCAGACACCCTTGGGCTGGCCGGTGGTGCCGGAAGTAAACGTAATCTTGGCGGTGCCGGGTGGAATATCGGCTGCAGGATGACCGGTATCTTTCATGCCATAAGGGGTAACGACATGAGAGACACCGGATGCCTGCAAGGCATGGGAAACCTGCTCATCCGTAAAAAATGGAGGCAGGGGAACACAGGGAATGCCAAGCGTCAGTGCGGCCAGATCCCACAGGACCCAGTCGACGCCATTATCAAGGGCAATCGCAAGTGCGCGTACCCCTTCCAGAAGCTGGGTGCGGATATGAATTTCTTTTGCCATGTCACCGTAAAGAATGCTGCGCGTTTCATCGTGCAGCGCGATCTTCATGGGTGGCTGAAGGGAAAGGATATCGAAGATCATGACCGCTCTCCGTCGCATTGATAATGCAGGCGGGGGAACAGGCGTGGCGGATAGGTGCGGTATTCGGCACCGAAACGGCTTTGCAGGCGTTCATAGGCATGAGTGACATTGCCGGAGATGACATGGGGATGCGTATCGTAATACGTACCCCAGTTTTCATCTTTTCCAATCAGCATGGACGGATCCGCAGGCGCATGGCGCACTGGATCAAGGCCCATCTGTTTGAATCGCTGTTCCAGGAAATCGGTGCTGGTGACAACAGCCTGGGTCAGGCCCTTGTGATGCAGATAGGCTGAAATGGCGGCGAACAGGAACAGCGACGCGCCCCCGCCATCAGAGGCGAGATTACCGATTTCAACGATTTCCGCGCGGGGCAAGCCCAGAACCTGCTCGACCGGGCGATCCAGATACTGTTCTAAAAATAACGGGTAATCAGCAGCCGGACGAAAACCTGTCGCGGCCAGAATATCCCCTTTTTCGTTCCGGACACTCATCAGAACCGGATAGTGAATTTTGATACGCGCGCCGTAAGCCTTGGCGTAAATATCCTTGATGAACTGTTCGACCTCTTCGCGTTCCCGCGCAAATAGCGGGACGATCGAAACAACGGACGGCTTGGCCTTAAGGTGGCTGAGCAGGGCGGTCTTGCTGAAAGACAATGCGCCCGTATCCAGGCCGTTTTCGTCATAGTGCAGATGCATCTTTCTCATGTTTTTGAGTGTGCACCCCCATTCTGAAGCCAAGCTGAAGGGGAAAATAAAAAATGAGTCTGCAAAAGACCTTGTTAATGCTAGGCTTTTTCCCATGCATTCACGTCTTGTTTATAACCACGCAGAACGTCATTACACCAGCCGCACCGGCTGGCTTCGCGCCGCCGTGCTTGGTGCCAATGATGGTATTATTTCAGTTTCGAGCCTGGTGGTCGGCATTGCCTCCGCATCTACGGATCAGGGCGGAATCATGCTCGCAGGTGTCGCGGGTCTGGTCGCCGGCGCCATGTCGATGGCGGCAGGCGAATATGTTTCGGTAAGTTCCCAGTCCGATCTCGAACAGGCGGATCTGGCGCGTGAACGCAAGGAACTGCAGGAAACGCCCGAAGCCGAACTACAGGAACTGGCAGATATTTATGTCGATCGCGGGGTTGAACCGGCGCTGGCGCGTGAAATTTCCGTGCAGATGATGAAAAAGGACGCGCTGGGCGTTCATGCGCGTGAGGAGCTGGGAATTTCCGACCTCACCGCCGCAAAACCCCTTCAGGCGGCGATGGCGTCTGCGGCCGCCTTTTCGCTGGGCGCGGCATTTCCGTTACTGTTCGTCCTGTTGCTGCCGCCCGATTACTTCGTATCCCTGTCATCCGTCCTGTGCGTGGCGTTGCTGGGTCTTCTGGGCACCGTGGCTGCCCGAATGGGCGGGGCCTCGCCGGTCAAACCGGCCTTGCGCGTCATGATCTGGGGCGCGGCGGCGATGGGATTCACGGCGCTGATCGGTCATCTGATCGGCGTCTCCCTGCATTGAATTGAACGGCACTCGCGGCGATCCCGCCTGCTCAGTGGCTGTCATCGCGGCCGCGCGCGGTGCCTTCCAGCGCACCGTTCACTTCCGCCCCGATCAGGATGGACATGGCGCTCATCCAGAACCACATCAGCAGGACGACAACGGCGCCCAGACTTCCATATGTTTCGTTAAACGAGGCAAAATTGGAAATGAAAAGAGAAAACAGCGACGATCCCAGCATCCAAAGGACGGTGGCGCCGAATGCGCCCGCGCTGATGCCGATGCGCCCGCGCTTGCGACAGGGGCCAAGCGAATAAAGAATTTCCAGACCGACCAGCGCGGTGAAAAACAGGACCGGCCAGCGCGACCATTGCAAAAGGCTGGAGAATACGGGCGGCAGATGCAGAAACTGTATGGCCACCGGCAGGCCCGCGACCAGCAGAAGCGAAAACAGAAAATAACCCAGCATCAAAAGCGTCAGGCCATATGACAGAAAAGTCAGTCTGAACATGCCCCGCGTTTCGGTCGCGTCATAGGCAATGTTGAATCCCTTGATCAGCGCCTGCACCCCGCGCGTGGCGGAATAAACGGCCAGCAGGATGCTGATACCCAGGCTGATGGACAGGGTACTTCCCGTTGTCTGCGCAATATTGCGCCCCTGCGTGATGATGATGTCCAGCGCTTCGCGCGGCAGGAAGCTGGCCATGCGCTCGATCAGTGTGGTGACCTCGTAAGGGTCGAAGAACAGGCCGAAGATGGAAATGGCCGCGCCCAGCGCCGGAAAGGCGGACAGCAGGAAGTAAAACGCGACACCCGCCGAGATAAGGCCGATATAGTCCTGTTTGACGTTATTGCGTAAGTGCAGCCCGGTCAGCACCCATGGCGGCAGGGTAAGGGCCGCAAGCTCGCCCGAGCTCATGCGGAAGACGCGGATCCAGTGCTGGATGATGTCCCTGATCTTTTTCATGATGCCGCCAACGCACGAACCCATAAAAAAAGCGGAAGCTCATGGGCTTCCGCTTTTGAAAATTTTCGGAAAAATCGGAATTAACCGGCGGCCTGGAGATTACCAGCCGAGGTTTTGCCGTTTTTCGGGTTTGCCTGCAGTTCGTACGACAGTTTTTGACCTTCGGTCAGCGTACGCCAGCCGGCGCGCTCGACAGCGGAGATGTGGACGAAGATATCAGCGCCACCTTCATCAGGAATGATGAAGCCGAAGCCTTTGTCGTTGTTGAACCATTTGACGGTACCAGTAGCCATAGTATTTCCTCATATAATGAACTTGCCGGACAAACGGGCCGGAGACCGGACTTATTAGGAGCTGCGGTACTGGCAGGAAACGTAAAAGCATCTTGCAGCAAACTCAGTTCCCGGTGCCATCGCGAGCGAAAGCCCCTGAAATCGGGTTTAATCAACCACGTATATAAGGACCGGTCAAGGGTAAACGGGCTTTGAGCGGCCCCGCGGACACGCGGGCCACGCCCTCTTTTTGTGCAATATGAAAAACAAAAACAGGCGTGTCCGCTGCGTCCGGAAGACATGACGCCGGAATTCGTGCGCCGCGAAGTGGCCGCCGGCCGCGCCATCATTCCCGCCAACATTTTCAAACAGGCGCAGGCCGCAATTGATGAGGCGAGTCTGTTGCTTTTCATCGTGGATGCCAAAGAAGGCCTGACGCCGCTCGATGAAGAGCTGGCGCGCGAGTACGGGCTGGTTCC
>CALBME010000111.1 GCA_937896295.1 uncultured Micavibrio sp. | reverse complement strand
TCGTTCTGGTGAATGCCCAGAAAGAACCGGTCGGTACGCGTATTTTCGGCCCTGTGACGCGCGAACTGCGTCCCGCCGGTTACATGAAAATCATTTCTCTGGCTGCTGAGGTGCTGTAATGAAACAGGCAACCAAACTCAAAATCAAAAAAGGCGATCAGGTCGTCGTCATTTCGGGCTCCAGCAAGGGCGCGAAAGGTGAAGTTCTGAAAGTCATGCGCGAAGAAAACCGCGTGGTTGTGCAAGGCGTCAACATGCGCACCCTGCACAAGAAACCGACCCAGACCACCCCGGGCGGCATCGAGAAATCCGAAGGTTCGATCCACATTTCGAACGTCGCTCTCGTTGATCCGAAAGGCGGCAAGGCCACCAAGGTCGGCTTCAAAGTTCTGAAAGACGGCACGAAGACTCGCGTTGCACGCAAATCGGGCGAAACGATTGCCGAAAATACGAAAAAAGGTAAATAATCATGGCAACCGAGAAAAAAGTTAAAAAAGAAAAAGCCGAAGAAACGTCGGTGAAAACCGTCAAGAAGCAGGCTGCTCCGGATAAGGGTTATAAACCCCGTCTGCAGGCTGATTACGAAACCCGCGTCCGCAAGGCGCTGGCTGAGAAATTCGGCTTCAAGAACGTGCACGAAGTGCCGCAGCTCACCAAAATCGTCCTCAACATGGGCGTTGGTGAATCCACGCAAGACTCGCGCAAGGCGTCTCAGGCTGCGGAAGATCTGACCCTCATCGCCGGCCAGCGCGCCGTCGTGACCTATGCCAAGAAATCGATCGCAACCTTCAAGGTCCGCGAGAACATGCCTCTGGGCTGCAAAGTCACCCTGCGCAAGCGCAAGATGTACGAATTCCTCGACCGTCTGATCAACGTGGCACTGCCGCGCGTCCGCGACTTCCGCGGTCTCTCGCCGCGCTCGTTCGATGGACAGGGCAACTACTCCCTGGGTATCAAGGAACACGTGATTTTCCCGGAAGTGAACTTCGACAAGGTCGATAAAATCCTCGGTATGGACGTCGTCATCTGCACGTCGGCCCGTAACAAGGACGAAGCCTTCGCACTTCTCAAAGAATTCAACATGCCGATCCGTGATCGCTAAGGAGATTGAAGAATGGCAAAAACTGGAATGATCGAGCGCGAAAAGAAACGCGCCAAACTGGAAAAGAAATTCGCTGGCAAACGTGCGGCGCTGCTGAAAGTGGCACGCGACCGTAACGCCGACCCGGCTGAAATCTTTGAGGCGAACATGAAGCTCGCCAAACTGCCCCGTAACTCGGCCAAGATCCGCAAGCGTAACCGCTGTGCGCTCACCGGTCGCGCACGTGGCGTTCACCGTAAGTTTAAACTGTCCCGCAACATGCTCCGCGAAAAAGCTTCGCGTGGCGAGCTGCCGGGCGTAACGAAATCCAGCTGGTAAGAAAGGACGAGGAAATCCCATGTCAATGAGCGATCCTCTCGGCGATTTGCTGACACGCATTCGTAACGGGCAACAAGCAAAACTGGCGACAATCACGTCGCCGAACTCACGCCTCCGTCGTTCGGTTTTGGACGTACTGAAGGCCGAAGGTTATATCCGTGGCTACAATGCCGCCGAACGAGAACTCTCGATCGAACTGAAATACTCGGAAAATCAGCCGGCTATTCGTACGATCAAGCGCGTCTCGACCCCCGGCCGCCGCGTCTATTCCAACGTCAAGGGCCTGCGCATGGTGCACAACGGCCTTGGTATCACCATCCTGTCGACTCCGCACGGCGTCATGAGCGATCATGCCGCGCGTAAAGAAAATGTCGGCGGCGAAGTTCTCTGCGAGGTGTTCTAATGTCACGCGTCGGCAAACACGCCATCGCCATTCCGCAAGGCGTTACGGTTGAAGTCAAACCGAACGAGCTGAAGGCAAAAGGCAAAAACGGTGAAGGCGTCGTCGCCATCACCAAAGACGTTGTCCTCAAACAGGCGGACGGCCAGATTTCCGTCAGCCTGAGCGAAGAGGCGACCAATCGCGCTATGTGGGCAACCACCCAGCGCAATATCGTCAACCTGTTCAAGGGCCTCGACAAGGGTTTCGAGAAAAAACTCGAAATCAACGGCGTCGGTTTCCGTGCCCAGGTCACGGGTAAAGAGCTGGTCATGCAGCTCGGGTACTCGCACGACGTGAAATACCCGATCCCGGAAGGCATCAAGATCACGGTCGACAAACAGACCGCCATCACCATTGCCGGTTCGGACAAGCAAAAAGTGGGTCAGGTCGCGGCTGAAATCCGTTCCTGGCGCGCGCCCGAGCCGTACAAGGGCAAAGGCATCAAGTACGAGGGTGAGCGTATCATCCGCAAAGAAGGCAAGAAGAAATAAGGTGCGATGATGAAAAAACAGAAAACCAACACGGTACAGCGCCGCCAGTTCCGCAACCGGAACAAGGTTCGCGCCAACGCCCTGAAAATGAATCGCCCCCGTCTGAACGTGTACCGTTCGGCTGCGAACATCTACGCTCAGGTCATCGACGACACCAAGGGTGTCACGCTGGCCTCCGCTTCCACGGCGGACAAAGAACTGAAGGCTTCGGTCAAAATTGGCGGTAACGTCAAGGCTGCCGCCGAAGTCGGTAAACTTATCGCCGCCCGCGCCAAAAAGGCGGGTGTGAAACAGGTTATTTTCGACCGTGGGTCGTACCTGTATCACGGTCGCGTCAAGGCTCTGGCCGAGGCTGCCCGTGAAGGCGGATTGGAATTCTAAGGAGAACATGATGGAACGCCGCGAACCCAAACAACGCTCTGAGGGCAAACGCCCCGAAGGCAAAGAACAAAGCGACATCGTTGAAAAACTGGTCGCCATCAATCGTGTCTCCAAAACCGTGAAGGGCGGCCGTCGTTTCGGCTTCTCTGCACTGGTTGTCGTCGGTGACGGCAAGGGACGCGTTGGCCACGGCCATGCGAAAAGCAAGGAAGTGCCTGAAGCGATCAAGAAAGCCACCGAAGCCGCGAAACGCCACATGGTGCGCGTTCCGCTGCGCGATGGCCGCACGATCCACCACGACATCAAGGGCCATTTCGGCGCCGGTAAAGTGATCCTGCGTACGGCGCCCGCCGGTACGGGTATCATCGCCGGTGGTCCGATGCGCGCCATCTTCGAAGCCGTTGGCATTCAGGATATCGTTGCCAAAGCAACCGGTACGTCGAACCCGCACAACATGGTGCAGGCAACCTTCGACGCGCTGCAATCCATTCAATCCCCGCGTCAGATTGCGACCCGTCGTGGCAAAAAAGTCTCCGACATCGTCGTAAACCGTCAGGGTCAAGGCACCGAAGAGGCATCCGATGACTGAAGCTAAAAAAGCCCCCGCCAAAGCAGCGCCGAAAAAAGCGGCTGCAAAATCGGGTAAAACCGTGACCGTCATCCAGACGGGTTCGCCCATTGGCCGCACGCCGGACCAGGAAGCGACCCTCAAGGGTCTGGGCCTGAACAAGCGTCACAAAACCCGTACGCTGGAAGACACCCCGGCTGTGCGCGGCATGATCAATAAAGTCAAACACCTCGTCAAAATCGTCGACGCGGCATAAGGAGTAACGAGAATGAAACTCAACGAACTCAAACCCAAGGCCAATTCGCGCAAGAAACGCATGCGCGTCGGTCGTGGTATCGGCTCCGGCAAGGGTAAAACCTCCGGCAAGGGCGGTAAGGGCCAGACGGCACGTACCGGCGTTGCGCTGCACGGTTTCGAAGGCGGTCAGACCCCTCTGTACCGTCGTCTGCCGAAACGCGGCTTCAACAAGCCGAACCGCAAGGCTTATGCTGAAATCAACCTCAGCACGCTGCAGGCGGCTGTTGATTCCGGCCTGATCGATGCGAAAAAGCCGGTCGACGAGGCGAGCCTGGTCGCTGCCAAGGTCGTTCGCCGCAAGGAAGACGGTATCCGTCTGCTCGGCAAGGGCAACCTGACCGCCAAACTGTCCATCAAGGTCACCGGCGTAACCCCGGGTGCCAAGGCGGCTGTCGAAAAAGCCGGCGGCTCGGTCGAAGTGATCGTGACCGAACGCAAACCCGTCGTCCGCAAGAAGCAATACGCGAAATAATCATCGCGTCCGATATTTCAAAAAGCCCGGCATATGCCGGGCTTTTTTTATGCTGCAAATGCGTTGCCACGATCCAAAGAAATTGACGGCCATCCCGGATGCGGGGTTAGATTTGTGCGTCTTAAAAGAAAAACAGTTGAACGGGAAATCCAGGATCATGAGTGAAGACACCAAAAAAGGCGAAGCCAGAGCAACCTTCAGCGGCGCGGTCATGCCGGCAAGGGCGGAAGACTGCGGCATGGAAGAGGCAGGCGCATGGGGCCTGCTGAAAGAACCGCAGCACCAGGCCGCGCATGCGCAGACAAGGGACCAGACCCCCGCACGGCCGAGCTTCTTCGGCGATTAAAAAAAGCCCGGCAAATGCCGGGCTTTTTCGTCTGAGGGGCATCAAATGGTCGTGCCGATGACCCGTACATTCGTATTCGCCGGAATCAGGTAATGGGACAGGTGGCTGCCGTCCCGGGCCTCCATCACCCCGGCTTTGCGCACGGTCACCAGCTGTGCCGGGGTCTGCGCCTCGCGCAGGGCGTTGAAAACAGCCTGCAGCTGCACGGGCATGTGTGGGGGGCGGGCGAAAATGACCGGCTCGGCCCGCACGATGCTGCCGTCATAGGCCACCGGCCACAGGCCAAAACCATAGGGACGCTCCTTCGGGGCGTCATGGGCGAATCCGAAAGCCTGGAGAACGGGGGAATGCGGGGTATTCATGGGTACTGCCTTTCTTTTCCCTGCAGCCTTTTCTTTTGAGGACCGGGGCGAGGGGCAAGACCGCAGCAAAAAGCCCTCTTCCGGTTTGAAAAAGGGCGCTGATCAGGTGGTGTTTGAGGTATTTTAAACGTTCAAAAAACCGGCCGGCCCTTAAAGGACGTACCAGTAATAAAATCGTGCAGTGCAGCGAAGCGAAGCCGAAGAGGTGCAGCGAAGAACGTTCATGCAGCCAACATGCCGGATTTGCCCCCGAATTGTCAACAATGTCACGTTGACGTTAAAGACACCCCCCGGTACTGTCAGCCGTCAAAATAACCACGTAAAAGGGTATCGATTATGGCTTCAGCCGCGGAACAAATGGCATCGCAAATGAACTGGGGCGCGTTCTCCAAGGCGGCGGAACTTAAGGCCCGTCTTCTGTTCGTGCTCGGCGCCATCATCATCTACCGCATCGGCACGCACATCCCGCTGCCGGGTATCGATATCACCGTCTGGAACGAAATTTACAATCAGAAGGCCGGCGGCATTCTCGACATGTTCAACATGTTCGCCGGTGGCGCATTGCAGCGTATGACCATCTTCGCGCTGAACATCATGCCGTATATTTCGGCCTCGATCATCATGCAGCTGGCCTCCGCCATGGTCCCCTCGCTCGAGGCGATCAAGAAAGAAGGCGAAGTCGGCCGCGTGCGCATCAACCAGTACACGCGCTACCTGACCGTTCTGCTCGCCTGCGTGCAGGCATGGGGACTGGCCACCGGGCTTGAGCACATGACCGGCTCCTCCGGTTCTGCGGTCATCGATCCGGGCCTGTTCTTCCGCATTTCCACGGTCATCACCATTGTCGGCGGCACCGTATTCCTGATGTGGCTGGGCGAACAGATCACGCAACGCGGCGTCGGCAACGGCACCTCGCTCCTTATTTTCGCGGGTATCGTGGCGGAACTGCCGCGCGCCATCGCATCGCTCCTCGAACTCGGCCGCGAAGGCCAGTTCAACCCGCTGGTCCTGTTCGGCATGTTCGCCATGGTTGTCGCAACCATCGTCTTCATCGTGTTCGTCGAACGCGCCCAGCGCCGCGTGCCGGTTCAGTATCCGCGTCGCCAGGTGGGCCAGAACCAGATGGCCTCGGCCCAGATGTCGCACCTGCCGCTCAAGCTGAATACGGCCGGCGTCATTCCCCCGATTTTCGCAAGCTCGCTGCTACTGCTCCCGGTCACGCTGGTCGGCTTTGCCGGCGGCGAAGGCGGGGACATCGTCTCCACCATTTCGCGCCATCTTCAGCACGGCCAGCCAGTTTACATGGTCCTGTACGCCGTCCTGATCGCGTTCTTCTGCTTTTTCTATACGGCCGTGGTGTTCAACCCCAAGGAAAACGCAGATGTGCTCAAGCGTTACGGCGGTTTCGTTCCCGGCATCCGCCCGGGCCAGCAGACGGCTGAATACCTCGACTTCCTGCTCACCCG
>CALBME010000110.1 GCA_937896295.1 uncultured Micavibrio sp. | reverse complement strand
TTCGGACTTTTATTCTGCCGCTTTTGACCGTCTTGTCCATGGTATGCACAGCCCATGCACAGGAGCCGCAGGTCCGCCGCTGTATGGATATGGGGCCGAATCAGAACGCCGTTGCCGCCATCGGCTACGGCCTTAAACGCATCAAGGCGAAAGAAGTCGATATCGACGACCGCCCGGTCACCATCATGCCGGTCATGGCGGGCCTGCGCGGCCCTGCCCTTACCCTTCTGGGGCGTGACGTGCGGCTGGCCGTCACGCAGGGCCAGTCATCGCCGCAGGAACTGTGGCACCATGCGCAGTGGAACGTGGACCCGATCACGGACTGCCCGCCGCTAACGCGGTGGAACTGGCTGACGCGGCTGAACCGCGATACGCAGTGGCATGTGCGCAGCGACGTGCAGATGGGTTTCACCGACACATATCCGCGTTTTCTGTATCGCGCGCGGGTTATTCCTGGCGTGACCATCACGCGGCCGCGTGGTTTTATTTTTGGCGGCGCCCTGGCCTATACGCTTGGCGGCAATGCCGATGCGCTTGCGCGCATCGAGGATGAGCGCGAACCGGTGCGCCGCGACATGGAGTCGTTCGCGCATAACGGCGAAATCACGATGGAGCGCCTGTACCTGTCATGGCACACGACACCGGTCAGCGACGTGCATGTGGGCGTCACCGCCGGATATCTTGAGGAAATGTACGGCGGCGCAGGCGGTGAAATGATCTGGCGCCCGTTCGGGTCGGCCTTCTGGACCGGGGTCGATGCGTGGGCGTTGTGGCGGCGGGACCCGGACAGCGCATGGAACCACGCATGGGGCGACCACCATTTCACGGGCCATGTGCGCGCGGGTTACGACGTGCCGTTTTCAACCACGACGTTTACGCTTGCAGCAGGGCAATACCTGGCGGGCGATCACGGCGCGACCGTGGGGGTGAGCCAGCAGATCAGCACGCGCGCGCGGCTGGAAGCGGGCCTCACCTGGACCGACCGGCGCGAAGACCAGGGCATGATCGGAGATACGCATTTCGACGGAATGATGCGCCTGACCTGGACCATGGGACCGCGCAGCGATGCGCGCGTGACCATGCGCCAGATGGGACGCGACGGCGGACAGATGCTGGAACGCCCCCTGCCCATCGAAACCTTTACCGAGCCGCTGTCGGCGCGGAGCATTCTGCGCGACTGGAACCGGTTGCTGGACCCGCTGTAGCGAAAAAAAGGGCCGCCCCGAGGGGCGGCCTTGAAGAGTTGGAAGTGGGTCACACGAAGTCACTAAAAGAAGTGGCAAAATAGGGCGTTGTCCGTTTCGTCACCTGAGCAGGGCGACACCCTATGTATTTAATTTACATAAAACTTTAAACAACTGCAAGCCTATTTTTCGCAGCGGCGCAGATTTTTAATCAAGTCCTTCATATCACTGGGTAATTTACCCTCAAAATGGCGGGTACGGCCCGTGGCGGGGTGCACGAATTCGAGCGCAATGGCGTGCAGGGCCTGACGCGGGAAGCCCATGATTCCCGCCATCACGGGTTCTTTCAGCCCCGCCTTTTTCAGGGCAGCGGTTACGGCGGTCTTCTGCGCCCCGTACAGGGGGTCACCCAGAACCGGATGTTTGATGTGCTGCATATGAACGCGGATCTGGTGGGTGCGCCCGGTTTCCAGCCGGCATTCCACCAATGCCGCGGTTTCACCGAATTTTTCGATGACCTTGTAATTGGTTGCGGCCTCGCGTCCACCGGGACGGACGCTCATGCGCTGGCGGTCGCGCGGGTGGCGGTCGATATCGGCATAGACGCGGCCCATGGGGGGCGCAGGCATGCCCCAGACCACCGCCTGATAGGTGCGCGACATGGTGCGGTCAGAGAGCTGGGCCGACAGGGCGTTGTGGGCGTGATCGTTCTTGGCCACCAGCATGAGGCCGGAGGTGTCCTTGTCCAGGCGATGGACAATGCCGGGGCGTTTCACCCCGCCAATACCCGACAGGGAATCGCCGCAGTGATGCAAAAGCGCGTTCACCAGCGTGCCCTGCGCATGGCCTGCGGCGGGATGCACGACCAGACCGGCAGGTTTGTTAAGGACGATCAGGTCCTTATCCTCGAACACGATGTCGAGGGGAATATCCTGCGCCACCGGTTCGGCGGGTTCGGCCGCGGGAACGACCAGCGTCACCACCTGCCCCGCCCTGACCCGGCGGGAGGCGTCATCGGCGGTTTTACCGTCCAGCGTGACCGCGCCGCCCTCAATCAGGGATTTCAGGCGCGAGCGCGAGAGATCCGGCAAAAGTGCGGCAAGAGCCCTGTCAAAACGGGCATTGTCAAATTCATCGGGGATCGTGACACTGTGCATGCGCCGAACCTTAGCCCGTACGAGACGTTTTAGCAAAATGCGCATTCTGATCATCAGCGACGCATGGGAACCACAGGTTAACGGCGTGGTGCGCACCTACCAAAACATCAACCGCGAATTGCACGACCTCGGACACGAGGTCCGGGTCATCGGACCCGGCGATTTCCGCTCGCTGCCCATGCCCGGCTATGCCGAAATCCGCCTTGCGCTGTTTACGCCCGCGAAACTGGCCCGGATGATGGACGCCTACGACGCGGATATGATCCATATCGCGGTCGAGGGTCCGCTGGGCTGGGCCGCGCGCACCTATTGCGTCGAACGCGAGCTGCCTTTTACCACGTCATTCCATACGCAGTTTCCCGACTATGTCGCGGGGCGCGTGCCATTTTTCAAGAATGCCGTGCGCAGGCTCGGCATCAAATTCGTTCACGCCTTTCACGCGCCCGCCCGCGCCGTGTTCGTGGCCACGCCCAGCCTGGAAGACCAGTTGCGCAGCTGGGGTTTCACGCAGCCGATGGTGCGCCTGATACGCGGTGTGGATTTCAACGTGTTCCATGCCGGGCCCGGCACGTTGTTCCGCGACGTCCCCAGGCCCGTGCTGCTGTATGTCGGACGCGTCAGCGTGGAGAAAAACATCGAGGCGTTCCTGAACCTGAAAACCGCAGGCACGAAGGTGATCGTCGGGCACGGCCCCGACCTTGATCGGCTTAAACGCCAGTATCGCGATGTGATTTTCGCAGGCCTGCAGACCGGCGACGCGCTGGCCGATCATTACCGCAGTGCGGACGCGTTCGTCTTCCCGTCCAAAACCGACACGTTCGGCATCGTGCTGATCGAGGCGATGGCGTGCGGGCTGCCCATTGCGGGTTATGACGTGACAGGCCCACGCGACATCGTGACCGATGCCATGCTGGGTGTCGTCCATGACGACCTGGCCACCGCGCTGAAACGCGCCCTGATCGCGCCCGGCACCCGGCAGATGCGGGAAGATTACGCGCGCAGCATCTATAGCTGGCGCGCGGTTGCGGAAACCTTCATCGACGCTTGATTTTACGCCGCCAGCGAAGCGTTGTTGCGCCGCCATAAACGGGGTAAAATCGCAGCCAGATAAAGATTCGCCCAGAGGACCCACTGGATACGCCTGCGGACGCCGTTCTTCCCATCAAAATCAGGACGCTTTTCCTGTCGGATTTCCATTTCGGTTACAAGGGCGTCGACGGCGCCGCGCTTCTGACATGCCTGCAGCGTTACGAGCCGCGCTACATCTATCTGGCCGGCGACATCATCGACGGATGGAAACTATCCAAACGCTGGCACTGGCGCGCGGACTATACCCGCATCTTCGATGCGCTGGTCGATCATAAAAAGCGCGGCGCAAAAATCATATACCTTCCCGGCAACCATGACGAACGCGTGCGCAAGGCAACCGCGCTCCGGCGCGCGCGCTTTGCATTCCTGTCCGGCATCCGCATCTGCAACCAGTGCATTCACCGCACCGCGGACGGCAAGCGCATCATCGTTCTGCATGGCGACCAGTTCGACAACGCGCTGATCGGGGGTCCGGTATCGAAATTCGGTGACTGGCTGCACGATATTTTCAGCGAGTGGTTTGGCATCACGCAGCCCGCGCCCCGCATCATGGTGGACGGACGCTTGCGCAAATTTTCACTGGCCAAGGCGCTGATGAAACGGTCCAGCAAGGCGGCCCTGCAGATGATGAACAACCTTGAAGGTGCGGTTTCGCGCCTGATCGTGCGTAAGGGAGCGGACGGGCTGATCTGCGGTCATACGCATGTGCCTGCGCTGCACCCGATTAAACATGGAAAGATTTTCGGCAATTGCGGCATGTGGATGGGCCATACCAATACCGGAATCGTCGAGCACACGGACGGGCGGTTCGAGCTTGTGCATTTTCCCGACATGCGCAGTTTTGAAGACGACAATATCTGCCCAATCCAGGCAGTGCGCATGGCGCGGCACATTGAAACCGCGCGCGTGATCCGTAAGATCCGCCAGTTGTGGGCGGTCAGGTCAGGCGAGCGTATCCAGACCGTATTGCCGAAGCCCCTGAAGTCCCAGCAGGGGATCATTCACCAGGAAGAGTGGGATGGCATCCATGTAACCACGGTGACGGCCCTTGGCGACAAACTCAGCCCGCAGGCGTGAGCCTTCCAGATATGCGGCGCCCAGACGCGGCAGAATACCGCCGGTCAGGTAAACACCGCCCAAAGCCCCCGCGGTCAGCGCCAGATTGCCCGCCACGCGCCCCAGAAATCCCAGCATCAGGTCCAGACATTCGACGCATGTATCGCAGGCGCCTGTCATGGCGCGTGCGGTGATGTCTTCCGGCGAGCGATCGGGCAGATCCCGGCCGTCCAGCGCGCGGATCGCCGCGTAAAGATTGAGCAGCCCCTTGCCGGAACACACGCGCTCGGCTGAAACATGGCTGTATTTATGCGCCAGCAGCCAGTCGCGTATGGCGGCTTCGCGCGGGCTTACGACAGGGAGTGTGACGTGTCCGCCCTCGCCCGGGACGGCCATATACCGGTGCCCATCATGGACCAGCATGGCAACGCCCAGCCCCGTGCCGGGCCCCATGACGCCGATGGGACCGCCGGGCGTCGCGTCACCGCCGCCCAGTTTTACCACCCTGTCCGCGGCAAGGACGGGAATGGCGAGAGCCTGCGCATGGAAGTCATTGATGAGTGTCACGTCGAAGCCCAGCCGCGCCGACAGGCCAGATACAGAAAAAATCCACGGAAAATTGGTCAGTTCGAAACGATCGCCGCCGACAGGCCCCGCAACCGCGAAAACGGCGCGGGAGGGACGGGCGTGGTTTTTCAGATAGGCGTCCACCGCTTCGAGGGGGCCGGGAAAATCGGCCACCAACAACGTCTGCGCATCATGCAGGCCGGTATGGTCGGCCATGGCGAACCGGACATGGGTCCCGCCGATATCGGCGATCAGCAAACGGGTCATGCGCCATTCTGGCATAAAGCCAATTGTGGACAACGGGGCATTTTTATTGATAGGAACCCCCCACCGGCGAACTATATTGGGGATCCATGGCAAAAATACTTCTGGCAGAAGATGACGGCGCGATGCGCGGTTTCCTGACCGCTGCGCTGGCGAAGGCCGGGCACGAGGTGGAGGCGCGGGTCGACGGGCTGGACGCCATGGCCGCCCTTCAGCAGGGCAAGGACGGGGACTTCGACCTGCTTCTGGCCGATATCGTCATGCCCGGCATGGACGGCATAGAACTGGCCCAGAAGGCCGCCGAGATGCACCCATCCATCAAGGTCATGTTTATTACCGGTTTCGCGGCCGTGGCCATGGGGGCCCGGAACCCCGCCAAGGCGCAGGCCCGGGTGCTTTCCAAACCTTTTCACCTCAAAGACCTGGTCGATCAGGTCAACCAGCTTCTGACCGCCGCTTAAAGGACTTGCCAAGGGCAGGCAGAGCCGCTATGAAAGCCCCACTTGCGAAGAGACCGGGCACTTAGCTCAGCGGGAGAGCATCACCTTGACATGGTGGGGGTCGCAGGTTCAATCCCTGCAGTGCCCACCATCTTCGTCGAAGTCTGGCCAGACCGGCCATTCCAACAGCGTCTGGATTTCAAGACTACATGTCCGCATCAATGATCATGTCGCTGTACGGATTGCTTGCCCTGTCCGCGACCTTCATTGCCGTGCGCCATCTTTTGCGCGGGTCCATTCATTTCCTGCCGACACTGGGATGGTGCTTTCTGATGCTCATCCCCTTCGTCATGCAGTATCCCCTGTTTTATCCGGAAACCCGCGGCTATCACGGCATGGTCGTCGCCACGCTGACCGTCATTATCCTGTGCGCCGACATGATCGCACACAAAACCGTGCCGCAGCCGGCGGGTTTCACCCCCAGTAAAGCATCCCTGCGGATCGGGTATGGTTTATCCATTTTTTACGTGGCGCTGACGGTTCTGCATTTTGCCACCGCGCATTCCATCCCGTTTTTCGATGCCGTCGAGTCCGGATACGTCAATAACGACACACTGAATGCACGCATCGATTTTTTGCGTAATTATAATGCCATTCCCGGCATCAAGTACCTGTTCAGCATGTCAACGGCCATTATCGGCATGCCGGCCGTCCTGCTTTTATGGCTTCACCGCCGCAGGTTCATGGCGCTGTCCCTGTTTTTCTGGATTCTGTTTTACTGCGTCGCCAGCACAGCCAAGGGTCCGCTGATCCTGACGCTGGTGATTACGGCGGCGGGGCTTATTTTCACCGCACATGATCAGAAAAGAATAAAGATGGGCCGCGCCTTTCTGGGCCTTGCGCTTGCCGGTATCCTGACGATTGCCGCCATCACCCTGAACCCGGCCAGCCACACAAGCATTTTCACGGTCTTCAGCCATCTGGACAAAAAATATGGCGAACCGGAGATGTTCCGCGACGACCGCAAGAAACTGCTGGGCGATTATGTGCGCCCCCGGCTGGACATGCCGATCGACAGCTGCACCAACCGTATCTGCCGCAACGCCGATTATCTGGCGTATCGCATTTTCATCACCCCCATCGAGGTGAGCGCGCGGTGGTATGAATACTTCACCGCCTTTCCGGTGAAGGAGATCAGTTTTTCCCGCAATATCCATGACAGCCGCAGCGGCATAGACCGGCACCCGGCACAGGCGGTCGCCATATGGGCCTTTGCCGAGCCTTATCCGCAGGCCTATTCGGATGCGACCTATGCCTATCCGTCCATGGATGCGGACGCGTTCGGGCGTTTCGGCTGGCGCGGGCTGGTGGCCCTGATGCTGGCGTATTTCGGCCTGCGCCTGGCCTCCATTTACTTTAACGATACGCGCGCGGTCACGGGCGGGGTTTTCTACGCCGTTCTGGTCAGCCTGTTCGCATTCTTGCCGCCCAATGCGGGCATACAGGCCATCATCCTGGCCCAGGGCGTCGGGGGCGGCATTGCGGTGCTTTGCGCCCTGTGGGCATGGCCGCGCCTGCGACGCCGCTACGGCCGCAGCGCATAGACATCCCACTTGTCTTTTCCATGGTCGGCGTGCAGTCTTATAAAAAAACAGCCTCCAGACCCGTTCGAAAGCCGTTACGTTCATGATTGTCGTTATTGATTATGGTGCGGGCAATATCGGCTCGGTCATGAACATGCTGAAACGGCTTTCCATCCCTGCCATGCGCGGCAAAACACCCGACGACCTGCGGCAGGCGCACGGCCTGATATTGCCCGGTGTGGGTGCCTTCGATTACTGCATGTCGTCTTTCAACCAGTCCGGGCTGCGCACGACAGCCGAAGAGATGGTTCTGCAGGGTACGACCCCCGTCCTCGGTATTTGCGTGGGTCTGCAGATGCTGTTCCGGGGCAGCGAGGAAGGCCGCGAGGCGGGCCTGAACTGGATCGACGGGGACGTTGTCCGCTTCGACCCCGGCAAAATGGATGCCGACCTGAAAATTCCCCATATGGGATGGAATTACGTGTCCGCGCGCGAGAACTGCGCGGTTCTCAAAGGCATTGAGCGGCCACGCTTTTACTTTGTGCATTCCTATCATGCCGTCTGCGACCAGCAGGCCGATATCAGCGCGACGGCGCAGTATGGATACGAATTCTGCTGCGCGATACGACGCGGCCATATTCACGGCACGCAGTTCCATCCGGAAAAGAGCCATCGTTACGGCATGGGCATGCTGCGTAATTTTGCCTCCATCGCGGCGGGAGATGCGTGATGTTCATGAAGCGTGTCATTCCCGTACTTCTTCTGAAAGGCCGCGGTCTTTACAAGACGCGCCAGTTTAAAAACCCCGTTTATGTGGGGGACCCCATCAACATCCTTCGTATTTTCAATGACAAGGAAGTGGACGAGATCGCCATTCTGAGATCGGAAGAGCGTCGTGTAGGGAAAGAGTGTCTTCGC
>CALBME010000109.1 GCA_937896295.1 uncultured Micavibrio sp. | reverse complement strand
CTCTCCGGTCAAACTGACAGCCATCGGGATCGGGCACGATGTGACCCGGTATTACAAAACCGCCATGACCATCGCCGATGCCGACGAACTGGCCGCCGCCCTGATCCAACGGCTGGATCAGTTGTTTGATGAGAAATAAGCCCCGCCACCCCCGCTCGACCTCTAGAATTCCAGCCCCAAATCGTCTAAAACTAAGGCCATGAGCACAGATACAAAAAAACAGATTTACAAGCCCCGTCCCGTCACCGGATTCCCCGAATGGCTTCCCGAAGTCCGTTTGGTGGAACAGCAATGGTTCGACCATATCCGCCGGGTGTTTGAATCCTATGGCTTCTGCTCCATCGAAACGCCGAGCGTCGAGGAACTGGACGTCCTGCGCGCCAAGGGTGAAGTGGACAAGGAAATTTACGTCCTGCAACGCCTGCACGCCGACCCCGCCGATAAGGGCGAGGCGCGCCTTGCCCTGCACTTTGACCAGACCGTACCGCTGGCGCGCTATGTCGCGCAGCATTTCGGCAATCTGGCCTTTCCGTTCAAACGTTACCAGATGCAGAAAGTCTGGAGGGGTGAACGGCCCCAGCTGGGACGTTTACGCGAATTCTATCAATGCGACATCGACGTGATCGGCGTTGATCAGCTGCCGCTGGCCTTCGACGCCGAGATGCCCGCCGTCATGTACGAGGCGCTGACCGGCCTGAATGTCGGACGTGTCCAGATCCGTATTTCCAACCGCAAAATCCTGCTGGGCCTTGTTGATGCGCTGGGCATCGCCGATGCCGTGACGGTTACGCGCATTGTCGACAAGATCGAAAAAATCGGTCACGCCGCCGTCGCAGACATGCTGAAAAAAGAAGTCGCCATGAACGCTGACGCGGTCGATGCCGTCCTGCAGCTGGCCTCGGTCAAAGGGGATGCCGCAGACCTTGGCAAAATCGTGCCGAAAAACGCCGCGATGGAAGAAGGGTTGAACGAACTGACCTTCGTCATGAACGCGGTCCCCAAGGGGTCCGCGATTGCGGACCTGTCCATCGTGCGCGGCCTCGACTACTACACCGGCACCGTGTACGAAACCGCCCTGCTCGATATTCCTGAATTCACCGGTTCCGTCTGCTCCGGCGGGCGCTATGACGACCTGGCAGGCAGCTACATCAACCGTCACCTTCCCGGTGTCGGCATTTCCATCGGCTTTACGCGGCTGTTCGACGTGTTGCGCCATTACAACCACATCAAGCCCGCCGCCAAAACGCCGACACAGATATTGGTGGTATTGCCAAGCGAAGAGCGCCGCGCACACGCCGCGGAAACCGCAAGCACATTGCGTAAGCGCGGCTTCAACGTGGAACTGTACCACGCGCCGCAGAACGTGAAGAAACAGATGGAATACGCCAATAAGAAAGGCATTCCGTTTGTGTGGTTCCCGCCCTTTGACGATGCAGGCCGGCACGAGGTCAAGAACATGGCCGACGGCACGCAGCTTCCCGGCGATCCGCTGATCTTCGAAATCCGTTAAAAAAAACAGGCGCCCCAAGGCGCCTGTTTTTTCTCTGCCGGTGCTGATT
>CALBME010000108.1 GCA_937896295.1 uncultured Micavibrio sp. | reverse complement strand
CATGTGGCCGTTCCAGTAAGCGCGGGGTGCCATAAAAATACCTTTTTCAAAAGGGGGGTTCCTGATCGGACAAACGCCCCTGGATCGCAGGGGGTTCCTTGTGCTGGAAATTCAAGGGGCTAGGGGTGGGGCGTTTTGGCGCATAAAGAAAGTGGTTTTATGGGCGGGAACGGGACTCGGGGGTTGGCCGTTGACCTAGCACAACCTGAAATCAATCGGGTTCAACCTTAGGAGGAAATATGCCTAACAATCAGCAATCCAATCCGCAGGACAAACGCCAGGACCAATCGCGTCAGGAAGCCGATCGCAACCAAGCGAACCGCGACCCGGCCGATAAATCGTCGAGCGAGCGCTCGTCGTCTTCGCGTCAGGCGTAATCCTGGCCCATAAGGCAAAAACAGGGTAGGCGAAAGCCTGCCCTTTTTGCTGTTTTGGGCTCCAAGTGCTTATTAAAGTTGTCTTTTGTCCTGAAATCGCTATGATCCCCGGCAAATGAGTGAAAATACTTTTGAAAACCTCGGGTTGTCCGAAAATCTTCTTCGGGCTGTTACCGAAGCCGGTTACACAACGCCGACCGAAATCCAGCAAAAAGCCATCCCGTGGGTCCTGCAGGCGCGCGACGTCATCGGCATCGCCCGCACCGGCACCGGCAAGACGGCCAGCTTTACCCTGCCGATGATCGAAATCCTGTCCGGCGGCGTGGCCAAGGCCCGCATGCCGCGCGCCCTGATCCTCACGCCGACCCGCGAACTGGCGGCCCAGATCGCCGAGAACTTCGACAAATACGGCAAATACATCCAGCTTTCCAAATGCCTGATCGTGGGCGGTGTTGGCATGGACGCGCAGGTGCAGTTGCTTGCCCGCGGCGTCGACGTGCTGATCGCCACGCCGGGACGCCTGCTCGACCTGTTCGAGCGCGGCAATGTCCTGCTGAATGACATCAAGGTTCTGGTCATCGACGAAGCCGACCGCATGCTGGACATGGGGTTCATTCCGGATATCGAGCGCATCATGAAAATGGTGCCGCCGATCCGCCAGACCCTGCTGTTTTCGGCCACCATGCCGGGACCCATCGAGAAACTGGCCAAAAACCTGATGAGCAATGCGCGCACGGTGTCCGTTGCGCCGCAATCCAGCCCGGCCGAAACCGTTTCCCAAAACCTTGTGATGGTCAGATCGAACCGCGACAAGGACCGCACGCTTCTTAAGCTGATCCGCGACGAAAAAATCGGCGTGGTCAATGCGTTCGTATTCTGCAACCGCAAGAAGGACGTCAGTACGGTTGCACGTTTCCTGTCGCAACAGGGCGTGTCGGCGGCACCGCTGCATGGTGACATGCCGCAGGCCATGCGTACCCAGACGCTGCAGGATTTCAAGGACGGCAAGGTCGCCGTCATGGTGTGTTCGGACGTCGCCGCGCGCGGCCTTGATATTTCCGGCGTCAGCCATGTGTTCAATTACGACGTGCCGTTCAACAGTGAAGATTACGTGCACCGTATCGGCCGTACGGGCCGTGCAGGCAAAACGGGTCAGTCATTCACCATGGCGACCGAGGATGACGACAAGCTTGTCGCCGGTATCGAGAAACTGATCGGCAAGGCCATTCCGCGCGCCGAAGGCAGCGCCGCGGAGCGCGTGGAGCCGTCGGATTCGTCCGATCGTCCGGCGCGTGCGCCGCGCGGCGAACGTCCCGCCCGCAATGAACAGCCGCGCGAACAGGGTCGCGGTCCGCGCCCCGAGCGCAAGGAGCGTACCGATGGCCGCAACAGCCACGGCGAACGCCGCCCCGGCCCGCCGCATGGGCGCGAACGCAACGAAGCCGGCGAAGTGATTGATTCCGGGCCAGGATTCGGCGATCACCTGCCATCCTTCATGCGCGGCGCAAAGCGTTAATAATCCCTGATTTTATGCCGTCCCCGGATTGACGGGCGACTCGGCCACTGCAAGACTTGTTGCAGGGGTATCAGCACGATTCGTCCATGGTTCATCTTCGCACTTCACGCTTGTTTTTCATGATGTTGCTGGCCTCGGCCAGCGCGTTGTCATTGGCCGCACCGGTGCAGGCGGGGAATTATGACCCTGACGCGGTGCTGATGGCCAACCCGACGGACGAGGCGTTCGACGTGGCCCAGACGACGACGCCTGCCGGTACGGCATCGGATCAGTCGCAGTCGCAAAAAGCGGGCGTGCCTGCGGCCATACCGACCCAGCCGCCTTATACCAGAACAAACGCCAAGCCCGTGCAGGCCGTGACGCCGATGCGCAAGCCCGCACCGCCCGTCGCACAGGCGGACATGCAGGCGCCGCAGCCTGCAAAGAAACAACAATCGCCGGTTGATTACGCGGCGGACGCCGTCGATTACGATCAGACGAACCGCATCGTCACCCTGACCGGGAATGTCGACCTGGTGCAGGATGGCCGCAAGCTGTCCGCGGACAAGGTGATCTATAACCTGAAAGACGATATCGCATCCGCCGAGGGCAATGTCGTCATCAAGGACGTCAACGGCGATGTGCATCATGCGCAGAGTGTCGAGCTTTCGGACAAGATGCGCAAAGGTCTGGTCAATTCTCTGTTCACCACGATGGCCGATGGCAGCCGCATCTGGGCCCGTAAGACGGTGAAGAAATCGGAAACCCGCTACGAGATGAAAGACGCGACCTACACCGCGTGCGTGGCGTGCGAAGACGATCCGGAAAGCCGTCCGCCGTGGCAGCTGCATGCCAAGAGCGTCGAGTTGCGCAAGGACGAACACCGCGTCGTTTACAAAGACGCATGGCTGCAGGCAGGTCCCGTGCCCGTGTTTTACACGCCGTATTTTTCACATCCGGACGGGTCGATCGAACAGAAGTCGGGCTTTTTGACCCCGTCTTTCGGTTTCAACAGCGAACTGGGCGCTTTTTTTGCGCAGCCTTACTACTGGGCGATTTCGCCGTCGACTGATACGACGCTGACCGTCATGCCGACGACCGATCAAAACGTGCTGCTGCGTGATGAATTCCGCAAACGCTGGGAAACGGCCTATGTCGAAACCGATGCATCGATGACGCGTTCCAGCCGCACGGATTCCGTTGCCGGCGAGGCCCGCACCGCCGCGCTCGAGGTGCGGCGCATCGCGCTCGACGACGTGCGGGAGCGACTCCTCACGGCCCTCGCCTACTACGCAACGTTAGGCGCCGAGCGGGCACGCTCGGAGCGTGCGGCCGAGCACCTGCTTCAGTTCGTCGGCCGGCCCATGCTCCGGCGAGGGCGAAGGATAGCTTACCTCTTCGAGCCCCTGCCGGCGGCGGAGATAGGGATGCACCATGTCACCCTGAATAGGGCCAGGACGCACAATGGCAACTTCGATTACGAGGTCATAGAAGTTCTTGGGTTTCAGGCGTGGCAGCATGGATTGCTGGGCGCGACTCTCAATCTGAAATACTCCGATAGTATCGGCATGACTGAC
>CALBME010000107.1 GCA_937896295.1 uncultured Micavibrio sp. | reverse complement strand
AGCTCAGGATGAACAGGGTGATGAGCGCCGGCCGCGCCATCGGCAGCACGACCGACCAGAAGGTGCGGAAGATGCTCGCCCCGTCGATGCGCGCCGCCTCCTCGACCGAGACCGGGATCGATTCGAAGAACTGCTTCATGATGAAGATGCCGGCGGCGTCGATCATGATCGGGATGATCATGCCCGCGTAGGTGTCGAACAGCTCGAGCTGCTTGAGCACGAGGAACCGGGGGATGAGCAGCGCCACCGGCGGCACCGCCATGACGGCGATCAGCCCGGCGAACACGGCACCGCGCCCGGGGAAGCGCAGCCGCGACAGGGCGTAGCCGGCGAGCGAGTCGAAGAACACCCGCCCGACGGTGATGCACACGGTGACCAGCACCGAGTTGCCCGCCCAGTGCAGCAGCGGCACCTGGGTGAAGAGCCGCTCGTAGGCGGCGAACGACCAGGTCTCGGGGATCAGCGAGAGCCCGTTCTGCGACGCGTCGGCATCGGTCTTGAAGCTGCCCGCGACCGAGACGAGGAACGGGTAGATGTAGATCGCGGCGAGCAGGATGAGGATCACGTAGCCCAGCGCGAGACCCGACATCGCGCGCGGGCTGAGGCGCGCCCGGCGGCGGGGCGCAACGGCGGTCACCGGCCGGCCTCCTGCCGCAGGCGGGCGAGCGCGCGGGCTTCACGCCGGGCTCCCGCGCGACCGAGGTCGCGGTCGCGCAGCACCCAGCGCTGGACGAGCGTGAAGATCACGATGATCACGAAGACGATGACCTTGGCCAGTGACGCGGGATGGCGCGGGGCGTCGCCGTTGACGTCGATCACGATACGCTCGCCGTAAAGACTGCGCTCCAGCACCACGGCGGCAAACTTGCCCTTCATGCCCAGCTCTGCGGCACAGGCATCGCGCCGTGCGCCGTAAGACGGCGGCAGGGACAGGGCCGCGGGCTTTTCCGCCTGCATCGTCGTGCGGGGCATCAGCGCGTCGAGAATGGGCGACCGGTACGGCCACCGGTCCTGCATGCGCCACGGGTCGCGCTCATACCCGGTAGCCAGCGACAGCGTCACGAAGGATGGCAGGCGGTCCGCTGCGGGCGCAGGCTGCACATCGGCCTGCGGGGTTTTGGGGACGATGGTGATACCACCCGCAGGCGGGCTGGGCTCGGCGCGGTTCGCCTGCGATGTACCGATCAGCATCGCCGCCGCGAACACGGCGCCGACCCTGAGATGGTGTGGAATATTCCCTGCTGGCATACCGAAAACCTAGCCCATGTCCAAAGGCAGGTGCAATTTTTCAGATGGCAAAAAAGCCCGCTTTTCAGCGGGCTTTTTTATGCGGTTGCAGCAATCGCAAAGATCTTATTTGGAGACCAGCGCGCGCAGTTCCTTAAGGTCGCCCAGCATACCCTGCAGGGCATCGACCATGGCCTGCGGCAGGGCCTGTGCATCAGCCTGCGCCGGTTGCACGGTAGCAACGGCGGCACCATCCTGCGCTGCGACCGGAATATTGGCCGGTGCGGCGGCAGCAGCGGCCTTGATCGGCGCGATGTTGCCGGCGGTCGTCTGGGCCTTCTCGGCGGCTTCAGCCGCGATCGAACCTTTGGACTGGCCTTTCAGAAGCTTCTGCGCGCCTTTGATGGTGTAGCCTTCGCTGTAAAGCAGCGTGTGGATGTGCTTGAGCAGCTGGACATCTTCCGGGCGGTAGTAACGGCGGCCGCCGCCACGTTTCATGGGGCGGATCTGGCTGAACTTGGTTTCCCAGAAACGCAGGACGTGCTGCTGGACGTTCAGCTCTTCGGCCACTTCCGAAATGGTACGGAAGGCGCCGCCGGCTTTTTGGGTCTGCACGGGGGTTTCGGACGTGTCGGCTTGCGCCTGTACAGCGGTGTTTTGCATCTTATTCACCTTCATTCATGCGTTTCTTGAGGATATGCGAGGCGCGGAACACCAGCACCTTGCGCGGCGTGATCGGCACTTCAACGCCCGTCTTCGGGTTGCGGCCGACGCGTTCTTTCTTGGAACGCACCGAGAAGGAACCGAACGAAGAAATCTTCAGGCCCCCTTCGCGCAGGATCGCCTCTGACATTTCATCCAGCACGGCCTCGACCAGGTCGCCGGACTCTGCGCGGGACAGACCCACGGTGGCGTAAACTGATTCAGCGAGATCGGCGCGGGTGATAGTACGGTTGCTCATTTGAACCCCTCCTTGATCGGCTATGCCGATAAAAACTTTTGCCGCCTATCGGCAAAAACAATGTGTTCTGAGTATCTTACCGTAAGCCGTTCAAGCGCGCCGCGTCAAGTGGGGCCATGGCGTTATCACCAGCCCCGCATGCGATTCGCTGCCCCTGTGCCAAAAAACCAAGGAAATAGCGGTTTTTCCTCAAAATCGGGGGTCTGGCGCCTGCCCTGCGCATCCATTTGACGCAGTGTTTTGTGGATAAAAAAGACCGCACCCACATCAAAAGAGACGGCGCGCGATTTGAACAACATCAACAATATCAACAGGGTCCCTCACGAAATCACTATTCACATGCGCGCAAACTATGCACCGCTTTCTCCCGAAAAATGTGCAAAGTCTTTGCAAACCCCATAAAAACCTGCAATTCTCGCATTCGTCGGGTAGTTAAACCCGTCTTTCACTCTAATTTTAGAAGAGATCACCATGGCTAAAGCTAAAGCTAAAAAGAAAGCCTCTCCGAAAGCCGCCGCTAAATCGGCTGCTCCGAAGGCTCTGAAGACCGCTCTGACGAAATCGGCTCTCATCGGCCGCCTCGCCGAGGAAAACGAAATCAGCCGCAAGCAAGCTGCTGGCGTTTTCGCATCGCTGGAAAACGTCATCCTCGGTTCGGTTATGCCGAACGGTATCGGTCAGTTCGTTCTGCCGGGCCTGATGAAAATCACCCTGCGCAAAGTTCCGGCTCGTAAAGCTGGCACGCTGATCCGCAACCCGGCCACCGGCGAAATGATGAAAGCCGCTGCCAAACCGGCTTCCGTCCGCGTCAAAGTCCGCGCTCTGAAAAAACTGAAATCGGCTGCTTCCAACTAAGCACCGCTTCGGTACGAATACGAAAAAGCCCGCTTTCCGCGGGCTTTTTTAGTATCAGACTCTTCTTACCATCTCACCAGCACACTGCCCCACGTGAAGCCGCCGCCCATGCCTTCGAGCAGCAGAAGGTCGCCGCGTTTGACGCGCCCTGCGGCCACCGCGTCATGCAGGGCCAGCGGAATGGACGCGGCCGAGGTGTTGCCGTGTTTGGCCAGCGTCAGGACAACCTTGTCCATGGGCATGCCCAGTTTCTTGGCCGTGCTTTCAATAATGCGCACGTTGGCCTGATGTGGCACCAGCAGGGAAATGTCTTCCGGCTTGGTCCCGGTCGATGCCAGCGCCTCGTCCACCGCCTGTGCCAGGCACTCGACCGCGTGCTTGAACACTTCGCGTCCCTGCATCTGGATGGTGCCGGCGGTCTTGGTCGATGCCACGCCGCCCGATGTGTACAGCAGGTCGCGGTGGCGCCCGTCCGAATGCAGGTGCGTGGTCAGGATGCCCTGTGACGGGTCGCTCGACTCCTCGACGATCACGGCCCCGGCCCCGTCCCCGAACAGGATGCAGGTGCCACGGTCCGTCCAGTCGATGATGGACGACATTTTTTCGGCACCGATCACAAGGATGCGCTTGCACTGCCCCGATACGATCATCGTATTGGCGACGCTCAAGGCATAGATAAAGCCGGAACACACGGCCTGCACGTCAAAGGCAAAGCCGTGCTCCATGCCCAGTGCTGCCTGCACCTTCACGGCTGTCGCCGGGAATGTGTCGTCCGGCGTGGTGGTGGCGACGATGATGGCGTCGATACCGGCGGGGGTAAGTCCACCGTTTTCCAGCGCCATGCGGGCCGCACGAATGGCAAGATCCGACGTCAGCTGGCCGTCCGCCGCGATGTGGCGCTCATGAATGCCGGTCAGCTGCACGATTTTTTCGTGCGACGTGTCCACCATTTTGGCGATGTCGTGATTGGTCAGGATTTTTTCGGGCAGATAACTGCCCGTGGAACGGATCATCGCGCGTTTCATCAGGCCGCCGCTCCGTTCGCAGCACTGGCGTTGCCTGCCGCTGCCGGCGCGGGCTGCGCGGCATGCATTTTTTCAACCTGCTCGGCCACCGCCTGGTTGAACCTATTGGCGGCCATGTCGGCGCCGACCAGGATGGCCTTGGAAAACGCGTACGCATCTGCGCTGCCATGGCTCTTGATGCAGATCTTGCTAAGACCAAGGAACATCGCACCGTTATATTCGCGGTGATCCATACGCTTTTTGGCGCGTTTGATGACGGCCATCGCGGCCACCGCTGCAAGCTTGGACAGAATGCCGCGCGAAAATTCCTGTTTCAAAACCTGGCTGATGAACTTGCCCACGCCTTCGGCGGTTTTCAGCGCGACATTTCCCGTGAATCCGTCCGTGACGATGACGTCGACGCCCCCGCCCGTGATCTGGTTGCCCTCGACGAACCCGACGAACTCGCCGTTGAACGTGGCAAGGTTTTCCAGTTGTTCGGCGGCATCCTGCAGGTATTCGTGGCCCTTGGTGTCTTCCGACCCGATATTCAGGATACCCACGGTCGGTTTTTCCACGCCCATCGCGGCCTTGGCGAAACACGCGCCCATGATGGCGAATTCGACCAGGTTGTTGGCATCCACCTCAAGATTGGCGCCAAGGTCCAGTGTCACGGTGCGGCCCGTCACACTCGGCAGCATGGTGGCGATGGCCGGGCGGTCGATACCGGGCAGCATGCGCAGGATCAGTTTCGCATTCGCCATCAGCGCGCCGGTATTCCCGGCGGAAATGACACAGTCGGATTGCCCCTTTTCGACATCCTGAATGGCAAGATGCATCGAACTGCCCTTTTTGCGGATCGCCTGCGACGGTTTTTCATCCGATGCGATGACAATGTCGGTATGCACGATCTCGCTGGCGGCGGATAACGCGGGCGTCAGCAGCGGCGCGATCCTGGCGGAATCGCCAAAGAAACGGAAACGTAAATGCGGACGGCTTTTAAGGGCGGCGGCGGCGGCGGGAACGACGACCGAAGGGCCGTGATCGCCACCCATGGCGTCCAGTGAAATACGGATGGTATCCAAAGAAACCTCGTTCAAATCAAAGGGCCCCTAAAGGGGCCCCTCAAGGATTGGTGACAGGATAGACGCTTAGTCTTTGACGTCAATCACTTGCTTGCCTTTGTACATCCCCGTTTTCAGGTCGATGTGGTGGCGGCGTTTCGGTTCGCCCGTGTGGCTGTCTTCCACCCAGTTGGTGGTTTCCAGCGCGTGGTGCGAACGGCGCTGGTTGCGCTTCATGGGAGAGGTTTTGCGCTTAGGAACGGCCATAGTTAAGAATCCTTGTAAGTGTTTGTTGCGGGGTTTTTAACCAAAACGGCTGCCCCATGCAAGGTATTTCAGCAAAAATCAGCCCGAAACCGGTCTAAACCCTTATTTTTTAATAAGGTCTTTCAATATGGCGAAGGGACCGGGCTTTTTGGCCTCTTCCTCCCCCATCGGGCCGCTTTCGCGGGCCTGCGGGCAATGCGGGTACGGGTTGAGGGCCAGCGACAGGTACTGGGCCACCAGTTCGCCAATCTCCACATTCCCGTTCACGACCATGTCTGGCTCGTCACGTTCATCCCCGATCGGGGCCTCGTTGTCTTCCAGCGGCATCTCGCCCACCTCGACCTCGAGCTTTTTTTTCAGCGCGCGGCTGAAACTGGCCGCCTGCGATTCATCCAGGAACCACCCCTCGAACGTCTCCGAAATATGGTCGGCGACAGGTTCCAGCGTAACGACACAGGCCTGCGTGACATCGGCGGTGAAACTGCCATTCGCCGCGATGGTGACCCCGTCCCCTTCACGGTACAGGGTGACTTCACCCTCCAGGCTTTCGACGGACTCGATGCCGTAACGCTTGGCCAGAAGACGTAAGGCCTTGGAATCGGCGGTGAAGGTAAAATGCATGGGTTCGCGGCCGATCTTGGCGGCGGGAACGTTGAAGACGAATTCGTGCTGCGTGCTCATGCGGGATAAATAACCTTTGCCTGTCTCGCGTCAAGTTCGACACGCGTGGCGCCTAACGTCTTCGCATAGTCGATCATGCCCTGCGGCACATCGGCGTTTTCAAGGGTGCGGTACACGTTGCGTTGCAGGGCCTCGCGCCACTGCGCGTCGGTCTCGCACGCATTGTATGTGGACAGTCGTCCGTAAAACGCCTTCATCATGAAACGCGCCTGCTTGCCTACGCCCAGGTCGCCGGTGCCGGTTTCACGCAGGGCCAGTTCCATGCGCCGGAAGGTCAGGTCGTACAGATCCTGTGAAAGACGGTCCTGTCCCTGCAGCGCCCTGAACACCGGCCACAGATGCAACAGCAGGCTGTCGAACCGCCCGTCCAGCGTATCCGGCACGCCATAATCGCGGTACAGGACCGGGTTGCGGGACTGCGCCAAAGCCGCCTCGAACAGCGGTTTTGCGTCATATTTGGGGCGTCTTAAAAAGGCGAACATGGGTCCCTTTATAGACAAGCCTTGACCCGGCACAAGAAAATCTAAATTCTGAAACCCATGAAAAAGACAGCCCTTCTCCTGCTCACCGCCCTGGCCTTAAGCGCATGCGCGCCCACCAATGCCACCAACGGCACCTTCCTGTCGGCCGATGACGTCGTGGGGCTGGACGCGGGTACGTCCACCCGCGCCGACGTACTGCAGAAACTGGGCACGCCCACGACAACCGCCGTGTTCGATGACAACACCTGGTACTATGTCGGGCAAAAGACGACCAAGACCGCCTTCCTCGATCCCAAGATCACGGCACGCAGTGTTTATGAGGCCAAATTCGACGCCGAAGGCACGCTGATTTCACTGGCACAGGTGAACAACGACGCGGTCGATGTCCCCCTCGTCCGCCGCACCACGCCGACCACGGGTCACGACCTGACCGTCGCCCAGCAGCTTCTGGGCAATCTGGGCCGCTTCAACAAATCGAACATGGGATCCGCCGCCGAGGCGCCGTAAAAGGCCGCTTCACGCCGCGATGCTGTAGACCGCCGCGCCATGCCGGCGGCACGCCCGTTTGACCACGATTCCGGGATCGCGGGTGGCAACGCCCAGCATGCGCTTCAGGCCCGCGTCCGGGGCTTCGTGACCGCTGATACTGGCGCACAGATCATCGACGCCATGGGCGAACACATCGCGCAGCCGCGCCCGCAACACCTTAGCCCCGTCATGGTCATGGATGGTCAGCATGGGGACCATGGCCTCTGCGAACGGGTTGTTGTCGCAGCCATGGGCAAAGGCACGCACAGCGCCCGCGTCGTATCCTTGGGCGACCTCCAGCGCATGGGCCAGCAGGTGAATGCCCGGTTCATGCATTTCGCCGTCGATGGCCTCGTCGATCTGGGCCGCCATATTCTGAAAACTGTCTCGTAACATCAGGCGCATGCGATATCCTGCCGCACCCGCTTTTGTCAAACAAAACGCGACGTCACACACCCGAATTGCTTAAACAAAAACTTTAATAAAAAGTATCAAGTTATTGTTATAAAATAAAAAACCCCACCAGTAAAGCGGGGTTCTTCATGTGTTGGTTTAGGATGGTCAGCCCATCGTTTTCGCAACGATGGCGACCAGCAGGATCGCCACGATATTGGCGATCTTGATCAGCGGGTTGACCGCCGGGCCAGCCGTATCCTTGTACGGGTCGCCCACGGTGTCGCCGGTCACGGCCGCTTTATGCGCGTCCGAACCCTTGCCGCCATGGTTGCCCTCTTCGATGTATTTCTTGGCGTTGTCCCATGCACCACCACCCGAGGTCATCGAGATGGCGACGAACAGGCCCGTCACGATCGTGCCGAGCAGCAACGCGCCAACAGCCTGGAAGCCGGCGGCGGAAGACCCCGTCACGTATTCGACGATGTAGTACAGGGCGACCGGCGCCACGATCGGCAGAAGGCTGGGAACAACCATCTCCTTGATCGCAGCCTTGGTCAGCATGTCCACAGCCTTCGAATAATCCGGCTTGGCCTTGCCCGTCATGATGCCCGGGATTTCCTTGAACTGGCGGCGGACTTCAACCACCACCGAGCCCGCAGCGCGGCCAACCGCGGTCATCGAAAGCGCACCGAACAGGTACGGCAGCAGGCCGCCGACGAAAAGCCCGATAATGACGAACGGGTCTTCCAGCGAAAAGCTGACATCCAGCTTGGGCAGGTAATGGCGCAGTTCTTCCGTAAACGCGGCGAACAGCACCAGCGCGGCCAGCGCGGCCGAACCGATGGCATAGCCCTTGGTCACGGCTTTCGTCGTGTTGCCAACGGCGTCCAGCGTATCGGTCGTTTCGCGGATTTCCTTGGGCAGTTCCGACATCTCGGCGATACCGCCGGCGTTGTCGGTGACCGGACCAAAGGCGTCCAGCGCCACGATCATGCCCGCAAGGGACAGCATCATGGTGGCTGCGGTTGCGATGCCGTACAGGCCCGCCTGGTCGAATGCCAGGAAGATACCGGCGCAGATCACGATGACAGGCAGGGCGGTCGATTCCATCGAAACGGCCAGCCCCTGAATCACGTTGGTGCCGTGGCCCGTTTCCGAAGCCTTGGCGACCGAACGCACCGGACGGAAGCCCGTACCGGTATAGTATTCGGTAATCCATACCAGAAGAGCGGTAACGCCGAGGCCGATGGCCGCGCACCACACCAGGTTTTCAGCCGTATAGAACTGGCCGCGGACCTGCAGCGGGAACTGCGTGTCCATACCGATCTTGTCGGCGTACCAGTACACGACAGCCATGGCCAGGACGCCGGATGCGATCAGCCCCTTGTACAGGGCGCCCATCACGTTGCGGCTGCCTTTGCCAAGGCGGACGAAGAACGTACCGACGATGGATGCGACGATACCGACAGCGCCCAGCATCAGCGGGAACATCATGGCGGCGCCGACGACATCCGCGCGGAACACGCTGAACGCGATCAGCATGGTGGCGACGACGGTCACGGCATAGGTTTCGAACAGGTCGGCGGCCATACCGGCGCAGTCGCCGACGTTGTCACCGACGTTGTCGGCGATGACGGCCGGGTTGCGCGGATCGTCTTCAGGAATGCCGGCTTCGACTTTGCCAACAAGGTCGGCGCCGACATCAGCGCCCTTGGTGAAGATACCGCCGCCCAGACGGGCGAAGATCGAGATCAGCGAGGCACCGAAACCAAGTCCGACCAGACCTTCGAGGCAGTAGCGCAGGTCGGCGGCATTGGTTTGCAGCAGGTAGAAATAGTAACCCGCAACGCCCAGCAGGCCGAGACCCACGACCAGAAGACCGGTCACGGCTCCTGCGCGGAAGGCCACGCCCATCGCCTGCGGCAGCCCCTTGGTCGCCGCCTGCGTCGTGCGCACGTTGGCGCGCACCGAGATATTCATGCCGATATAACCGGCCAGGCCCGAAAGCACCGCACCGATGGCAAAACCTTTGCCGACATGCCAGCCGAGCAGCTGGCCCAGCGCGATGGCCACGATCACGCCGACAATGGCGATGGTCGTGTACTGACGGTTAAGATACGCGGCAGCGCCTTCCTGAATGGCGGCGGCGATCGATTTCATGCGATCGTTACCGGCATCCGCTTTCAGCACACTGCCCGCTGTGACCAGACCGTACAGCAGCGAAAGGCCGCCGGCAGCCAGCACAATGGTTTGTTCCTGAGTGAGTGTCATTGGTTCCCCAAATCTTGTTTTTCTAAGCCCTTCAAAAGGCCGCGAAAATTGCACCATGCCTGCGACATGTTGGCAAGGGTCCAAAAACACGAAAAAGCCGCAATTGCGGCCCTTTGCATGTCTTATGCACCGTTATTACAGAGAAAAGTGGGTATTTTGCGTGGAGGCGGAAGGCCGACTGGCCCGTTGAGGGCCCGCGAGCTTATGCGAGCGACGCCCGGCGTCTGAGGGGCATATCAAGTCGGATGCTGTTGCAGAACCTGTAAAAGCACGCCCTCGACCATGTCATCCCCCATCACCTTCTTGGTGATCTGGGAAAGACGCTCTTTCAGGGCGGACACCTTGATGACGCCGCCCTGCATGGTCCCGGCGGATGACAGCGTGCCGTACATGTCGGACAGGAACGCGTCCTGAAGTTTAGGCAGCCCGGCCTTCACCTTGTCGGCCTTTTCCTTGTCCGATACCTGCAACGATACGACCATGGAAATGGTTTGGGAAATGCCGTCGCGGCCGATGATCGGCAGGACGATGGCCTCCATCGGCACATAGACGATGGTGCTTTCGCCTTCGGCCTTGGCGGCCTCTTCCTTGACATGCTTGGCGTCGCCCACGGCTGCCTCGGACTTGCCCATGTAGAAATAGGCACCCGCGCCACCGCCGGCCAGCAAAAGCAATGCCAGGACAGGGATAAGAATTTTTTTCAACTTAAGGACCCCAAACCCAAATAAAAGGACTTCGTGTGACCGTTTTCCGGCTCTATTCCTTAATTGTGCCAGATAAATGGTTAAGGGCGATTAATAATGTAAAAAATTAAAGCGATCAGGCGCGCAGGATCTTGTTCAGGCGATCCAGCACGGCATGCACCAGCTTGCGTTCAGATTCTTCGAAAAACCCTTCCGTAACAGCCAGATACTCCGCAATGATCAGCCCGGCATCCAGTTGCGGATGCGCCAGGATCTCGTAAGCACCGCATAAGAGGACCGATCGCAGCAGGGCTTCCGGCTGTGCGCCGCTTTTACGCGAATCGAGCGCGCCCTGGATCATATCGACCAGTTCGGGCCGGCGGTCGGCAACGCCGCGCACGATATCGCCCAGAAGCTGGATGTCGGCAGGCACGAAATCGATCCCCTCGAACGGCGTGCCATGGCGGTGGTCTTTATACCCTTCCAGCGCCTCGCCCGCAGTATGGCCGGTCATGATCATGTCATAGACGCATTGCACCGCGACAAGGCGGGCGGCTGTATTGCGTGCTTTTTGTGAACCACTCATTTCGAAGGCATCCATTCTTTTTTAAGGGCCAGCATTTTGACCGCCGCGCGTGCGGCGCCGCCGCCCTTGTCCATGTTGTCGGGATCGGCGCGTTCCTGCGCCTGCGCCAGCGTATCGACGGTCAGGATGCCGTTGCCGACGCACAGGTTTAAATCCAGCGCGACATCGCTGATCCCGCGTGCGGACTCGTTGC
Organism: uncultured Micavibrio sp.; assembly: GCA_937896295.1. Classification (GTDB taxonomy): domain Bacteria; phylum Pseudomonadota; class Alphaproteobacteria; order Micavibrionales; family UBA1664; genus UBA6145. Next base: position 4,978 of record CALBME010000107.1, on the reverse strand, counting down.
ATACGACTTCGAAATGATAGGTCTCGCCGCGGATGACACAGCCCGTGCACACGAACGCGTCATACTGGCCCGAAAGCGCCGCGAATTGAAGCGCCGCCGGAATTTCCAGCGCGCCCGGCACGTCCCTGCGGTCCACGGTCATGCCCGCCTCTTCCAGAACGCGGCGTGCGCCCTCATACAGTCCGTCGGCGATATCACCGTAAAAACGCGCCTCCAAAACCAGTGCGCGGCCGCCGACCTTTTCAACGCCGGCAACGTCTTTTTTGTCCTGTTTCATAGGGAACGCTGCTCCACGATATTAAGGCCGAAACCGCCAAGGCCGATGACCTGCTTGGTCGCATGCGTCAGCAAAACCATGTCCTGTACGCCGAGGTCGCGCAAAATCTGCGCCCCGATGCCGTAGCTGCGTAAAATCTGTTTGTCGTCGCTGGCCGTGCTCATGCTCCGCATCAGGACGACCACGCCGCTGCCTGCCTTGCCGATGGCGTCCATCGCCTGGTGCAGACCGCTTTCGCCGGCGCCCAGTACGTCGGACGCGATATTCACGGGATGCACGCGCGTCAGCGTGGGTTTGCCCGTATCGATCTCGCCTTTGACCAGCGCCTGCACATCCATGCCGTTCAGGCGGTTTTTATACGTGACCATGCGCCACGTGCCGCCGAACTTCGATTCAATCGTCTGTTCCTGCATGCGCTCGACCAGTTTTTCGGTCTGCAGGCGGAACGCGATCAGGTCTGCGATGGTGCCGACCTTCATGCCGTGTTTCTGGGCAAAGGACACAAGCTCGGGCAGTCGCGCCATCGATCCGTCCTCGCTCATGATCTCGCAGATCACACCGGCGGCGCGAAGCCCCGCCATGCGCGCGATATCAACGGCGGCTTCGGTATGACCGGCACGCACAAGCGTGCCGCCGTCAACGGCCTGCAGCGGAAAAATATGCCCCGGCGTCACGATATCCTGCGGGCCGCTTTCGGGGTCGATCGCAACCTGAATGGTGCGCGCGCGGTCGGGCGCGGAAATGCCGGTGGTGACACCGCGGGCCGCCTCGATCGAAACGGTGAAGGCGGTCGAATGTACGTCGCGGTTGCGCGACGCCATCATGCCGATGCCGATACGGTCGATCATCGCGCGTTCCATCGCAAGGCAGATCAGCCCCCGGCCATGCGTGGCCATGAAATTGATGACGGCGGGCGTGGCCATCTGGGCCGGGACGATCAGATCGCCCTCGTTCTCGCGGTCTTCGTCGTCCACCAGGATGAACATGCGCCCTTCCCGGGCCTCGGCGATGATCTCGGCCGCCGTGGACAGCGCCGCCTGGTCGGATTCGGCCAGCCGCGCATCGCGGACATCATTGAAGGAAACGACTTTCATGCCGCCTGTATGCGGCTTTGTGGTTGAAATTGCAAGCAAACTGACCCGTTAACTCGATATTATGTATAAAATTTTATGATTCTTGGATGGGAAGAAAAACGGGCGGCAAAGCCGCCGAGGGTGTGATCGAGCTCATCCAGGGGACGGATGATGAAGGCGAGGAAGTCTACGCCTACATCAGTATCCCGCTGGCCGACTATCCGATCTATCGTGAAATCTCCGCCAGTGGCAAGATTTTTGATCCAACGCAGTTCGGCACCCTGCTCGCGCATGGCCGGGGCGAACCGCCCCCCTCCCTTGCCCGCAAGCTGGCCGCGAAATACAAGCTGCCGCCGGAATTCGCGGCCATCATGACGGAAGAACGTTAAGCGTATCCCTGCTTGATTCAGGCGTTCTGGAAGGCCATCTGCCGCGCGATGTAACGCGCCATCATGTCGGCTTCGATGTTCATCTGCTGGCCCGGCTGTACCTGCCCCAGCGTGGTGGCATGCCACGTATGCGGAATGATGTTCACGCCAAAATGATGCCCCTGCACCTCGTTCACGGTCAGCGACACGCCGTCCAGCGTCACGCTGCCCTTCGCGGCGACCAGCGGCGCGACATGGTCCGGCGCCCGCAGGCGCAGGCGCATCGACCCGCCATCCGCCTCCACGCTTTCCAGCACGGCAAGCCCGTCGACATGCCCGGTCACGATATGACCGCCCAGCTCGTCGCCTATTTTCAGCGCGGCCTCAAGATTGACCTTTGTGCCCGCGACCCACGCGCCAAGGTTTGTTTTCGACAGGGTCTCGTTCGACACCTGCACCAGAAAAGTCCTGTCCGTTTTTTCAATGACGGTCAGGCACGCGCCCGCACAGGCGATGGATGCGCCGATCGCAACCTTGTTCAGATCAAATGACGTGGAAATTTCGTACAGCGCCGCGCCGTCTTTCGGCTCAACGCGCACAACCGTGCCTACATCGGTGATGATGCCGGTAAACATGTGTATCAAAACTCCTTTATCAACACTCTTGGCCGACTGAAGGCCCGCGAGCTTATGCGAGCGAAGCCTGCGTGGTTTGAACGCAACCAGCAGGGCTGGCGTATTACGACGCCTTTTCTTTCTGCATATCCAGAAAATCGCGGAAATCGGACGGTGCGCTGAAATCGCGGTACACGCTCGCGTAACGCACGTATGCGACCTGGTCGAGATTGCCAAGCGCCTGCATCACCAGCTCACCAATCTGCTTGCTGGTCACCTCGCCGTCGGCGGATGTTTCAAGCTGGCGTACGATACCCGTGACCGCGCGGTCGATCTGCTCCGCCGTCACCGGGCGCTTGCGCAAGGGCGTGCGCAGGGACCGGATCAGTTTTTCGCGTTCAAACGGCTCTTTCGTGCCGTTGTTTTTCTGCACCATCAGTTCGCGCAGCTGCACGCGCTCGAACGTCGTGAAACGCCCGCCACAGGACGGGCATTCGCGGCGGCGGCGGATGGCCGTGCTGTCATCTGCCGCACGGCTGTCCTTCACCTGGCTGTCTTCATGGCTGCAGAACGGGCAACGCAAAGCTGACGCTCCTTAGCCCATGCAGTTCTGGTAGATGGGGAAACGCGCGCACAGGGCTTTCACCTTGGCCTTCACCGCCTGCTCCACCGCGCCGTTATTGTCCGGGCCGTTGGCTTTCAGGCCGTTCAGGACCTCGACGATGAAACCGCCGATCTGCTTCCACTCGGCCGGGCCGAAACCGCGCGTCGTGCCGGCGGGCGTGCCAAGACGCAGGCCCGACGGGTTCAGCGGCGACTTGTCGCCGGGGACCGAATTTTTGTTGGTGGTAAGCCCCGCCATCTCAAGCGCATGCGTGGCTTCCTTGCCGAACAGGTTGTTCGAACGCAGGTCGACGAGGATCATGTGGGAATCCGTGCCCCCCGAAACGATGTCGTAACCGCTGGCCTTGAGCGTCTCGCCAAGGATGCGCGCATTGTCCAGAACGTTCTGGGCGTACACTTTCCATTCCGGTTTCAGGGCTTCGCCGAATGCAACCGCCTTCGCGGCGATGACGTGCTCAAGCGGGCCGCCCTGCAGGCCGGGGAATACGGCCATGTCGAACTTCTTCGCCAGCACTTCATCATTGGTCATGATCACGCCGCCGCGCGGACCGCGCAGGGTTTTGTGTGTGGTCGTGGTCACGACATGCGCGTGCGGGAACGGGTTGGGGTAAAGTCCGGCCACGATCAGACCGGCGTAATGCGCGACGTCCGCGAACAGGAAGCACTCCTTGCCCGACTTTGCGGCCACCTTGTCGCAGATCTCGCGGAAACGTTTGAAGTCAAATGCGCGCGGATAAGCCGACGCGCCCGCGATGATCATGCGGGGCTGCGCCTCGACCGCCTGCTTTTCCAGCAGGTCGTAATCAATGACGCCGTCTTCGTTGATACCGTATGACAGGGTTTTATAACCCTTGTTCTCAGTCTTGCCGTCCTTGCTCTTCCAGCTCTGGCGGCCCGAGAAGTTGACGAGGCTGCCATGCGTCAGGTGACCGCCCTGGTCGAGGGACAGGCCCATGATCAGGTCGTCGTTTTCACACAGGGCGTAATACACGGCAATATTGGCCGATGCGCCGGAATGTGGCTGGACGTTGGCGAACTTGCAGCCGAACAGCTTGCACACGCGGTCGATCGCGGCCTGTTCCATCTTGTCGACGAACTCGCAGCCCTCGTAGTAACGCTTGCCGGGCAGGCCTTCGGCATATTTGTTGGTGGCGACCGAACCCTGGATCTGCATGACGGCGCGGGAAACGATGTTCTCGGATGCGATCAGTTCGATCTGGTTCTGCTGGCGGTCGTGCTCGGCTTCCATGTAGCCGAAAATTTCAGGATCGGTCTGCGCCACGTCGGCGGTGAAAAAGTCGTCTGTGTCGATCATCGTGTTCAGTTGGGTTGCGTTTTGTGCGTTCATGATATGGCTCCGCGTTAGTTGGTTATAACGACAGGAAAGAGCCCAGACGCGCGGCGGTAATATCGGGGGCGTTTCTTGGCGGTCATTTCCGCCTTAGAAAAGCGTCAGTCACACCCCCGCTTCCCTGCCGCAATACTTAGGAAATCCGCCATTTTTTGTCAAGGTTTGCCACGGAACGCCCCCCACCCCCAAAACGGCGGATTTCCAAGGTTGTTAGCATCTCGTTAACCATTTGGGGCCACAGTGGGGATAATCACCGAAACAAAACCGGGAGGAACCATAAGATGATGCACCAGCTCCACGATCTCTATAACGCGGTCTCCAGCCCGGAAATTGCAACGCCCATGCTTGGCGCAGTGTCGAATGCGGCGGCCGCAGGCGCAAAAATCGGCGGCTATTTCGGCCAGCCCGTGATTGGCGCGGCTGCTGGTGGGGCCTTCGCCCTCGCGGCGATGGGCGGCGCCTTCCTTTACATGTACCGCACCGCGCAGAATCAGCCCACACCGGTCCCGGTCCAGGCGCGCAAATACCGTCACGGCGGTATCTGAAAACCTTTTCAAAATTTGACGTTTGGACGGCGGGTATGAAAAATTCATTTTCATGCCCGCCAAACGTTTATACGCAGCCCCGCTGTTCCTGATCTGCGCGTCCTACGCCCCGTACCGGGCGCCTGC
>CALBME010000106.1 GCA_937896295.1 uncultured Micavibrio sp. | reverse complement strand
GCCATGAATGGGCTCCTTGAGACTGTTCCGCGAGGGCCTCGTGCCCTGGCGGCGGTTCGCTCTTTGATGTGGGCCAAAGCCTCTCGATGTCAATCGCTGGGCACGGAGGTGGTGAGTTGCAGCGCGTGCAAGACGTCCCCCATGCGTCCACCGAGTGCACCGTAGACCATCTGGTGCTGCTGCACGCGGCTCTTGCCCTTGAACGCAGAGGACGCCACGTGCGCGGCGTAGTGGTCGCCGTCGCCGCGCAGATCCTCGATCCGTACCTCCGCGCCGGGGATTCCCGCGCGGATCAACTTTTCAATGGCGTCTGCGTCCATCGCCATTTTAGTTTTTCCCGTTCATGTAATCAGGCAGCCAGTTTTCATTAATCGCGCGGAGTTTTTCGACTTTCACGCCCATGATGCTGTCGCCGCCGGTTGTACCCAGAATAATGGCGGGCAGGGTGACACCTTCAGGATTATCCGTGGCAATCACATAGCGGCCCTGATCTTCACCGAACCAGAATCCTGCGTCCTGCGGCCCCTCAAGATCTGCGCCGTAGTCTGAAGCCATGGCCATTTCGGCAATGGCCACCAGAACGCCGCCGTCACTGACATCGTGGCAGGCCCTGATCGTGCCTGCATCGATCATCGCGCGAACGGCATCGCCGGTTTTCTTTTCATGCTGCAGGTCGACAGCGGGAACCTCCCCGGTTTCAAGCCCATGAATTTCCCGCGCGAAGAGTGACTGGCCTAGATGGCCGCATGCGCCGCCCACCAGCATCAGGGTCATGCCCGGTTTGAAATTAAGCATGGCAGCCTTGCGTGCATCGTCAATAATACCGACGCCACCGATGACAGGGGTCGGCAAAATCGCCTTGCCGTTGGTTTCGTTGTAGAGCGAGACGTTGCCGGATACGACCGGGTAGTCGAGCGCCTTGCAGGCCTCGGCCATACCGTCGATGGCGTCACTGAACTGGCCCATGATTTCCGGTTTTTCCGGGTTGCCGAAATTCAGGTTGTTCGTAATCGCCAGCGGTTTACCGCCGACAGCCGTGATGTTGCGCCAGCTTTCAGCGACAGCCTGCATTGCGCCCATCCGGGCATTGGCCTGAACATAGCGGGGTGTGCAGTCGGATGACATGACCAGCGCCTTCTGCTTGCCTTCAAGGCGCACAATGGCTGCGTCCGCCTGGCCGGGGCCGGCCTTGGTTTCGCCGCGCACCAGCGGATCGTATTGTTCGTAAATCCATTTCTTGGACGCCGTATCCGGGCAACCGATCAGTTTTTCGAGGGCTTCGCCCAGACCGCCTGCGGGCAGCTGGCTGGCCTTTGCATCGAGCGGGGCCGGTTTTGCGGCGGCGGCTGTCGGGCGGCGGTATTTCGGCGCCTCGTCCACCAGCGGCGGGACGGGAATGTCGCACCATGTCCTGCCGTACATGTTAAGCGTCAGGTAACGGCGTTCGACCGTGTGTCCGATGGTGGCGTAATCGAGATCCCATTTTTCGAAGATTGCGTTGGCTTCCGCCTCGCGGCCCGGTTTCAGGATCACGAGCATGCGTTCCTGCGATTCCGACAGCATGATTTCATACGGGACCATGCCGGTTTCGCGCATCGGTACCTTGTCGAGATCCATGACCAGCCCGATTTCACCCTTCGCGGCAATTTCAACCGAGGACGAGGTGAGACCGGCCGCGCCCATATCCTGCAGGCTTACGATGCAGTCCGTCTTCATAAGTTCGAGGCATGCCTCAAGCAAAAGCTTTTCCGTGAAAGGATCGCCGACCTGCACGGTCGGGCGCTGGTCTTCGTCGCCTTCGGTGAATTCGGCGGAAGACATGGTCGCTCCGTGAATACCGTCGCGCCCCGTCTTGGAGCCGACATACACGACCGGCTGGCCGACAGATGCGCCGCGCGAATAGAAAATCTTGTCCGTATCGGCCACGCCCACGGTCATGGCGTTGACCAGGATGTTGCCGTTATAGGCCGGGTGGAAATTGGTTTCACCGCCAACGGTGGGTACGCCGACGCTGTTGCCGTAGTCGCCGATGCCTTTGACCACACCTGCGATCAGCTGGCGGGTTTTGGGGTGCGAGGGGTCACCGAAACGCAGGGCGTTCAGGTTGGCGACCGGGCGGGCCCCCATGGTGAAGACGTCGCGCAGGATGCCGCCCACGCCGGTGGCCGCGCCCTGATACGGTTCGATATAGGAGGGGTGGTTGTGCGATTCCATCTTGAAGATGGCGGCCTGACCGTCGCCGATATCGATAACGCCCGCACCTTCGCCCGGCCCCTGAATGACCCAGGGCGCCTTGGTTGGCAGGCGCGAAAGATGCGCGCGCGAAGATTTGTAAGAACAGTGTTCCGACCACATGACCGAGAAAATACCGAGTTCGGTATAAGTGGGCGTGCGGCCAAGGATTTCGAGGATGCGCGCGTATTCATCGGCCTTTACGCCGAATTCGGCGGCGAGTTCCGGCGTGACGTCGGGTTCGCGGAATTTTTCAGGCAGTTTTTGTGCGGTGGCTGCGGTCATGGTTCTTATCTCGCTATGGCGGTGACGATACCGTCAAAGAAGGGTTTGGCGGAGTCGTTTCCAAGTGTGGCGTCGGTTGCGTCTTCCGGGTGCGGCATCATGCCAAGAATGGTTTTGGTTTCGTTGTAAACGCCCGCGATGCTGTCGACGGAGCCATTGATGTCGACCAGTTCACGTCCATCGCGCCCGCAATAACGGAACGCAACCTGGCCATTGTCGTTCATGCTCTTGAGCATGTCGGGCGTGACAACGTAATTGCCTTCGCCATGCGCTACAGGGACGTGGATGACGTCGCCGGTCTTCATTTTTCCCGTGAAGGTTTTGCTTTCGGATTCAAGACGCAGATGCGTCTGTTTGCAGATGAATTTGAGTGATGCGTTACGTAGAAGAGCGCCAGGGACAAGACGGGTTTCCACCAGCATCTGAAAACCGTTGCAGACGGCGAGCAGGGGGGTACCAGCCTTGGCCAGGCGAATGACTTCCTTCATGATGGGTGAGTGCGCCGCAATCGCGCCGCAGCGCAGATAGTCGCCGTAAGAAAACCCGCCGGGCAGGACCATCAGGTCGGGTTTGCCGAGTTCGGTTTCCTTGTGCCAGAGCAGCTGGGGCCGGTGGCCGGATGCACGTTCAAGGGCGTCCGCCATGTCCTTTTCGCGGTTGGACCCGGGGAATACGACGACCACTGATTTCATGCTGCCTCAAAAGTCCTTTGGAAGCCCTTTATCTGCATGGGATTCCAGCCAGATTCAAGGAAAAAATCGGCAAATATTCAGAGACTTAAACCAAGGCCTGGCGGTATTGGAAAAGAATCCTGTTGGCTTTGTGGATAAGTGGCGCTAGCGTTGACCGGTCAATAATGTTGAGGGGCCCCAAAACGGTCAAAAACCCTCACAGGCGTGTTGGACAGGAACCAGTAAAGATGCACGACTTAAACGTCGTGCTTTTTTATTATTTTCCTTTGATTTATCAGCCGTTTTCTCTACAAAGCCATATACACAATTCTTGGGATTTTTAAGCGATGTCCTTGATTTCCGTTCCTACCCGCCGCCGCCAGATTTATGAGGGCAAGGCCAAGATCCTGTATGAAGGCCCCGAGCCGGGTACGGTCGTCCAGTATTTCAAGGATGACGCCACCGCCGGCAACGGTGCCAAAAAGGACGTGATCGCGGGCAAGGGGATCCTGAACAACCGTATTTCCGCCCATCTGATGACCCGGCTGGAATCCATCGGCGTGCCGACCCATTTCATCAAATCGCTCAACATGCGCGAACAGCTGATCCGCCAGGTTGAAATCATCCCCATCGAACTGGTCGTGCGCAACGTTGCCGCCGGTTCGCTGTGCAAGCGTCTTGGCGTGGCCGAAGGGTCCCGCCTGCCGCGTCCGATCGTTGAATTCTATTACAAGAACGACGCGCTGGGCGATCCGATGGTCAATGACGATCATATCGTCACGTTTGGCTGGGCCGATCCTTACGAGATCGAGGAAATGGTCAACCTGGCCTTCCGCTGCAACGATTACCTCAATGGCCTGTTTGCCGGGGTCAATCTGCTGCTGGTCGATTTCAAACTGGAATTCGGACGTATCTGGGGCGAGCAGGGCGAACTGTACATCGTGCTGGCCGACGAAATCTCTCCCGACAATTGCCGCCTGTGGGACATGAAAACCAAAGAGAAGATGGACAAGGACCGTTTCCGTCAGGATCTGGGCGGGCTTATGGACGCGTATCAGGAAGTAGCCGCGCGTCTTGGCATCATCCCGCGTGAGGCGCTGGTATCCGGTACGTTCAATGAAAACCTGATGTCGTCCCTGGATGAAATCGAAAACGAACTGAGCGAGGCGCGGACCATGCGTGCGCTCAACAAAACCAAACCGAAGAAATAAGCACCATGAAAGCCATCATTCACGTCAATCTGAAGAAAGCCATTCTCGACCCTCAGGGCAAGGCGATTGCCAACGCCCTTAAATCAATGGGGTTTTCCGAAGTCGAGGAAGCACGTCAGGGTAAAGTCATCGAGCTTGCCCTGAATGGCAAAACGGACGAAGCTCGCCTGAAGGAAATGTGCGACCGTCTGCTTGCCAATCCGGTGATCGAGGATTATCGCGTTGAGCTTGTTGCTTGAACATAAAGGCATTCGTAAATCGCTTGAGCATCTGATCGTCAAGGATCGGTACTTCCGCGAACATTTTACAGCCGAAGACCTTGCTGAAATCAAACATATGCAGCGTCCCGTTTCATACGAGGCGTTTGTGCGGACGATTATCGGACAGCAGGTGTCTGTCGCCGCCGCTGACACCATATGGAAGCGCGTCAGCAAGCTGGTCACGCCTTTCACGCCTGAGAATGTCGAAAAACTGCCTGACGACGTCCTGCGCGCGGCCGGCCTGTCGGCACAGAAAGTTACCTATCTGCGCAGCCTGTCGCAGGCCCTGATCAAAGGCACGTTCAATTTCGAAGATCTCGAAGCGATGACAGATGAGGAGGTCATAGCCTCCATCACGGCCCTGAAAGGCTTTGGCCGCTGGAGCGCGGAGATGGTGCTGATGTTCGCACTGGCGCGTACCGATGTATTTTCAGGCGGCGATCTGGGCCTGCGCGAAGGCATTCGCAAGATCCTGAAAATGGAAGAGCGTCCGACAGAAAAAGAGTCGATTGTTCTGGCCCAGCGCTGGGCAGGGCATCGCACCGCAGCATCGCTGCTGCTGTGGGTGCTCAACCACCGGGCCGCGCCCAAGGCCAAGCCAACAGCAGGGGAAAAGATCCGCAACCGCGTTATTCCGCCGCCGCGCACGCCCAAGGGCCGTGCCCGGGTCAAAACAGCCACGCGGCGGGCCGCCAAAAAGGCCAAGCGCAAATAAGCGCCCAAAAACTTGAAAGCCTGTGCGGGTTTTAGTATGTGGTGGTATATGCCACTGACATTTACCCAGGGTTTTGCCCTTACATCGTTCGCACTTGTTGCAGGTCTTGGCCTGCTGCAGGAAGAAAACGTCAAGGTCGAAGCATTTGCACCGACCTCCAGCAGTGTTGCCTTGATCGTCAGCACCAATGGCGAACGGGTTCTGCGCAAGGAATGGGATTGCGCGCGCGTCAATATGCTGTCGCTGGATGAATTCAACGAGCAGGCACGTATTTCCGCCCAGTCCGCCTTCACGCATGTCAGCGAAAGCCAGCGCCGCCGCCGCACCTTTGATGAAAATCTTCGCCTTGTCGCGCCGGCTGCCGTTCGGCAGGCGTCGAAAATATGCGAAAGAAGCCTGGTTGCTTAATTAAAATCCGAACTGTTCGTCGCGGATACGGTCTTCCAGTGAAAGATCGGGCGCATAGAGGATGGTCGCGCTGACCTTGCGGTCAAGTGCGACCTGCAGTGACGTGACATTTTCAACACTGTGAAAATCGGCAATTGCGTGGGCGGGGCGGCGCTGCGGATCGATCACGTCCATGGTGATGGACGATGTGTCCGACAGAAGCGCGCCGGGCCAGCGGCGCGGACGGAACGGGCAGATGGCGGTCAGGGCCAGTAAATTCGCATCCAGCGG
>CALBME010000105.1 GCA_937896295.1 uncultured Micavibrio sp. | reverse complement strand
GAGCATTTCTTCGCCCACTACAAGGACCTCGAGCCCGGCAAATGGGTGAAGATCGTCCGCTGGGGCGAGGTCGAGGAGGCGAGGGCGATGCATGACGCGGTGAAAGCCGCCGGCGTCATTCACACCGATTTCGAACGCGGCTTCATCAAGGCGGAAGTGATCTCATTCGCCGATTTCGTGGAATGCGGCAGCGAAGCCAAGGCCAAGGAAATCGGCAAGATGCGCCAGGAAGGCAAGGAATACCTTGTCAAGGATGGCGATGTGATGCTCTTCCGCTTTAACGTCTCGTAATCCAGCAAAAGAAACCGGTTGCGAAAAGAGACCCGTAATCAGTGAAATTATAAAAGCTGATACAAGCGTCTGTTTTTTGCAATATTGGTTAAGGTTGTGCACTCTTAACCAAATCCTCGATTTTGGTTTTCAGAAAAGTAAACGCTTCGTCAAAAGCAGCATTGATATCTTCTTCGCTGCCTGTGGCCTTTGCAGGATCTGGGGTGCTCCAATGCAGTTTTTTTGGATTTCCGGGAAAGAGCGGGCAGCTTTCGCCCGCCGCCTGATCACAAACGGTAATCACAAGATCAAAGGGCGTCTGCGCGAATTCATCCCAGGATTTGCTGCGCGGATGACCGGGATTGATGCCGTGACGCTTTAGGGTTTCGATCGATTTGGGATGAACGTAACCGGCGGGAAAGCTTCCCGCGCTTACAGCCTTGTAACGACCCTGTCCCAGGTGGTTTATAAGTGCCTCCGCCATGATGGAGCGGCAGGAGTTTCCCGTACAAAGGATCAGGATGTGCGTATCCATCAGCAGCAGCCCTGTGAAGGCGCGCAGCAGGATGAACCTGCCTGTTTTGAGGACTTGTCCGGAATGCCGCAGGCATCTTTGGCAAGGCAGTCTGTTTTCTTGGCTTTGAGCACGAAATCCCTGCCGTCAAAATCAAGACCGAACTTACCGATCGTGTTCTGCTGGTATTCAACCTCGATATTCAGATCGTCATCTCCCAGAACCTTTTTGCAAAGATCGAGAATGTGGAGAAATTTTTGTGGCGCGAGTCGATGATCGTAATCGTCCGCTTCCCATAGCTGGAAGTTGGCCACAGTCTCTTTACGCTCTTTCCCGCCGCAGTCGATGAAATGCTTGGTTACCAGTCCGACTTCCGTCACATGGAAATGTGGGGGAACATACGATCCATCAGGCAGTTTGAAACTGACGACCGTAAGTTCAGGCAGAACTTTTTTGATTTCAGAAATTTTCATGACTTTTTTGCCTTTCCGGGCTGACAACAATTAGTAAGTTCGATGACGGATGAGCCGTTTTTGTTGTGGCGGACACTCGCAAACTCAACACGGCAGCAATCTTCCACCATGAAACGGATGAGCCCCGTGAAAAAATCGAAATTTGCGCTGTAGATAATCGATCGGCCTTCGCGCCGGGATAAAACCAGACCGGCATGGCTCATATGGTTGAGGTGGAAAGACAATGTATTGTGCGGAATATCCAGAGCATCGCTCAAGGTTCCGGCAGCCACGCCCTCAGGGCCATATTCCACCAGCATTCTGAACGCGCGCAGGCGTGTTTCCTGCGAAAGGGCGTCAAAGGCGATCAGGGCTTTTTGTATGTCCATATGTCCAGAATAATGGACATTATACTGAAGATCAATGAGCAAGATAAAAGCCAACCGCCATTCCCATAGTCGTTGGCATATCAGTGACTTAATCCTGCGGGGTAACGTCTAAAGGCGCTGCGCGTTACGGGCAGTTCGCAACACAGCGCGGTTCGCGCGGGGCAATCGTGCCGCCGCAGGATTCGTGGCATTGCAGCTGCTGCGCCCGGCAGCTTTGCGTGCAGCCATCCGTGGGGCAGAACGATGTGCCGGACGGGAACGCGGTGCCAAAACGCCGGTCCCACTCACTGCGGCGATGGCCATAGCCATACCCGCCGCTCCAGTACGGATCGTAGTTATTCGCGCGTTCGCAGCGCAGCGCGTCCTGGTAGCAGGTTTTCTCGCAACTCTCTTTCATCACCGTGCATTCGGTCACGCATTGTTTGCCCGCGGCCGAGGCAGGCGGAAAAAGGTCGTAATCCTGCACGTAGCGCGGGGCGCACGCCGCGAGCAGCAGGCACGAAAAAAGGGCCATGACAATGCGCATGGCCCTTGATCTAGTGTGATTGTCCATACAGGCAATCACGCGTTGACCGCATCTTCGTACAGTTTATGCAGCTGGCGCGTGATGGGGCCGACGCTGTAGGTCTGGCTGTTGATTTTGCCGACGGGGGTGAGTTCTGCGGCGGTGCCGGTCAGGAACACCTCGTCCGCGGCCATCAGTTCTTCCAGCGAGATATATTTCTCAACCAGTTTGATGCCGGCCTCTTTCGCAAGGGCGATGACGGTCTGGCGCGTAATCCCATTGAGGAAGCAGTCCGGAATCGGCGTGTACAGCACGCCGTCCTTGGCCATGAACAGGTTGGCGCCCGAGGACTCGGCTACATGGCCGCGCCAGTCGAGCATGAGCGCGTCGTCGTACCCGGCGGCATGCGCCTCGTGCTTGGACAGGGTGCCGATCATGTAAAGGCCGGCGGCCTTGCTTTCGGTCGGCGCAGTGCGCGGATCGGGTTTCACCCACTTGGTCTGGACCAGCGAGACGCCTTTTTCCAGCACATCGGGCGAGAAATACTTACCCCACGACCAGCACGCCACGGCGACATGCGCGGGCGCGTCCGAGCCGTTAATGCCCATCATTTCCGACCCGCGCCATGCGGCGGGACGCAGGTAGGCGTCTTTCAGGCCGTTGGCGGCCAGCACGTCGAGGCACACCTGGTCGAGCGTGGCGATGTCATACGGCACCTCCATCCCCAGAATTTCCGCCGAACGGTGCAGGCGGGCATTGTGTTCGGTCAGCTTGAACGGCTTGCCGTTATAGGCGCGGATGCCTTCGAACACGCAGGACCCGTAATGCAGGCCATGGGTCAGGAAATGGACGTTGGCCTCGCGCCAGGGCAGCATTTTGCCGTCCATCCAGATAAAACCGTCGCGTTGGTCGAAAGGAAGAGCACCCATTGTTACCTCACGTTTTAGGGGTTAATATCAATACCTTAAGAAAACCGGAACGCAAGTGGCATTGCAGCATGGGTACCAGCCAAAAATGAGCACTCTGGCCAAACCGCATATCCTGGTGGTGGATGACGACGACCGTATCCGTCAGCTCTTAAGCCGCTATCTAAGCCAGCAGGGATACTGGGTCTCCGCCGCCGCCGACGGCGCGGGCGCGCGCACCCAGATGAACATGCTGCGGTTTGACCTTGCCATTCTCGATGTCATGATGCCGGGTGAGTCCGGTCTCGAGCTTGCGCGTTTTATTCGCAAAACCCGTGAAATGCCGGTCCTGATGTTGACCGCCATGGGCGACCCCGCCGACCGCATCGCGGGGCTGGAGGCCGGGGTCGATGACTATCTCCCCAAACCGTTCGAACCGCGCGAATTGCTGCTGCGGATTGCCGCCATTCTGCGCCGGTCCGGCCCGGCGGAAAAACCCGTCCCCGCCGGACGCCTGGTCATCGGTCCGTGGGTGTTCGATTCCGGCGCGCGCTGCCTGTACGACGCATCGGGCCAGCCTGTCGCGCTGACCAATAACGAGGTGGCGCTGCTTTCGGTGCTGGCGGAAAAACCGGGCCTGCCCGTGCGGCGCGAGGCGCTGGCCGCATCGCTTGGCCTGTCCGGCGGGTCCGACCGCACCATTGATGTGCAGGTCACGCGCCTGCGCCGCAAGCTGGGTGACGATCCCAAACTGCCGATGATGGTTCAGACCGTGCGCGGACAGGGATATCTTCTGCGCGCCACTGCGGATACCGGCGCATGAAAGTGAAACTTCCCATCCGCATGCGCCATCTGATGCCCCGCGGGTTGTTCGCGCGGGCCGTACTTATCATCCTGCTGCCCATTTTGCTGTTACAGGGCGCATCGACCTATATCTTCTTCGACCGCCACTGGACGCGCATGACCGAACGTCTTGCCTATGCCGTGGCCGGTGAAATCGCGGCCGTCGCCGACCAGATCGAGGCCGCGCCGCGCGATAAGGACACGATTGAAATTCTCAAGGCCCTGATGTCCACGCATCTGGACATGCTGTTCACCTACAGCCCGAAGGCCGAAGGCGACGCGCTGCTGACCGATGCGGGGGACGGTCCGGGCCTGACCGATACGCTCTCCCGCGCCATCGTCACGCAGGTGCGCCGTCCTTTTAGCGTCGATGTCGACATGGACCACAAGAAGATCGAGGTGTTCATCCAGCTTAAGGACGGGCTGCTTCAGGTCTCGATGCCCCAGCGGCGCATGTACGACTCGTCCGCGTATATCTTCGTCCTGTGGCTCAACGGCCTTGCCCTGACCTTCTTCCTGATTTCCATCGTATTCATGCGCAATCAG
>CALBME010000104.1 GCA_937896295.1 uncultured Micavibrio sp. | reverse complement strand
CTGCAGGTGATGGCCGGCACGCGCACGCTGATCGACGCGCTCGACCTGCAGGTGCATCGCGGCGAACTGTGGTGCGTGCTGGGGCCCAACGGCTGCGGCAAGACCACGCTGCTGCACACGCTGGCCGGGCTGCGTGCGCCGCGCGCCGGAAGCATCGTGCTCAAGGGCAAGGCGCTGGCCGACTGGCCGGTGGGCGAGCTGGCGCGCCAGCGCGGCCTGCTGCCGCAGGCGCAGCACGATGCCTTCAGCGCCAGCGTCACCGACGTGGTGCTGCTCGGCCGCCATCCGCACCTGGGCCGCTGGGCCTGGGAGAGCGCGCACGACCGCCGCGTCGCCCATGCCGCGCTGCACGCGATGGCCGACGCGCCGTGGGGTGTGCTGCTCTACCTCCGGCAGGAAGGGCGCGGGATCGGGCTCGTCAACAAGCTGCGCGCCTATGCCCTGCAGGAGCAGGGGATGGACACGGTGCAGGCCAATCACGCGCTGGGCTTTGAGAGCGACCCGCGCAGTTTCGCGCCGGCGGTGCACATGCTGCGCGCGCTGGGTGTTGCCAGCGTCAACCTGATGACCAACAACCCGCGAAAAGTCAGCGCGCTGGAAGATGTGGGTATCACCGTGGCGCAGCGCGTGCCGATCCTGACCTGCAGCGGTGTGGACAATGCCGCGTATCTGCAGACCAAGGCCGACAAGCTGGGCCATATCATGCCCCATCTGAAAAAAGACGCGCTTTAAAAAATCTAGCGGTTTCCCGGACGGAAGACGCGCCAGATATCGGTGCCGAGCTGTTCTTCCGAAACCGGCATGTAACCGGGCAGGGCAGGCAGGGCCATGCCATCGCCGAGGGTGACGTCCGTCGCCTCGATCAGCACCAGTTCATCGACCAGCCCTTCGTCGTGCAGCGCGCGGCCCAGCGTGGGGCCGCCTTCGCAGATGAGGGTGGGTAGTTCGAGCCTGCGCAGCGCCTCGTGCAGGTCGAGATGGTCGCCCTTCAGCGGGCAGGTGATGACGCGCACACCGTGCGCGGCGAGGTCGGGCAGGGATTCCCGTGCCGTCAAAACCCATGTCGGGATTTTATCGGCTGTCTGGACCAGCTGGTTCGCGGCGGTCAGCCGGCCATGCGTGTCAGCGATGATGCGGATGGGATTTTTGCCGTGTCCGTGGGCGGAGAGCATGGGGTTGTCGGCAAGGGCGGTACCTATGCCGATCATCAATGCGCCGGCCTCGACCCGTTCCTTGTAAACGCGGGCCCAGCCCTCGCGTCCTGTCATGGTCGTGCGTTCGCCGGGACGCCCCACGAAGCCGTCAGCCGAATGCCCGAATTGCAGGATCAGTTTCGGCATCATGCGTGTTTACCAGCCGAAATCCTTGGACGCCTTGAGCAGGACTTGGCCGCCGCATTTTTCCGTGCATTCGTTTTTGTCGAGGTCTGTGTCGACATATTCAAGGCTGAAATCGACGTCATAGGGCGCGTAGTTGTAGCCAAGCGCGGCACCCCAATCCATGGTGTCGGAGGAGAGGTAGAGGTTTTCTTCGTCCAGAAACTGGAAGCCGAGATGACCGCCGAGCGAGAAGCCGCCCGCGAGCGGCACGGTGACATCGCCGCCATAATACAGCGCCATGCCGGAGCTGTTGAGATAGTCCGGTGAGATCGCCCATGTCAGGCCGGCATAGAAGGGGCCGAAATCGTACCCGCCGCGCGTGACCAGTTCGAAATAGTCCATGTCGTCATTGTCGCCGCCCGGATAGGCCGACCAGTTCAGGCGCGCATCGTAATCGATGCCTGCATACTGGCCCTTGTAGCCGCCGTACAGAACGGTTTCGACGACGGCATCGTCGTCGATGTTGAGGTCGACCGTGGTGGCTTGAGCACCGCCGTAGACGCCCACCGGGTGCTGGAATTCCAGTTTGCCCTGTGCGGCGGGGTGATCGTCGCTGCGCGAGATGCCGCGCACGCGGTAATCGGTCATGCCGGTGACTTCGGCCACGACGGAGCGGTTGGTGAGGCGGATAGGGTCATCGGCGCGGGCGATGGCAGACAGGCCGGTGGTGGCCAGCAGCAGGGCGGCGGACAGGACGTAGCGATTCATGAAAGAAACCCCCGGATCAGGAGAAGTGAATACTTCTTTCCAGTCCTAAAGGATTCGTGCGATTCGCGCGAGTTTTAGACGCTTTCGTCCAGGGTACGGCTGGTCGGGATGCTGGGATCGCCCTTGGCGACGCCGACACGGGCCGGACGCAGGAGGCGTTCGTGGATCATGTAGCCCGGTTCGATGAGCTGGATGATTTCGCCGTGTTTTTTGCCGGGGACTTCGGCCTCGAACATCGCTTCGTGATGATTGGGATCGAAGACGCCCGCCGTGGGGGCGATTTTACGGATGCCGTTTTTCTCGAACGTCGAGAGCATCACGCGTTCCGTCGCCTCGATCCCCTGAAGGAGGTTGGAGAGGATTTCGTCGCCGCGTTTGTCCTGCGGCACGGCGTCGATGGCGCGGCGCAGGTTGTCGGCCACGTCGAGCAGGTCGCGGGCAAAGCCGGCGACGGCGAATTTGGACGTGTCGATCTGGGAGCGTTCGGCGCGTTTGCGGGCATTGTCCGCATCGGCGAGCGCGCGGAGCATTTTATCCTTGGTTTCGGCCAGTTCAGCCTGAAGGGCCAGCAGAACGGCATGGTCCTGCGCGTTGGCGGCATCGGCGGCGTTTTCGGCTGCCGGGGCTTCGGGTTCGAGATGATCGTTTTTCGGTGCTGCTTCGGTCATGGGGGTATTATGTAGGGGTTTAATCCTAACCAATCAAGACTCTGTTTACCCGGTTTTCGTCCGCCGTTTGGGGGCGACCATGCCGTAGGAGCGTTCGATCAGGGCCTTAACCTCCGCCCAGTCGGTATCCGCATCGAGCCACATGCCGACCCAGCCCTTATGCCCGAAATAGGGCGGGCGGAAGAATACGTCCGGTGCAGCCTCCACCAAAATCTGCTGGCTGCCGGGAGGGGCCTTGAACCAGATGTTTTTGCGTGTGCCGTCACGCTGCTGCATGCAGAAGATTTTGCCCTTCGCGGTGCGGAAGGTGGGTTCGCCCCATGTCTCGACCTCATACGCGTCGGGCAGGGCGAGACAGATTTTGCGGAGCTTGTTCATTATATCTTTCATATTTTTATGCCCCTCACACGCCGGGCGTCGCTCGCGTAAGATCGCGGGCCATGATTATGGCCTTGATGACACTTCGTTTCATCCGAGGAGCTTCGCAATCACC
>CALBME010000103.1 GCA_937896295.1 uncultured Micavibrio sp. | reverse complement strand
TGATGGCGCGTTCGGCGGTCATCTGGTCCCAGCCATTGCGGTTCTTGTTAAGCACGCACTGGCGCGTGGTCAGGATCATGCCCTGACCGTCATGTTCCAGCGCGCCACCCTCAATGATGAAGTCGTTGCGGATGATGGGTGTGCCGGCGGCGGCGGCGACTTCGTCGCCGACCGTGTCGTCATGTTCCAGATCGTATTTTCCGCCCCAGCCATTTGTTTTGAAACGCGCGGCACGCAGGCCTTCGGACGTTTTCACGAAAATGGGGCCGGTATCGCGCAGCCAGATGTCGCCGAAATTGCCGGGGATGATCGTGGCGATGTCGCCGACCAGGTCTTTGGCGCGTTTGATCGCCGCGTCGCCCATGGCCAGCACGGTGACGGGGGTCTTGCCCTCGACCAGATGGCGGATCATGGCGGCGACCTCCTCCTGCGCGGGGGCGAGGTTGTCGAGCCACAGATCGGCGTGGCTGGGGAAGGCGGTCCAGATACGGGCCTGCGGTGCCCATTCGGCGGGAACGGGCATGACTTCGACAGGGTGTGTCATGATTTGCGGCTTGGCGGGCATGGAAATCTCCTTCAAGGAATGACCCCGGCTTTCGCCGGGGTTTTCAGTATCTTATTTGTCGTTCTTGAACTGTTTTGCGAGCGCCCGTTTCTTGCGCTGTTTCCAGGCGCCTTCGTGGTACGCCGCCGACATCATCAGCGGGATGACGGATGTGCCTTCGGCGAAGACCATCTGTTCGTGAACGGTCGTGACCTTGCCCCAGCTTGCGGCTTCCTGCAGCGTCGAGGACGAGCAGGCGCCGTCACGCACGTCGGCCACCGTGATCTGCACGGCGTATTTGTGCACGGCGACGTCTTCGTGGCCCAGGATTTCGGCGCAGACGACCGTGTCCTGCACGAAGTTCTTCGGCACGCCACCGCCGACCATGAACAGGCCTGTGGTACCGGCGTGGATTTTCAGGTCGGTCAGTTCGCGGAAGTCGGCGACAGAGTCGATCGACATGTAGTTGCCGGGGTTTTCCACCTGGTGTTTGACCAGGCCGAAACCGGCGGAAGAATCCGAGAAAGCCGGGCAGAAGATGGGCACGTCGTTCTCGTAGGCGAGTTTGACGAGGCTGTTTTCCTTCTTGCCGTGCTTGACCAGGTATTTGCCCATTTCGCGGATGAATTCGCGGGACGAATAGGGGCGGCGTTCGCAGGTCTGCGCGATCTCGAAGATCGTGTGGTCAACGGCCTGGAGGTCTTCCTCGTCGATATACGTATCGTAGATACGGTCGATGTAGAGTTCACGCAGCTGGCCGTCATTAACACCGGCCTGGCCTTCCTTGTGACCCTGATAGTGCTTGAAGCCAAGGCCTTCAAAGAAGTCCATGTCGACGATGGATGCGCCGGTGGCGACGATGCCGTCGATCATGTTGTTCTTGATCAGGTCGGCGTAAATGTCCATGCAGCCGGCAGCCGAGGTCGAGCCCGCGAGCGTCAGGAAGATCGCGCAGTCCTTGTCGTTCAGCATCATGTTGTAGATTTCGGTCGCACGCGCCATGTCGCGGCTGGTGAACGACATCTTGGCCATCGAATTGACGATGGGGCGGGCGTCGAAGGACTTGATATCGATGTGTTCGACCACTTTGGAAAGCAGTTCGGCTTTCTTGTTGCTGGTCACTTTGCGGCTTGCGTTTGCGCTCATACTACTTCTCCAACATGTTCAGGATTTCAGGGTTAAACTAAGCATCCCCAGCGGAAATTCAACAAATTTCCGCTGGAATCTTATGGTTTTAGGGGAGGTTACTTCCCGGCCATCAGGGCGCGCATCGATGCGCCGAAGCCGTTGAAGTCCGAGCGCATCGACTGCGAATACGCGCCCATGACCTGGATCTCGATCCAGTCGCCCGCGACGACGTCGTCGGGCAGCATGAACGGACCCTGCATCATGTCGATGGAATCGCAGGTGGGACCGGCAAAGCGGAAGCCCGTCTGTTCGCCCGAACGGACCTGACCGGCGGGCGCTGCGATCGCGCGGGTCGCAAAGCGGCCCTTGATCTGCTTGCCGGCGTCGAACAGGCCGCCATAGGTGCCGTCGTTGATGTGCAGCAGGTCGCCTTTGCGGGCTTCCACGCGCACGACCAGCGAACCGGCAGTGGCCACGAGGGCGCGGCCCGGCTCGCACATCAGCGGCAGGTGGTCGAGTTTCTCGGCGCGCAGGGCGGTCATGATCGTGTCCATGTACTCGCCAAAGGCGGGGATAGGCTGGCCCGGATACTGAACCGGGAAGCCGCCGCCGATGTCGAGGACGTCGAGGGTCACTTTCGATGCGCGGATCACGCGGTTGGCGACCTTGATGGCGCGCTTGTAAGCGGCCGGGTCGATCGTCTGCGTGCCGACATGCAGGCACAGGCCAAGGCGCGTGGCGACCGGGCGGCAGGCCTTGAGCAGTTCGGCTGCGTCATAGGGCAGGGCGCCGAATTTCGACGAAAAGTCGATGGCGGCCTTGCTGTTTTTCGGCAAGGCGAGGCGCACGAACAGCTCGAGATCCTGAGCCAGTTCGGTCGAACGCATGATTTTGTACAGCTCGTCCATGCTGTCGAGCACGAAGGCGCGCACGCCGTGGACCTTGTAGGCCTCGGCAATCGCTTCGGGCGACTTGATGGTGTGCATGAAGTACAGCTTGGCGCGGGGCGCAATTTTACGCACCAGACGCACCTCGTCGATGCTGGCGACGTCAAATGCGCGCACGCCGGCACGGTACAGGGCCTGAATGACAGCCTTGTCCGCGTTGCACTTGGTGGCATAGACGGTTTCGCCCGGAAACTGGGTCAGGAACTGCTTCGCGTTGTCGGCCAGGCGCTCGGGCCAGGTCAGGTACAGGGGGCGCGCAGGCTGAATCGAGCGGACCACGTCAGCGACGTCGCCGTGATATTGCTGGACCAGCGGCGTCTTGATGCGCGGGGCTGCGGTGTTCTGCGGGATGGAATGAGACATGTGAGTCCTCCTTCAAAATCGAACTTTTGCCCGGCTGACTCATACAGGTCGGCCAGGCGAAAACGCGATTAGGCGCGCTTACGCGTCAAAAAGGTGGAACCCGTTTTTTGTACAATAGGGGGGGTGTGTCCCCAGGCGGTAGCGTAAATAGGCATTGCATAAAACCTTTACTGAAAACCGTTGTGGGTCTTGGCACCCAAAACAATCCAAGTTTTACGCCGTTGCATAAACCACTATTTCAGGCCAGGGGCACGTACGTGTCGACTCTCATCATGAGCCAATGGGGCAGTTGATACAATCAATTTCTGTCCCGTGTAAAGAAAAAACTAGAACCTTTTTTCCAGCTATCAACAGGTTGAACCAAATGTCTTTTTTCGGACAAGATTGCCACCCGGTTTGGAAGCGGCCGGCGATGAAAAAAGGCCGTAAAACACGGCCTTTTTTCATGTCAGATGATGAAGGCTGCCTTGTAGGGCGGATCGTCGTTCCGGAACGGGTCCGGACAGGTGTAGCAGCGGCCAAAGGTCTCGTACCGTTCGGGATCGTCGATCGCGGCGTGGAAAAAGCCGTTAAAGACGTGCATCAGTTCGCGCCGGCTCCAGCGCTGGATGCGCATACGCACGGGGTTGCGCCACATCGAAACAGCCGACTCGCTGACTCGTTGCAGCAGGCGGGCGGCCGCTGAGCTGGCATTGCGCGGGACGATGGGCGGCAGGATCCGCTGGGTCAGGTAGACGTCCGGCGAGATACGGTTGGCGGCCTTTTCCGTCTTGGAGATGAAGTTGTCGCGGGTTACGCCCAGGCGCGGCACCGGCTTTTCGGGCAGGTACTGGGACAGGCGCGCGGCAAAGACGGCGGCATCGTTGCGGACGGCGTCTTGTACGGGATCAGGGGCGGCTTGCGCGGCCGGCGCGTGGGTCAGGATATCCATGAGCATAAAACCTTTACTGAAAACCGCTTTGAGGGTCTTGGCACCCAAAACAATCCAAGTTTTACGCCGTTACTTAACCCACGAAGGCCAGAGGCACGCACGTAAGAAAAATCATGGGCTTTTTTTCGGTCGTGACAAGCGGTTTTTCCCAACTTGGCAAAATTTTCCACGGCCAAGACCCTCGGCTTTGACCGGGCGTCAAACCAAGTTTGAAAGAAAGTGCCGTGTTTTATTGGGGTTTCGTCGAATCGAAGAAGCCGCGCACCATGGCAACCGCCTCGTCGAGGGTGGTGCGGGTAATCGTCACATCGGCGGGGAACGAGTCCTCCAGCCGGGTGGGAAAGCTTCCGTCCAGCATGACGAAGACCCCGCGGTCGGACGAACTGCGGATGAGTCGGCCATAGGCCTGGCGCAGCTTCATGCGTGTCATGCTTTCGTCATAGGCCTTGCCGCCGAAGGTTTTGCGGCGTTCGCGGTGCAGGATGGTCGGGCGCGGCCACGGCACCCGGTCAAAGGCGATCAGGCGTAAGGACCGCCCCGGCACGTCCACCCCGTCGCGCACGGCGTCGGTGCCGAGCAGGCAGGAATCCTCCTCGATCCGGAAGATGTCGACCAGCGTGCCGATATCGACGTTATCGACGTGCTGGGCGTAAAGCGGTATGCCCCGTGGCTCCAGCGCGGGGGCAAGGCGTGCCTGCACGCCGCGCAGGCGGTGAATGGCGGTG
The DNA here is from genome assembly GCA_937896295.1 of uncultured Micavibrio sp. Classification (GTDB taxonomy): domain Bacteria; phylum Pseudomonadota; class Alphaproteobacteria; order Micavibrionales; family UBA1664; genus UBA6145. The sequence goes on along the minus strand of CALBME010000103.1, from coordinate 5,219 downwards.
AACAGGCCCAGCGCCCCGCCGCCTGACGCTGTGAACAGCGCCTCGTACGCGCGGGCCAGCAGGGCGATATCGTTCTTGGGCACGTCGCGGATGATGATGACCCGTGTCTGGTCCTTGTAGTTGAAGGGGCTGGGAATGCCGACGCGCACGGGCGACAGATGCGCCATCGATCCCGCGCCGGTCATGCGGTCGGTTTCCATCCACGCGGCCTCATCATCGGCGCGGCTGCTTTTGAGCGTAGCGGATGTCACCAGCACGCCATGCGCGTGGGGTTTGAGTTCGGCGGCAAAGGGCTGGGCCGGGTCGCGGTGATGCCGGAAAAAGCCGACATCGTAGTCGCGCCCGTCGATGCGGGTGATTTCAAACCAGTCGACATGCCCGCCCCCGTCCACCGGGCTGGGTCCGAAGGCGTCGCCGGCGTCCGCAACCGGGGGCGTCAGGTCGGCAAGTCCGTGCAGGGGCTGGGGGCGATAGGCGCCGGCCGGTTCGCGCAGGGCCTCGATCATCCCGATCCATGCGGCCACGACATTGGTGGCGCGGCGTTCCAGTCCGCGCGACAGCGCGTCGAGACGTCCGCGGAAATCGGCGGTCAGGTCCTCGTATTCCTTTTCCAGTTTTTCACGCAGCGTGGCGGACAGGGCCAGCAATGGGCGGTGCAGCGCGCGCAGGGCGGCAATGGCCTCGGGCGCAGTGGTCACGACATGCGGTTCCAGCGGGTGAACGTCACATTCAATCGACCACGTGGATGCGGGGTCTGTGCTGCGGGCCTTTACCTGGTCGCGGACGGCGCTTAAGAACGCCTCCACCGGTCCCTTGGGCTGGTGGGCGCCGATATTCTTGCGCCATGTGGGGCCGGGCAGGGCGCGGGCGGCATGCAGTGCGTCTTCCAGATGCTTGACCGCGGGGCTGTCATCGGTGATCAGCCCTTCAAGGCGCTTGCGCAGGCCCTTGGCGCGGCGCTGGCGGCTGCGCGGGGCCGATGTTTCGTCTTCCGGCCCCAGAACCCAGCGGCGGAAATCATACCCCTCCGCGCCGGTCAGGTGACTGGCAAAGGTTGAATCCGCCGCGTCGAACAGGTGGTGACCTTCGTCGAAGACGAAACGCGTGGGCAGGGCATCGTTGTCCGCCGCCAGCGCCAGCGTGATCATGGCCAGCGCGTGGTTGCCGATGACAAGCCGGGCGCGCTTGGCGCGGCGCTGGGCGCGTTCGATGAAACAGCGGTGATAATGATCGCAGGCGGCGTAAATGCATTCACCGCGCCGGTCGGCCAGGCCGGTGGAATTCTCCTGTCCCAGCAGGCCGGGCAGCCAGCCGGGGAAGTCATTGCCGGACAGGTCGCCCTCGCGCGTGGCGCCGACCCAGCGGGCCATAAGGCCGGCGGCGACAATGGTGCGTGGATCGCGCGCGGTCTGCGCCGCGCCGGTCAGATCCTCGAAATTGAGAAGGCACAGGTAGTTTTCACGGCCCTTGCGGATCACCGCCTTGCGCGTGCGTTCCTCGCGGTCGGGGTAAAGGGTTTCCAGTTCGGCATCGATCTGGCGCTGCAGGTTGCGGGTATAGGTCGAAATCCAGACCGAACCCTCGTTCTCCTCGGCCCATAGCTGTGACGGTGCCAGATAACCCAGCGTCTTGCCGACGCCGGTCCCGGCCTCCGCCGTCACGATGTGGGGTTCGTTTTCCTTCTCACGCGGGGCGAAGGCGGCCACCACGCGCGTCGTATAATTTTCCTGCGCGACGCGCACGTTGCCGGACCGCCCCGATCCGCGGCGGCGGATGATCAGGTCGTGCAGGTGCTCGCGTGCCTGTTCGCCGGTGACGGGGTTGCTGGATGGCGGGGGCGGGGGCGCATCCTCGCCCCATTCGGGCAGGGTGCGCCAAGTCGAAAGCGCGTCGCGCGACCGCACCGCCTCGGCAGGGTTGTATGTCTGTCCCATCGCGGCCAGCACAAAGGGCGTCCAGCCCCAGCCCTGGCCATTGGCGCCCATGGCGCGTGCCAGATCGGCCAGTTTGACATCCGTGTTGCCCGCCAGTTCCAGCAGCAATTCGTTCGCGCACTGGCTTAACGTCATGGCGGCGTCTTCGGGTGTCTGCGGCATCGGGATTTTAAGGGCGCTGGCAAGGCCGCCGATGGTGGGTACGCAAAAGACCGCCGGACGCACGAACGCAAACAGCTCCAGCACGTCCAGAACGCCACCTGGCAGGGTGGCGCGGCTGGCGATATAGGGCAGGTGACAGACCAGCACCGGCACGCCCGCGGGCAGGCCGGTGATTTCCGGCAGCGTACCGTCCAGTACCTCGCCGTCCGGTGTCAGCGCGGCCCAGCGTCCGGCCTGAACGGCCAGTGACGTGGTCTGTGCGGTCATGTTCGAAAGGGCGGACATGGGGCGCATGTTAAAGGCAAAAGCGGGCAGGGCAAGGATTTCAGCCGCCAGTTGACCAAAATCAAAGTGGGGCGGGGTCTTGCGTCATACCCTTAAAGAAAAAGGAGTTTCGTGCCATGTCCCATCCTTCCCGCGGTCTTGCCGGTGAATTGCCGGAATGCAAAGGCCTTATCCATGACCTGCGCATGGCGGATGCGCATTTCGCCCGCCTGCTGGAACGTTATGAGCAGGTGTCGCATGATATCGAGAACAGTGAAAACGGTGTCGCACCGCAGGGCGAGGATGCCGAGCATAAACTCAAATCCTTACGCGTTCATCTCAAGGACGACCTGATGCGCATCATCGAAGCGCATCGCAAGGACAATGGATGCTGCGGCCAGTGCGGGCATGCCGCGCACGGGCATCATTAAAAAAAAGGGGGCAAGTGACGTTTCAAGTCGCTTGCCCCGTATCAGGTCAATTCAGGGTCAAAGCAGGGAATCTTCCAAAGTGTGTGGAAGGCGGTCATTGGCGGCGCTGTACGCTGCCAAAATCAGGTGGCCGTCAACATGCCCGCCCAGTGAAGGCAGCGGCATGTCCGGAATTTCGAACAGGAAATCGCTGGTCGGGTCGAACATCATGCAGATATTGCAGTATTCAAAATAAAAGGGTTCGGCGCGGGCGATGTCGGCTTGGGCGGCGAGCACTTCGTTCATCAAATCCCATACGATTTTGCGGTCATCCGCATTGAGGGTTTCGAGAGGCTTGCTCGCGTAAATCTTCATATCTTCAGCATATCAAATATGGAAATTAATGCCATCGCGCAAGGGTTCTAATACCTTGGTATAGGTCTGAAAAGTTATTGTTTTTAAACGATTTTATTGCGCCGGTCGGCGGGCTTGGGCGTGGGGGCGGGTTTTCGGCTTTCTGCGAAGCTGGCCGATGCCGAATGGTATTTCGGCTGGTTGGCGCCAAAGACGCGGTTGCGGGCTTCCTGGCGATAGCCGAGGTCCCAACCCTGCACCTGCTGGTTGTCGCAGCATAACAGCGCATTGGCAAAGCCCCATTTCCACAGGATCGAGTCGGCAAAGTCCGTATCGGTCAGGTCCAGCAGGTCGGTGGTCGCCATGTATCGCATGCGCAGATTCCTGCGGCGCGGATAACGCGTCAGCATAAAGGGAAAGACGCGCTGGGGCATCATGTCGACAAAGGTGAAAAAGCTTTCGCCCATCGGCGCCACGCGCACCAGTTCGACGTCGAACTGTTCGGCGATGTAGGCGCGCGCCTCCTCGACGTCCGTGATGTGCGCCGGCAGGGGCAGGGTGGGCAGGTTCATCATGGCTTCTTCCTGTCCGAAGCGGGACGGAACGGGCAGTTCCTTGAATTCAAAACCGACAAGCGTGTTGCCCTGCAGGTCTTCGGTCAGGGGCATGATCGCGGCGATGTTCAGGTGGTCGGTCTGGGGGACGGCGAAGTCCATGTCGTGCGCGCTCATGCCGCGCAGAACGCCGTCGATACGGCCCTGTTCGACGAAGGATGACCGCATCGTCGTAATCTGTCCCGCCTTGCCGCGGATGGGGCGGAACGCGCCGGTGGTCAGCGGCCATTTTGAGCCTGTCTTGCCCAGCGTGTACATCTGGCCCGCCGGTTTATCCTTGCGCGGTTTGCTTTTCAGGATTTTTTTGGCGATCAGCATCTGGTCGGCCGGCGGCGGATCATAGGCCAGCGGCACGCCTTCATGCAGCCACGGCGTGCGCTTGATGCCGTTCCTGCGCATCAGTTCCTGTATCTGGATGTCCATCCACGCGCTGGGGATGAAGCCCGCGCCGGTGGCGCGCAGTATGTCTTCCGCGTCATAGCATTTCAGGCGCAGGGCGTCGCGGGCCGTCGCAACGCGCAGGGCTGATGCCTCGGGCTTCGTGACGTTGATGAACAATGTCTCCAGCCGCTCGTCGATCATGGCGGGGGACGGGAAACCGCGCGGGCCGGTTTCGAATATTTTGCCGTGTGTGGGTTGGAGTCCGAATTTCTGCACCATCAGGCGCGCGACCGCGCCTGCGGATGCGTGATCGAACCCTTCCAGTTCCTGCACGGTCAGGGTGGGGGCGGACACCATGTGGCCCGACCAGCGTTTGCCGTCGATGTTGGCGCGGCTGCGCGGCGTGAGGTTGGCAAGACCCTTGCCCGCGTCGGCACGCAGCACGATCTTGATGCGCCCGTCCGAGGTCAGGAAGTAGGGGATGATGTCGACCGCCGGGACATCGCGGCTGACCACGTCCATGATTTCGCCGCTGCGGTCGTCGCGGACCGCCTGAACGGACAGGGATTGCGGCGCGTCGGGGCTGGGGCGCAGTTCGGCCACTTTCAGCGCGCGGCCCAGCGGGACCTTTTGTGCGACGATGATATGGGCGGGGGGCATGTAGCCGCGTGCCTTGCCCTCGGCGGTGTAAAGCCTGAAGCTGCCCTCGTAATGGGTGCGCACGATATGGGCGTTGCGCCACGGCGCGGTGTAAAGAATGCGCGCGCCGATGCTGCGGGAGAGGATGCGTTCGAAATCCGGTTCGCTCAGGCATGTGTACTGGTGGCCGATATGGTTCTTGAACTTGCGGCCCAGCGTTTTGCGGATCATGAATTCATATGCCCATTTGGCGGGCAGGCGGAACAGGCGCGTGAACGGCACATGCGGTGCGATTTCCTCAAGGTAGAATCCCTTGATGGTGTCGCGTGCGCGCGCGTTTTTTGAAAACCATTCCAGCAGCACGATTTCCCGTTCGCCCTGCGTTTCGCCCAAGGGGGCGGAGGCAAGGCGGAAAACGTTTTTGCCGCGATCGGGAACGGGGAATTCCATCTGCACATACG
>CALBME010000102.1 GCA_937896295.1 uncultured Micavibrio sp. | reverse complement strand
CAACGCCTGGAGACCTTCATCGGCGCACCGGATGGCGCGCTGGCGCAGCTGCGCGGGCTGCTGGGGCAGACCGCGGCGCCGGCGCAGCCGCCGGCCCAGGGGGTGCTCGACCTGATGCCGGAGATGGCCAAGTCGCACCGGCCGGGCACGCGCGGGCTGTCCTGGCTCGGTCAGGTGCAGGCGCAGCCGCGGCCGCGGCTCGACTGGACGCTGCTGCCGCCGCTGCGCTGCTTGGAGAAATACGTCCTCCAATCGGTGCGCTTGTCGTTGATCTCGCCCTGCTTCTCGCGGGAGAAGATCGGGTTGTCGTTGGCGTACTGCATCCACGCATAGTCGGCGCCGTGCAGGTGGCCGTACGCCGTCTGGTAGGCGCGCAGGAACTCGGCCTTCTCCATCTGCGCCCGGTTCGCCGCCTGGCGCGCCATGGGCGAGCCGGTGGAGCCCATGGGGGTGGAAACAAGCGCGCCGTCACCCACCAGGCATTCCATGCGCAGCGCACCGTCGACGGAAATGCGCAGCTTGGCGGCCTGCACCCCTGTACGGGTCAGGGCAACTTCGTTGAAGGCGATCTGTTCGTGCGTCTTACCGTCGGCTGAGGTTGCGACCATGCGTAAGGGGTGCACCCGTACCGGCTTTGCCGCCGCCGTCAGTTTTTCCACGTCATCGCCGGGATTGAATTTATTCAGCAGAAAGCCGTGAGTGCCGCGATTGAGGCCGTAAAAGGGTTTGTTGAGGTGCACATGTTCGTGCAGCGCGCGTAACAGGAAACCGTCACCACCCATGGTGACGATCACGTCGGCATCGGCGGGGGCGATATCGCCAAGTTTGTTTCGCAGGGCCTGGGCTTCTGCCGCGAGGTCGCCCTTACCGGAACTGAGCAGCGCGATTTTCATGCCGCTACGCCGCTTGCATCTTCGCCCTTGCCGCCATGGGCGACCGACCATGCGACCGGGTCGGCCAGGAAAGCCTCGACCGAGTCGATGACTTTTGCATCAAAGCGTTTTTCGGCGCGTGCCACCTCGATCACTGCCTGCCAGTTCGACAGGCTGAGAAGCTTAAGGCCCATATCGTCCATGGCCTGTTTGCTGCTGGCATGAGCATAGGTGAAGAGGACGAACACCGTATCGACGGTGGCATCGGCTGCGCGCAATGCGTCGACGAAGACTTTGACGCTATTGCCGTAGTTTTGAAGATCTTCGCAGATCAGCACGCGTTTGTTGTTATCAAGATGACCCTCGATCTGGGCGTTCCGGCCCACGCCTTTGGGTTTCTTGCGGATGTAGATCATGGGCAAAGTCATGCGGTCTGCGATGAAGGCGGCATAGGGAATGCCAGCTGTTTCCCCGCCTGCGATGACATCGATATCGGGAGCCTGCGCACGAATGGTGTCAGCGGCAAAATCCATCAGGATCTTGCGCTCGGCTGGGAAGGAAATCAGGCGGCGGCAATCGACATAGACCGGCCCCTTGCGGCCCGATGTGTAGGTGAAGGGCGGGTCGATGTTGAACAGAACCGATTTGGTATCGAGCAGGATGCGGGCGGTTTTAAGCGCCATGTCTTGGGGCGAGGCCATGGTGGTTCCCTTAAGGTTTGACCTTATGGTTTTGCCAGCCGGAGGGGACCGAGTCCAGCCTTACTGGCTGACCCAGAGAATCCGGGCGATCCAGAGGATGTCGCTGGATGGAAGGCTGCGGTCGTCGTGATCGGCGTTCAGGGATTTCAGGTCGACTTTCTGAACCGTTTTGCGCATCAGTTCCTTGGCCATCACCTCGCCTTTGCGGGTTTTGACCACGACGCGGTCGCCCTTGCGCAGCTGGGCCGTCGGGCTGACCACGATGATGTCGCCGTCACGGTACAGCGGCAGCATGGAATCGCCCTGAATTTCGAGGGCGTAGGCATTTTCGTCAGACGCATGGGCGTCGGGAAAGCGGACTTCGTCCCAGCCTGCGCCGGCAGGAAAGCCGGAATCATCGAAATATCCGTCCCGGCCGGCCTGGGCGAGGCCCAGAAGGGGAATGGGGCGGGGACCGGGCGGGTTGATGACGATCTCGCGTGTTTCAACAAGCGCGATAAATTCCGTCATCGATGCGCCGGTGACCTGCAACACCTTGGAAATGCTTTCGGTTGAAGGCCAGCGCGGTTTGCCTTCCGGCGAAATGCGTTTGGACCGGTTGAAGGCGGTGGGATCAAGACCGGCCTTGCGGGCAAGGCCAGAGGTCGAGAACCCCGCGCTTTCAGCAAGGCGGTCGATGGCAATCCAGATGGTGTCGTGGGAAATCATTGAAGGAGAGCAACCTTAACGAGGAATACGCACTAGGAAAACTGTCTTATAGGAATCGGTTATCGTAAACAAGACTGAATTCCCAAGCGCCTTCAAGGTCATATCGTTTTGTAGGAAAATATTCCTTGACTTCAGGGTGGGTGTTCCGGCTTTATAGAACAAAGCAGGAACAAAACCAACCCCGAAAGAGAAGCGCATGTCCCGTCCTCCCCACGCCCCCGCCCAGACCAGTCATCAGGAATGCGTTCCATTTTCCAGTCCCGAAGAAGTCTGGTTCTGGTTCATCGATGCAAATCAGGCCCGGCTGGACGGCGCACGTTATACGGCCGCGCGGGGAAATGTCCGCCGTCCGTGCGAACCTGTCGATATCCTGCGCATTCTCGACCGGCTGTACCGCACCCGCCGGCTGATGATGGACCATTTGCGGGTTTTGCGTTTTTACGGCGTGCGCCAGATGGCCCCCGAGTGCTGGCGCAAGTCGGAAGCCCGCGCCGCCACATTGTGGGCCGAAGCCATGCGCGTTCTCGAACCCGTGCTGATCGACAAGATGATCATGAAGGATCGTGTGCGCGGCATTCTTAACGATCCGATCGTCGTGCCGATCTGGGCAAAGATGCAGGCCCAGGGCGCGGGTGCGTTTCTATGACCGGCACTCCATCCGATATCTATATCGCGTTTTCAGGGCGTGCCGATGCCGGTTTCCTGCGCCTTCTGAAACCCGGTTTCCGACATTGCTTTGCGCTGGTGCGGGATGCCGGGCGCTGGGTCATCGTCGATCCGAAGATCGGAAGAGCAC
>CALBME010000101.1 GCA_937896295.1 uncultured Micavibrio sp. | reverse complement strand
GTGACCACAAAGTCAAGCAATTCGTCCAAAACCCCCCGCATCGGGCTTTCCGGCAAGGTTTCGAGGGCATGGCGGGCCGCATGGGCATGGTCCCGCGCAAGGGCCCGGCCAGCGGCGGCGGTGTCGTGACGGGCAATGATTCTGCGGGCCTGGGCCAGGTCGGCGTCGGTCTGGTCGTGGTCCTTCATGGTCCGGGACCAGAAGGCGCGTTCGGTGTCGTCGGCGGCGGCCAGCGCCAGGATCACGGGCAGGGTCATCTTGCCTTCGCGGAAATCGTCGCCTGCATCCTTGCCCATGGCGCCGGACGCGGTTTCGTAATCCATGACGTCGTCAATCATCTGGAAGGCCATGCCGAGGTGGTGGCCATAGTCGCGCATGGCGAGAGATTGTTTTTCGTCGGCCCCGCCGCACACCGCGCCGGCCTGCGCGGCGGCGGAAAAGAGCGCCGCCGTTTTCGCGTCGATGACGGCACGGTACTGGTCGAGCGTGATGGACAGATCGCCGGTGAGGGCCATCTGCAGCACTTCACCTTCGGAGATGATGCGGCTGGCGCGTGAGAGGATATCGAGAATGCGGATATCGCCGGTTTCGACCATCAGTTCGAACGCGCGGCCAAACAGGAAGTCGCCCACCAATACCGTCGACTTGTTGCCGAAGACCATGTTGGCGGCAGGCTTGCCGCGGCGCTGGGCGCTTTCGTCGACGACGTCGTCGTGCAGCAGGGTTGCGGTGTGAATGAATTCGACAGCGGCGGCGACGCGCGGCGCGCCGTCGGTCTGGCCGCAGAGCGAGGCGGCGGCAATGGTGAGCAGGGGGCGAATGCGTTTGCCGCCGGCGGCGATCAGGTATTCAGCGATCTGCGAGATCAGCGGGATGTAGGATTTCGAGCGGTCGATGATGGTGGCATTGGTCGCGTCCATCTCGGCATGCAGGTCCGCCGCGAGCCGGTCCAGCGGCGTGGATTTGGTTTGCAAATCGTCCGGTTGCGGAGACCCGGCGTTGAGCTTAAAAGCAGTCATAGGCTTCTTTTATAGAGATTATATGTCCAAGGCAAACAGTGACGAGACGACGCTTCTGGGCGGCGTCAGGATTCTCCAGAATGTGGAGGGCCTGCGTGCGGGGCTGGATGCCGTGATGGCGGCCGCCGCCGTTCCGGCCCGTCCGGGCGACCATGTGCTGGATCTTGGGTGCGGGACCGGGGCCGTGGGGTTTTGCGTGCGCGCGCGTGTCGATGTGGGCATCACAGGCATGGATTACCAGGCGCAGCTGATTGCCCTTGCGGCGCAGTCCGCGACGCTGAACGGGTGGACATCCGAATTCGTGATCGGCGATGTGCGCGATAAAACCGCGCTTAAACCCGATTGCTTCGACCATGCCGTATGCAACCCGCCCTTCATGCAGCCGGGGACATGGTATAAAAGCCCGGATCCGGTGCGCGCCAAACAGATGGGCAGCGCGAAGGGCGATGCCGTCCTGTCGGACTGGATCGACTGTCTGCAGCGCACGGTCAGACCCGAAGGGTCGGTCACCATCATCCACCGCGCCGACCATGCCGATAAAATCATCCAGGCCTTGGGCACGCGGTTTGGCGGCGTTGAATTATGGGCGCTGCACCCCCATGCGGGGGAGCCTGCGCACCGCGTCATTATCCGCGCGCTTAAAAACAGAAAATCCCCGATGGTCATCCATCCGGGGATTGTCCTGCATGAGGCGGACGGCGCGTGGACATCCAGGGCGCTGGATATTTTAAACCACGCGCATCCGCTTTAGCGCCAAGCCTTAGCGGCTCGGGTCCTGCATTTTTTCGCCGACGTTTTCGACGTCTTTACCGGCGCCGTGCCAGGTGTTCTGGCAGGCAGTCAGGGACGTGACGGTGACGATGGCAAGCAAGGCGAGGGTCAGGATACGTTTCATTGGTTCTTCTCCGGGTTGGTAAGAAGAAAACGTATAGGCCGCTAAAAAGTTCCGGATATTACGGAGTGGACCCCAATATGGGCCCTCAGACGCCGGACCGTTTTACTGCGTAAAACTTTGGCTTCGCGCGGATAAGCCGCGCGGCTCGCCCGTCGGCTCGCTGCTGGTGATTCAAGGAGTCGTTAATATCTGACCGATTTCCTGGGTTTTTTCACCCGCGCGGCGGGCGTCCTGCTGAATTCCGTAGCGCGTGTTGGCGCAGGCGGAGAAAACAAGGAAGGTCAAAAGGGCGAGGGATAGCTGGACGATGATTTTCATGGCGGATCTTGCTTTATACGAATCTCACTCTAGCAAAAGCCATGCCAGCTGCTAAGGTCATGGGGCATGATCCAAGACTTTCTGGCCGACATGCCGTTTATCGGCGATTTTATGACCCAGCGTCCCAAAGTGGCGGTTGTCCGCCTGTCCGGGGTGCTGGCCGATCAGGCCATGCGCAAGGGTGGATTATCGTATGCAAAATATGCAGAGCTGATCGAGCGTGCCTTTGCGGTCAAAGACGTGCGCGAGGTCGCCGTCGTCATCAACAGCCCGGGCGGTGCGCCCGCGCAGGCATCGCTGCTGGCGGGTCTGATCCGTCAATGCGCGCAGGAAAAGAAAATGCCCGTCACCGCCTTCGTCGAAGACGTGGCCGCATCGGGCGGATACTGGCTGGCCTGCGCCGCCGATAAAATCTATGTGCAGCCGTCGTCGCTGGTCGGATCGATCGGCGTGATCGCCGCCGGTTTCGGTTTCGAAGATTTCATCGAAAAACACAAAATTCACCGCCGCGTCTACACCGCCGGTCATTCCAAATCGATGCTGGATCCGTTCCTGCCGGAAAAGGCGCAAGACGTCACACGCCTGCGCCAGTTGCAGGACGAAATTCACGCGCAGTTCATCGCATGGGTGAAGGAGCGCCGCGGCGCCCGCCTGAAAGGAACTGACGCCGACCTGTTCGAAGGCCAGATATGGACCGGCGCAGGCGGGGTGCAGGCGGGACTGGCCGATGCCGAGGGCGATGTGCGCGGCGTTTATCACGAAAAATACGGCGAGAAGGTGCGCCTGATGGAATTCGCGCTGGAGAAGCCGTTTCTTCAGTCGCTTCTGAACACCAAAGGCCCGCGTGAAGACCTGGTGGTGCAGGCTTTGGCCGCCGTGGAAGACCGCAGTGAATGGAGCCGGTACGGGCTTTAAACCTGTGCCGGACTTACGCCCTGCAGGGAAAAAATTCCTGAATTTTCAAAGAATTGAAGCGGTTGTTTCGACAAAACTTGACGTCTGCCACAGGTTTTCCTTAATTTGCGGGTCATGAACACAATCGATATGCAGACCATGTTGTGGAACGCGGCCAAGCGCGGCGACTGCCATGGCATCCGTATTGCGGTGGTACAGGGCGCGGATGTTCTGCTGTGCGATGATTTCGGCCAGAACGCCATTCACATGGCCATTCAGCACGGCCATCAGGATGCCTATAAAACCCTGCAGGCCGCCGCCGATATGCAGCGCCTGATGACGGCAGCCGTTAAAAAGGCCGCTTGATATGTGGGGGCCAAGCCCCACTCGTCAGCTTGGCGCAAAGCGACAAGCGCTTTGCTGACCGGCCACTCGCTCCCCCTTCGCTCGCATAAGCTCGCGGCTCGCCGGTCGGCTCGCTGACCTGTTGGTCAGGAGTGGCAGGGGGTTGTGTACCCCGTGAATCCGGCCTAATTTCGCAATGCAAAAAAACCATAAGGGAGTACTGAAAAATGGCACGTGCAAAAATCGGTCTGGTCGGTGCAGGTCAAATCGGCGGAACGCTGGCTTTGCTGGCCGGCCTCAAAGAACTGGGCGACATCGTCCTGGTCGACGTCGCGGAAGGCGTGCCGCAGGGCAAGGGCCTCGATATCGCGGAGGCATCGCCGGTTGAAGGTTTCGACGCCAAGATTTCGGGTTCGAACGGATATGAGGCACTGGCCGGGGCAGACGTCGTTATCGTGACCGCGGGCATTCCGCGCAAACCGGGCATGAGCCGCGACGACCTGATCGCCACGAACACGGGCATCGTCAACACGGTCGGCGCAGGCATCAAGGCCAACGCCCCCAACTCCTTCGTGATCGTCATCACCAACCCGCTGGACGCGATGGTCGAAGTCATGCAGCGCGCCACCGGTTTCCCGGCCAATAAGGTCGTCGGCATGGCCGGCGTTCTGGACAGCGCGCGTTTCCGTTACTTCCTGGCCGAAGAGTTCAAGGTTTCGGTCGAAGATGTCAGCGCCTTCGTCCTGGGCGGTCATGGTGACACGATGGTGCCGCTGGTCCGTTATTCGTCCGTCGCGGGCATTCCTTTGCCCGACCTCGTCAAGATGGGGTGGACGTCGCAGGAGAAAATGGACCAGATGGTTCAGCGCACCCGCGACGGCGGCGCCGAAATCGTCGGCCTGCTGAAAACCGGTTCGGCGTTCTATGCCCCAGCGTCTTCGGCAATCGCCATGGCGGAAAGCTACCTCAAGGACAAGAAGCGCGTCCTGCCGTGCGCGGCGAAGCTGAACGGTGAATACGGCGTTAAGGGCCTGTATATCGGCGTGCCGTGCATCATCGGCGCCGGCGGCGTCGAGCGCATCATCGAAGTGAAGCTGAACGCGGAAGAGCAGAAAATGTTCGACCACTCGGTCAATGCCGTCAAAGGGCTGGTCGAAGTGGTTGATAAGTTAGCCGCTTAATATTTGGGGCCTCGCCGGTCCGCTCGCTGCTATTGATGGCAGCATTTTTCGAGGTTTGTATTTCTTAAAGCCGCCGGGGCGATCCGGCGGCTTTTTTGTGCGGTTGCGGGATAAGTGCGTTTTAAATTTTGACGTCTTTTGAAAAGTCCGGCTATACCGGATGGATGACTAGCAAGCGTGAGACTTTGCGGTTACGGGGAGATTTCATGGGAACTGCGGCAGACGAAGCGGCAGCGTCCGCTTATGTGCCCAGCACCAATCTTCCCGTTGCCTATATCGACCCCCTTGGCTTGATCGAGGATGGGTTGAACCCCTTCATGGTGTGGCGGCGCGACCGCCGGCTGGGACCGGGCTTCGTGGCCGCGCGCATGGGCGTGCCCGATCATGTCTATAACGCGTTTGAAGGCGGGCATTACCTTGGCCTTGCCAGCGAGCATATCCTGAAATTCTGCGCGGCGCTGTCCATTTCGCCGGAAAAAATGGCGACCCCAAGCCAGCCGATGCCCGCCGCGCTGATACAAGTATTGTTGAGTCAGGCAGTGCGGGGCAGCACGCCGCGTATCCGCGCCGCGGGGCTGAAGGCGCTGGAGGCGCATTGCGTGGAGGCGGAAACCGACCTGATGCATCAGGGGCGCGAAATTGCGCATCTTCCGCATTCGGACCTTGTGACCGTTTACCTGTCGCGCCTTGCGGTCAGCAACGTGCATGGTGAATGCGGGCTGGAAACGCCGGAAGAAATCCTGAACACATTGCTGGAAGAAAAGGACGAGGAGGCTGCCCACCTGCAGCGCCAGAGCGAGCATCCCAAACCGGATATCGAGATGCGCAATTTCAATGACTGCGTCCTGCGCCTGTACGGGTCGGGCATGACGGCGAAGGTGTGGGCAGCCCTGCGCGACAGCCGCGCGGCGATGAAATACAGAGCCCACAAGACCAAGACCATGTCGCCGGAATTCACGTGGGAGGCTTTCTGCGAGACCATCCGGAACGAGCCGGAGCTTCTGGGCGAGGTGAAATGGGGATACACCCCGGCCCACGTCATCGGGGACAGGACCCTGCGCCAGGACGGGGCCGTCGCCCTGATGCTGAGCGCGTTCGAGACCCGCATGCAGCGCTGGGAGACCAGGCTTGGCCCCCTGAAGGCCAAGGCCGATACGATGGAAAAGCAGATCGCATGCCTGAGGGAGTGGTCGCACACCGAAGCGGCCGCCCGGCTGATGACCATGTGGGGGGCGCGGCAGGAGATCCGCGAGACCCTGAACGGGCAGGCGAGCGTGACCTGGACGGGCTTTCAGCAGAAGCGTTTGCCACGTCCAAGGGCTTGAAAAACAACACGCTTCCAGCGGTTGCATTTTTCGTCCCCCATGGTAGGTTTTGCCCAGCGATTTGAACCTCCAAGGGGCACCTTATGAACATCCATGAATACCAGGCCAAAGAACTTCTGACCCGTTACGGCGTTGCCACGCCCAAGGGCATTCCCGCCATGTCGGTCGCCGAGGCGGTCGCCGCAGTCAAACAGCTGCCCGGACCCCTTTACGTTGTCAAATCGCAGATCCATGCGGGTGGCCGCGGCGCAGGCCGTTTCAAGAACAACCCGGAAGGCAAAGGCGGCGTGCGCCTGTGCAAATCGGAAGCCGAGGTCAAGGCCGCGGCAGAAGCGATGATGAACCAGGTTCTGGTCACCAAGCAGACCGGCCCTGAAGGCAAGGAAGTCAAACGCCTGTATGTCACCGACGGCGTCGACATCGCCAAGGAATATTACTGCTCGGTCGTTCTCGACCGCGCCACGTCGCGCGTCACCTTCATGGTTTCGACCGAAGGCGGCATGGACATTGAAGAAGTGGCCGAGAAGCACCCGGAAAAAATCATCAAGGTCGCGATCGATCCGGCGGCCGGTTTCCAGGGCCACCATGCGCGCAGCCTTGCCTTCGGCCTGAAGCTGACCGGCGATGCGCAGAAATCGGCGATGAAATTCTTTTCGTCCCTGTACAA
>CALBME010000100.1 GCA_937896295.1 uncultured Micavibrio sp. | reverse complement strand
CAAGATCGACGGCAAAACCCGCCTCAAGCAAAAGATTTTCTTCCATATCTTCGAGATAGGCATCGCCCACATCGCGCCGGGCGGCGGACTCGCGCGCTATCTCAAGCATCATCGGCACGGCCAGCGGCGATACGCTTTTCAGTTCTTTTACGACCAGCTTGCCATCCATGGCCACCAGCATGTCCGACAGGCGGTCCGTATCGATCAGTCCGCCTGTGGCATCTGCACGAGCGGCACGCAGAAGGATATGGTCGGGTTCATGCCGCACGAGCGTGTCATATATAAGGTCGGACGAAAAAGTCATCTGTCGCCCGCTTTTCTGTTGGCCGGGATGGCGCCGTTCAATGATACCTGCGATCACAGCAGCCTCACGGAAAGACCGTTTCAGCAGCGGGGTATCGTCCAGCCATTCGTTCAGCTCTTCGCCCAGAAGGTCGACCGAAAATAAAGCGGGCACATCCGATGGTTTTTTCAGTGACCAGACGGTCAGCGCGTAATCGGATGCGACGAAACCCAATGGTTTGTCGCCCAGACGCGCCATGCGCCGCATGATGAGAAACCCAAGCGTCTGGTGCGCATTCCGTCCCGCGAACGGATAAGCGACCAGATAATGTTTCTTCGCGCGCGGAAAATGTTCGACCAGTAAATGCCTGGTATCCGGCAGGATGGACCGCTGCCGCTGCAGATTCAGCCATTCAGCCACCGCACCGGGCATTTTTTCC
The DNA here is from genome assembly GCA_937896295.1 of uncultured Micavibrio sp. GTDB lineage: Bacteria > Pseudomonadota > Alphaproteobacteria > Micavibrionales > UBA1664 > UBA6145. Next base: position 23,143 of record CALBME010000100.1, on the reverse strand, counting down.
CAGTCGTCAGGATGTTCCAGCAGGTCGCGCACGCGGTAAGACAGATGGGTAGATAGCGGGAGCTTGCCACCGTCATAGGACGGTATCTTCGGCGCCGCCGCGGTGGTGCGGCTGACCTGTACTTCCATGTCATGCAGACCTTCGAACTTCACCACCTGTCCCGCGAACAGGAATGTATCGCCGATGGCCAGATTGTTGATGAAATATTCCTCGATCGTTCCCAGCTTGCGCCGCCCCATTTTCACACGCAGCATCGGCGCTTCGACGATCGTACCTATATTCATGCGGTATTGCCGCGCCGCCCGCTGGTTTACAATTTCATACCGGCCGGACGAGGTGCGCTGAAGATGGCGGAAACGCTCATACGCACCCAGGACGTAGCCGCCATCCGCCACCAGTTTCAGCGCATCGTCAAAATCCCGTCGCGCCAGGTCCCGGTAGGGCCAGGCAGTGCGCACTTGCGCGTATATCTCATCGGGGTCAAGAGGTGCCGCGACGGCACAACCCAGAATATGCTGGGCCAGCACATCCAGTCCACCTTTGCGGAAAGCAAGGGCATCCATTTCCCTGTGCCCGATCGCGGCGACGGCGGCCACGCATTCCAGATATTCAAAACGGTTGGTCGGCACCAGAATAGCCCGGCTGGGTTCGTTCATGCGGTGGTTCGACCGGCCGATCCTTTGCAGCAGGCGGCTGACGCCCTTGGGTGCGCCAATCTGAACAACCAGATCCACTTCCGCCCAGTCAAGGCCAAGATCGAGCGAAGAGGTCGCCACCACGCAATCGAGATCGCCTGCCGCCATGCTCGCCTCTACCTTGCGGCGCAGACCGGGATCGAGCGAGCCATGATGCAGCGCGATTTTCAAATTTTTATCATTGATGCGCCATAAATTCTGGAACACCAGTTCCGCCTGCGCGCGCGTATTGACAAATACGATGCTCATGCCTGATGCGGCCACCGCCGCATAGACCTGCTTCATGGCGTACAGCGCCATATGCCCGGCCCACGGCACGCGCTCCTCGCCGGCCTGCATGATGGTGACATCAGGCATCGATCGTGTCGGCGCCTGTACCACGGCGAAATCACCGCGGCACAGCCATGCGGCGGCCTGTGCAGGGTCTGCGATGGTGGCCGAAAGGCCGATACGCACGGCCCGTGGAGCCAGGGCCGCCAGCCGCGACAGGCCCAGCGCCAGAAGATCGCCGCGCTTGGACGGGATAAGCGCGTGGACCTCGTCGATGATCACATATTTCAAATGTTTGAAATACGTATTGGCATTGTCGTAGGACAGCAACAACGCAAGCGACTCCGGCGTCGTCATCAGGAAGTCGGGTGCATGATGGCGCTGCCGCTGGCGTTTCGCCTGCGGCGTGTCGCCCGTACGTGTTTCGTAAGTCACATCAAGACGCATGTCTGCAATCGGTTTGCCGACGCTGCGATGCACGTCCACCGAAAGGGCTTTGAGTGGGGAGATATAAAGCACGCGTAACCCGAGATGGCGTGGGTCGTCCTGCATGTCCAGAAACCCCGGAAGAAACCCGGACAGGGTCTTGCCGGCGCCGGTCGGCGCGCATAAAAGAACGTCGCGCCCGGACCGGGCCGCCGCCATGGTTTCCAGCTGATGGGGGAACCACGACCATTTGTGGGTTTTCAGCCACTGGTCCAGCGGGTGTCCAGCCCCCATATCACTCCGATGCCTCTTCTGCGCCATGACCTGTATATAGAGCCGCTTGACGCCTATATCGACCCGCCCTTCCCGGTCGATCGCGCGATTATTACCCATGCTCATGCCGACCATGCCCGGCCCGGCCACAAAAACGTACTGGCAACGCCTGACACGATCGGCCTGATGAAAACCCGGTATGGTCCCCATGCGGCACAAAACTGGCAGGAACTGGTTTACGAAACCTCGCTGTCCTTGGGTGACGTGACGCTCACCCTCTACCCCGCGGGACATATTCTCGGCAGCGCCCAGATTCTACTGGAACACAAATCCTGCCGCGCGGTGGTGTCGGGCGATTACAAACGCCGCAACGACCACACGGTTCACGCTTTCACCCCGGTGACATGCGATATTTTTGTGACCGAGGCGACCTTCGGTCTCCCCGTCTTCCGTCATCCCGATCCGATGCAGGAAATCGCAAAATTACTGGAGAGCCATCGGAACTTTCCTGATCGCAGCCATCTGGTCGCCGCCTACGGCCTCGGCAAGACACAGCGCGTCATCAGCCTTTTGCGTCTGGCAGGATATGATGCACCCATCTATCTGCATGGAAGCTGCTGGAACTGCACCGAATATTATCAGAACGCAGGCGTTAAACTCGGCGTGGTGCGTAAAGCCACCGGCCTTGCCAAAGATGAACTGAAAGGACAGATCGTCATCGCCCCGCCCAGCGCGCTAAAGGAACCATGGTCGCGTCGCATGAACGAACCGGTCTTAGCGATGGCGTCTGGCTGGATGACGGTAAAGCAGCGTGTACGCCAGCGCGGCATTGAACTGCCGCTGGTCATATCTGATCATGCTGACTGGGACGAACTGACCCACACCATCCGGGATACACAGGCAAATGACATCTGGGTCACGCACGGGCGCGAGGACGGCCTGGTCCACTGGTGTGCAACGCAGGGCCTGAAAGGCGCGCCCCTGCATCTGCAGGGCCGTGAAGACGAGGAAGGCGAAGACTAGGACATGAAGCTTTTCGCAACCTTGCTGGAATCCCTGCTGTTGACGCCGGCCCGCAACGCCAAGATCGGCCACATGGTGCAGTATTTCCGCGAAGCTCCCGACCCGGACCGTGGCTATGCCCTTGCGGTTCTAACGGGCAACTTGTCGCTGACCAATGTCAAATCATCACATCTGCGCGACCTCGTCCTGCAAAAAATCGATCCGGAACTCTTCGCATTGTCATACGACTATGTGGGCGACCTTGCGGAAACCATTGCCCTGATCTGGCCTGATACCACCGACGACATTCTCCCCACCCTTTCTGAACTGGTGCTAGATCTTGAAACCCGCAAAAAAAGCGAACTGCCGGGGCGTATCGCCGGTTATCTGTCCGCCGGGAATGCAACGGAACGCTGGGCCATCATGAAACTGGCCACGGGAAACCTGCGGGTGGGCGTCTCTGCCAGACTGGCGAAAACGGCCTTGGCGGAATTTGGACAAAAAGACGTGCAGGATATCGAGAAAATCTGGCACGGCATCGAATATCCATACGCCGACCTGTTCGCGTGGCTGGAAAATCGTGGGACCCTGCCTGAAATTCACCGCCACCGGGTCTTCCACCCCATGATGCTATCCAATCCGATTGACGAGAAAAAGGACTTCGAAAACCTGAAACCTTCCGACTATCAGGCCGAATGGAAATGGGATGGCATCCGCGTCCAGCTGGTCTTGAGCGATCATGAAAAACGTATTTTCTCCCGCACCGGCGACGATATTGCCGCCGCATTCCCCGATATTCTCGATCATGTCGGCGGCTCCGCCGTGCTTGACGGTGAATTGCTGGCCGGCCGGAATTTTCAGGTTCAGCCTTTCAACGACCTGCAACAACGCCTGAACCGCAAGACCGTGACCAGCCAGATGCTGGCGGATTACCCTGCCTTCATTCGTCTTTATGATATTCTCTTCGACGATGAGGAGGACGTGCGCGACCTTCCCTTGAACGAACGGCGCCTGAGGCTCGCATCATGGGTTGCACGCAATCCATCGCCCAGGCTCGATCTTTCGCCCATTCTGGATTATGCAGACTGGAATCACCTCATGACCCTGCGTGTGCAGGGCGCGGAAGAACAGGGACACGAGGGCATCATGCTCAAAAGATACGACAGTCCCTATATCGCCGGGCGCCCCAAGGGCCCGTGGTTTAAATGGAAACGTGATCCTCGCCTGATCGACGCGGTGCTGATGTATGCCCAGCGCGGCCACGGAAAACGCTCTTCGTTTTATTCCGACTACACGTTCGGCGTCTGGAAAGACGGGGAAATCGTACCCGTAGGCAAGGCCTATTCCGGGTTCACGGACGAAGAACTGCTGAAGCTTGATAAATGGGTACGCGCGCACACCACCAACCGTTTCGGTCCGGTGCGCGAAGTCGAACGCAAACTGGTGTTCGAGGTCGCCTTCGACTCCGCCCATCATTCCGCGCGCCATAAATCTGGCGTCGCCTTGCGCTTTCCCCGCATCAACCGGATACGCTGGGACAAACCCCCGGAAGAAGCTGATACGCTCTCGAACGTGGAAAGACTGATAGCCTGATACGCTATCGGCCGTTCTGCGGCCTGACACCAGCCAGCAAATTCGAAAATGCGTCAAAACCGACAGGTTTGACGATATGATGATCGAAACCTGCATCACGCGCTTCCTGGCGGTCTTTCTCCTGACCCCATCCGGTCTGCGCAATCATGATCGTATTTTTAAACTGCTGATCTGAACGCAGGGCACGGCACACTTCGTATCCATTCATACCGGGCATGCCGATATCCAGCAGAATGACATCCGGCTTTTCCTGCCGGGCTACCTTTATCGCTTCCATGCCGTCATGAACGATGACAGGGTGATGGTCCATCATCTCCAGCATCCAGCCTGTGGTACGGGCAGAATCGACGTTGTCGTCCACCACCAGCACACGCAAGGGGCTGCCCTCGGATTGAACCGTACGCGCTTCCCCTACCGGCTGCGCCAGCAAAGGCGCCTCGACCAGCGGCAAGCGCACGGTAAACCGGCTGCCCTTGCCCAGGCCGGCGCTTTGGGCTTCGATCGTGCCATCCTGCATCTCCAGCAACTGCTTGACCAGCGCAAGACCAATCCCAAGCCCACCTTGGGTCTGCGCGCCATCGCGCTGCACCTGCGTGAAAAGATCGAACACGCGCGGCAGCATGTCGGCAGGAATACCCATACCGTTATCCGCCACCGTAATGACGGCATGACCGTCCGATTCCCGGACCGTCAGCATGATGGCACCACCCGCAGGCGTATACTTGGCGGCATTGTTCAGAAGATTGGTAACGATCTGCGTCACACGGATCATGTCGCCGTTGATCCATAGGTCATCCGGCGGAAGATCGACCGATAATCTGTGCTGGCCGGCATCGACAAGGGGTTGGCTGGCTTCGACCGCGGATTGCAGCGCCTCTTTGAGCGATATGACTTTGCGTTCCAGCGCGATCTTGCCCTTGCTGATACGTGACACATCCAGAAGATCGTCGATCAGATGCACCAGATGCGTCATCTGGCGATCCATCATATCGCGCAGATCGCCGGGAATGACCCCGCCATCGGCCATACGCATGATCTGCAGCCCGTTGCGGATGGGTGCCAGCGGATTTCGCAGTTCATGTGCCAGCGTCGCCAGGAACTCATCTTTGCGCCGGTCGGCTTCCTCAAGCGCCTCGGCATATTCCGCGGCCTTGATGTTCAGTTCTTCCAGCGCATCACGCTGTGCGGCAATGCTTTGACGCTGACGATACAGTTCAACAAAAACATCCACCTTGCTCCGCAGGATATCAGGCTCGATCGGCTTATATAGAAAATCGACAGCACCCGCCTCGTATCCCCGGAAACGGCGGCGCGAATCCGCAGCCCCGGCGGTCAGGAATATAATGGGCACCCCGCGCGTGCGTTCCGTGCCGCGCATAAGCTCGGCCAGTTCGAAACCATCCATGACGGGCATTTGCACATCCATCAGTGCCAATGCCACATCATGCTTCAGAAGCAGTTCCAGGGCTTCATGCCCTGAACGCGCCTGCAAAAGCACAAGATCATCACGGCGCAACAGCGCCTCAAGCGCAATCAGGTTTTCCGGCAGATCATCAACCAGAAGGATATGAACCGGACTGGTCTGGGTTAACGGCATGAACTTACCTCATGTGTCAGAAATTCGCCGATCTGGCTTAAAGTCATAAGCTTTGCCGTTGGACACGCTGCTTCCGCCGCGCGTGGCATCATGGGCGCATAAGCGGTCGCAGGGTCCTGAATGAGGCCAAGACCGCCGGCATCGATGATTTTTTTAAGTCCCCGCGCACCATCCTCATTGGCGCCCGTCATAACGACACCAACGACTTTACCGTCGAAAGAATCGGCTGCCGTTTCAAACAACACGTCGATGGAAGGACGTGAAAAAAGAACCTCCTCCTCCGCCGACAGGGAAAGGACGTTGTGCGACTCCGGCAGCACGTGATAATCGGGCGGTGCCAAATACACATGTCCCGGCAAAAGGGGCGTTTTGTCTTCGATCTCCTGCACAATCAGCTTGCAGTGCGGTTGCAGAATATCAGCCAGAAGGCTTTTTGAATCTGGCGGCAGGTGAACGACCGCAATCACGGGAATGCCGTACTGCTCCGGCAGCACTGAAAGAAGCGTGGTCAACGCCTCGACAGAGCCCGCCGAACCGCCAATAACCACGGCTTTGACATGCACCGGACTCATGCACCCCCCGTTTTCTGATAGATGCGTTCATCCTTCGAAAAATCGGCAAAATCGTCAGAATGTTTGGTGAACCGCAACGATTCCTTGGCGCCAAGACCAAGAAAACCCTTGCGGTTTAAGGATTCAGAAAAAAGCCCGATGGCGCGGTTCTGCAGATCACGCTCGAAATAGATCAGGACATTGCGGCACGAAATCATCTGCATCTCGGCAAACACCGCATCCGTTGCAAGGCTGTGGTCGGAAAAAACCACGCGCCTGCGAAGGGATTTATCAAACGTAACCGCCCCATAACCCGCCGTGTAGTAATCCGACAGGGATGTTTTTCCGCCGGCCTTCTGATAATTTTCTGAAAATTGCGCGATACGGGAAAGATCGTAAACACCAAGTTCAGCCTTCTTAAGGGCATCGGCGCTGATATCCGTGGCATAAAACAGGGTTTTGTCCTCAAGCCCCTCTTCGCGGAACATGATGACAAAGGAATACAGTTCCTCCCCGCTGCTGCACCCGGCAATCCAGACCTTTAACGATGGATAGGTTCGCAGATGAGGAATAACTTTCTCCCGGACGGCGCGAAAATACGCAGGGTCCCGGAACATCTCACTCACCTGCACGGTCAGGAAAGAAAGGACTGCGTTCAAACCCGCAGCATCATGCAGAACATGATCCTGCAATTGGGAATAACTGCGAAAGCCGAAACGATCCCGCGCAAGCTTCAGGCGCCGCCGGACGGAAGCCATGGCGTAGCCGCGAAAATCATAATGATAATTGCGATGAATCGCCTCCAGCAAAAGGCTGATTTCCATGTCTTCGGAAGTGTTTGTCATCGTGGCATCCAAACACGTACAAGACTTAAGAGTTTTTCAACATCAAGCGGCTTGGCCATGTAATCATTGGCCCCAGCCGACAGGCATTTCTCCTGATCGTCTTTCATCGCCTTGGCGGTCAGCATGATGATGGGCAGTTTTTTCCATGCGCTGTCCTTGCGAATTTCGCGCGTGGCCGTAATGCCGTCCATCTCGGGCATCATCACATCCATAAGAACAATATCGATAGCATCGTCCTTACCGCCCTTTGTTTTCGCTAGTGCCTCCAGCGCTTCCCGTCCGTTGCGGGCAATCTGCACGATGGCCCCCTGCGGCTCGAAAATATTGGTGACGGCATACACGTTGCGAATGTCATCCTCCACCAGAAGAATACGCCGTCCTTCAAGGATCGAATCCCTGTGACGCGCCTTTTCAAGCATACGCTGCTGCTCAGGCGGAAGATCGGACTCCACCTGATGCAGGAACAGGGTGACTTCATCCAAAAGTCGCTCCGGCGATTTGGCGCCCTTGATGATGATGGATTTTGAATAACGGCGCAGCTTCTGTTCGTCGCCCTCGGACAGGTCGCGGCCCGTATAAACGATGACCGGCGGGAAAGAATACATATCTGTCTGCGCCAGTGTTTCCAGCAGGGAATAACCCGACGCATCCGGCAACGACAGGTCAAGAACCATACAGTCGAAAGTGGCATCCTTAAGCCGCTCAAGACATTCGGCCGCAGTGCCGACACCGACAACCTCAACATCATGCGTGGCCAGCAGCTTCATGACGCTTTCGCGCTGTGTTTTGTCATCCTCGACCACAAGAATGCGGCGCATATCCTGGTCAAGACGTGTTTCCAGTTTCTGGAACGCCGAAAGCAGGTCTTCGCGTTTGACGGGTTTGAGCATGTAACCCACCGCGCCCAGCGACAGGGCGGTTTGCGAATAATCGTCAGCCGATACGACATGCACGGGAATATGACGCGTCCGCGGATCATGCTTGAGCCGGTCGAGCACGGACAGGCCCGAATGGTCCGGCAGTCCTACATCCAGCAGAACCGCGGACGGCATATATTGCCGCACGGTCAGCCAGCCGTCTTCCGCCGTGCTGGCCAGAAGGCATTTGAAGCCAAGCTCATGCGCAAGATCATACAGAATCTTGGCAAAGGACGGATCGTCCTCGATCACCAGCAGGCTGCGCTCCCCCGCGGCAAGCTTGGTTCGGTCATCCGGAAGATGCACAACGGGATCGGACGGTTCAGCACCGGCCTGTACAGCAGGTTGCGGCTCCAATGCATTGGATGAACGAAACGCTTCACCCTGCGGACGCACCAGCCCAGCGTCATACCGCATAGGAAGCGAAATCGAAAATGTGCTTCCCTTGCCGGGTGTGCTGGTCAGTTCGATCGTTCCGCCCAGAAGGCGGGCCAGTTCGCGGCTGATGGAAAGGCCAAGGCCGGTGCCGCCATATTTGCGGCTGATCGTGGAGTCCGCCTGGCGGAAAGCATCGAACACGGCCCGCTGCTGGTCCGGGGCGATCCCGATGCCGGTATCGGTCACGGCAAACGTCACCTTGCCGTCAACAGTCTTGGTGATATTGAGAGAAACTGAACCCTTCTCGGTAAACTTGATCGCGTTCGACAGAAGATTCTTCAGAATCTGCTCCAGTCGCTGGCGGTCTGTGTCGATGAATTCAGGGCAGTTGGGCGCGATGTTGGTTTCAAATTTAAGACCCTTTTGCTGCGCCAGCGGCACGAAGATACGTGCGGCGTCATTGGCCAGAATGCGCAGCTCGACCGGCGCAGGGCTGACATCCATGTGACCCGCCTCGATCTTGGACAGATCAAGAATGTCATTGATCAGCATCAAAAGATCATTCCCCGCCGCCTGAATCGTCTGGGCAAATTTCACCTGCTCTTCGGTAAGATTTCCTTCCTTGTTATCCGCCAGAAGCTTGGCGAGGATAAGCGACGAATTGAGCGGTGTGCGCAACTCGTGCGACATGTTCGCAAGGAAGTCTGATTTATACTGGCTCGCCTGTTCCAGTTCCTGCGCTTTGACCTGAACGACAGCTTTCGCACGCTGAAGATCGTCGCGCTGTGCCTCCAGCATCTGGGTCTGCTCTTCCAGCTGGCTGTTCGCCTGTTCAAGCTCTGCCTGCTGCTGCTGAAGCGATTGCTGCGACGCCTTAAGCGCCATGCTTTGCTCTTCCAGCTCCTCGTTCGATACGCGCAGCTCTTCCGACTGGGTCTGCAGTTCTTCGGCCTGACGCTGGGTTTCTTCCAGCAGGCTTTGCAGATGTTCGCGGTAATTGGCCGAACGCACCGCAACGCCAATGGCTTCCGATGCCAGACTCAGAAGCTGTACGGCCTGATTGTTGATTTTGTGTACAAAGCCAAGCTCGAACACGGCATTGACTTCCTTGTCTGCAACCGCAGGCGCAATGGCAAGATAACGCGGCTTGCTCTGGCCAAGCGATGAACCAAAAGTCAGATAGTTATCAGGTACGTCCTGCACGAAAAACGCGCGTTTGTCCTTGGCGGCCTGCCCCATTAATGTTTCACCGGCCCTGAATTGCTCGGGCACACGCCCGTCGGCGGGCACGCCATACGTGGCAATACGGATAAATCGCTCCCCACTTTTGGCGTAGAACGCGCCGGCATGAGCATCAAAAAATTCCGCCAGGAATCTTAAGACGGCATCACCCAGCCTCTGCAAATCCTGATCACCCAGCATGGCAGCGGAAAGCCCCGCCTGTCCCACCTGAAGCCACGCCTCGCGACGGCGGGATATGACTGTGCGGCGGATCAGGTAAGCCACCGCCGATGCGAGCATGAGCCCAAGCGCCGCTGTAAGAAGCGAACTGACCAGCGTAGCGCGGAAAGCCTGACGCATTTGTTGGATGCGCTGTTCGCGGATGATGTTCTCTTCCGAATGAATTTCTGCGATCAGCGTGCGGATGGCGTCCATATCCTCCTTGCCGCGATCGGTCAGGACAAGCGCATGCGCAGCCTCGAAACCCCGTTCACGACGTAGGGCGATGGTTTCTTCCAGTTCCTGCAGTTTGGCATCGACACGTTTTTTCAGTGCGGCAAGACGTTCGCGCTGCTCCGTTTCATCCGCAAGGAGAGCGTTGGCTGTCGCAAAACGCTGATCCAGGTCGTTCAGCGCGGATCGGTAAGGCGTAAGATAGGTCTCGACACCACTGATGATGTAACCACGCTGACCTGTTTCGGCATCCTTGACCGCGGACAAAATCTGGTTAACAGACGTAATGACCTCGTGTGTACGGGTCACCAGCTGGGTCTGACGGGTAAGGACCTTGTTGTTGGAATAGGCAATCATGCCCGTAGCCACAAAGAACAGGACCACGACCCCCAGCCCCGCGGTCATCAGGCCGTCAACCAGCGCGTGGCTGCTTTTCGCTTTGGCGAGTGCTTTTTCTCTTTCCGGCATGTGACGTCCCTCTGGTCCCCTGATGCGCCTGCGGCGCTATAACGTTTTTTTATTACCTATCTATAAGAAATCAAAGAAAAACCTTTGGCTAAACGTGGCCTGGCAATGCAGTTGCGGACACATATCGGCCCGCCATGTCGCGGAAAACGGCCATCCTTTAAAAAGTTCCGCGTACCTGATAAATTTTTTTCTGCCCGCCATTTTTAAACATTATTCAAAAAATCATGTTCTTACGGTACATCTGAATGATGGACCATGCACACGCGTCCCACACATCGGCAGTCGCAACCGCGAACGCGGAAGGTGGATTTTTCTCAAACCTTCTGGCCGATTATGTACCGCGCAAAATGTGCATGTTCGAACAAAGCGATGTGATCGCCCTTCATGTCCTGTCCGACTTTCTGATTGCGCTTGCCTATTTCTCCATACCAGTGGGCCTGGTCTATTTCGCCCGCCGCCGGAAGGATCTGGCATTCCACTGGATGTTCTTGCTGTTCGCACTGTTCATCGTCCTGTGCGGCACCACCCATATTTTCAGTATTGTGGCCATATGGCATGCTTATTATCGGCTGGACGGCGTCGTGAAACTGCTGACGGCTCTCGCCTCGATTGGGACGGCCATCGCCCTCTGGCGACTCCTGCCCATGGCGCTTGCGCTTCCCTCGCTCACTGAAATCAAGAAACGCAAAGACGAACTGGAAACACTGGTCGAACAGCGCACGGCCGATTTGACCGAGGCCAACCGCGCCCTTATCCAGTCTGCCGAACGCGCCAATGCTGCAAGTCAGGCGAAATCGAATTTCCTTGCCAATATGTCGCACGAAATACGAACACCCATGAATGCGATCGTGGGTCTTACCGATCTGCTTCAGCGCGGCGTCCCCATCGAACAGCAACGCCTGTTCTTCAAGACCATGGAGACCAGCGCGGCACAGCTGATGGGCCTGATTAACGATTTGCTGGATATTTCAAAAATCGAGAATCGCAATATCGCGCTTGATTCCACCCCCTTCTCACTGGAAAAACTCTTATCCGAAGTCACCAGTATGAACGCGGTTCAGGCCCAGCGCCGCGGCATAGATCTGGTCAACGACTACACCTGCGGCAAGGATTTTACGGTCCACGGCGATCCCTTGCGCCTCAAACAGATTCTCATGAACGTCGTGGGCAACGCGGTGAAATTCACGGAAAAAGGGTCCGTCCGTATAAACACACGCTGCCACGTCCGCGGCACCGATGTAGATATCGTGATCGATGTGACCGACACAGGCATCGGCATTCCACCGGACAAGCTGGAATCCATCTTCAATGAATTTTATCAGGGCGACGCCAGCATCACGCGCCGATATGGCGGCACGGGTCTGGGGCTGAGCATTACCCGCACCCTGCTTGAGCTGATGGGCGGTGATATCACCGTCGCAAGCACACCCGGCAAGGGATCTACCTTTACCATCATGCTGACCTTGCCCGCTTATACACCGAACAGGAATGAAAACGCATCCGGCAACGCATCCGCCCTGCACACGGGCAGCGGCAATATCCTGCTGGTGGAGGACAATCCCGCCAACATTCTGGTCGCATCATCGATCATCGAAACGCTCGGCTATGACTGCACCGTTGCCGCCAGCGGACAGGACGCGATAGAGCTGGTCGAACGCGACGGCAACAAAATCGATGTCGTCCTGATGGATATCCAGATGCCGGGCATGGACGGCTTTGGCGCCACGGCCCAGATACGTGCGCTGGAAAAGAAAAACGGCCTGAAACGCATGCCGATCATCGGCGTGACCGCCCACGCCCTGATTGGGGACCGCGAAAAATGCCTGGCGGCAGGCATGGACGACTACCTGTCCAAACCCTTCCGCATGGAAGAACTGCACGCCGCCCTGAGCCGTCACCTGAAACGCTAAAAAACGCTGGACGCGGCCCTGCCGCAGGTGGTCTATAGATCGCATGAGCGACACACCCCCCTGCCCCAAATGCCAGTCCACCTTTACGTATGAAGATGGTGCCCTTTATATCTGTCCCGAATGCGCACACGAATGGCCTGCGCATGCGCAGACTGCGGCTGAAAGTGTCACGATCGTCCGTGACGCCAACGGGACGGAACTGAAGGACGGGGACACCGTCACGCTGATCAAGGATCTGAAACTCAAAGGTTCGTCCACCGTCATCAAGGTCGGCACCAAGGTCAAGGGCATTCGCCTCGTCAGCGGCGACCACGATATCGACTGCAAGGTTCCTGGCATCGGTGCGATGGGCCTGAAATCCCAGTTTGTGAAAAAGGTAACCGACTAGGCATGCGCCTTCTTGTTCTTGCCGCGGCGCTCATGGTCACGATGATTTCGCCTTTTCCCATACACGCGCAGGATACGCCGCGACGGATCGTCGCGCTGGGTGACAGCCTGACCGCCGGTTACGGCCTGGCCGATGGACAAAGCTTTACGACCCTTCTGGCACAGGCCCTGAATGACAAGGATGAAAATGTCGTGGTGGACAATGCCGGCATCTCCGGCGACACCACCGCCGGCGGCCTTGCCCGGCTGGAAGACGCCATCAGCGGTGATCCGAAACCATCCCTTGTGCTTGTTGCGCTTGGCGCCAATGACATGATGCGCGGCATCGACCCCGCCCAGATGAAAGAAAACCTGAATGCGATATTACAGACCCTGAAAGACAGAAATATTCCTGCCCTTCTGATCGGGGTACGCATGCCCGGAACCGTTTCCGGTTTTTACGGCAGCAGATACGACGATGTGTACGAGGATCTGGCCGATAAATTTGATATCCGGCTTTACGAATCGTTTCTGGATGGTGTGGCGATGGACCCGGACCTCAACCAGTCGGACGGCATTCACCCCAATCTGGCCGGGACAAAAATCATGGTAAAGCGCCTTCTGCCCACCGTGCGCAAGGCCTTGAACGACTGATCTATACCGGCGCAAGCCAGCGCATGATGCCGTGCGCGGCATAAACGCCCGTCGCAAAACTGGCCTGCAAAAGATACCCGCCTGTCGGCGCCTCCCAGTCCAGCATTTCTCCGGCCGCAAAAACACCGGGCTTTGCCCGCAGCATGGCATTACCGTCCAGAGCGTCAAAGGCAATGCCGCCCGCCGTGGAAATGGCCCGGTCGATACCAAGGGGTCCCGTTGTTTGTATGCCGCAGTGCTTGATGATCTGCGCCAGACGATCGGCGCTGTAGCCGCCAAGCTGGGCACGATCGGCGCGCTCCATCAAAAGCCCCACGGCCACGGGCGGCAAATGTAGCGTTTTACGCAGATGATTGGTCAGGGTTTCCCGCCCGCGACTTTTGCTAAGGCGTGCGGCAACCGTGTCGGTATCAAGGTCCGGCTTCAGGTCAATGACCAGCATATCCGTCCCTTCGCGTAAAACCTGCGACAGGGCATAGACGGCACCGCCTTCAACACCCTGCGTACTGACGATCATCTCGCCCGCTACGTGTGTATTTCCCGCAGAAGCCACGATGCTTTTAAGCGGCTGGCCTGCAAACTTGGTTTTGAAGATTTCCGACCATGCCACGCCAAACCCGCAATTGGCCGGTGCCAGCGGCACCACGGGCACACCCGCCTGCTCAAGAATGCGCACCCAGCTGCCGTCACTGCCAAGACGCGGCCACGATGCCCCGCCCAGCGCCAGCAACGTCGCATCGGCATTCACGCGGACAACGCCCTCCGGCGTCTCAAAGCACAAGGCCTGCCCCTGCCAACCCTGCCAGTCATGGTTAAGGTGGAAAACGACACCCTGTTTTTCCAGCCGCGCAAGCCACGCGCGCAGCAGAGGCGATGCCTTGAAGGTTTTAGGAAATACGCGGCCGCTGGAACCGACAAAGGTTTCCTCGCCCAGTCCTTCGCACCATTCGCGCAAGGCACGCGGGGGAAAGGCGCGGATAACACCGTCCAGTATGGCGGACCGATCGCCATAACGCGCGATGAAATGTTCGTAATTTTCCGAATGTGTCAGGTTCAGGCCTCCGCGCCCGGCCATGAGAAATTTACGTCCGACGGATGGCTTGCGTTCATATATATCCACGCCCACGCCCGCGGCGGACAACACCTCCGCCGCCATCAGCCCCGCCGGTCCACCGCCGATAATCGCCACACGCATGATCTAAACAACCTTTCTTCCGTGCATAGTACAGGGCCTGAACGCCGTATCCCAGCCGGATATGCTTGCGGACTTGGCTTTTTACCCCATGCGGCCCTATGTTACCCTGCACATCTGTGCCGGATCTTTTGAAAAGGGTAAGGACCTTTGCGCATACTGATTATCGAAGACGACAGGGCCGTGGCCGATTACATCCGCAACGGTTTCCGGGAGGCCGGAATAGTCGCAGACTGCGCCTATGACGGAAAAGACGGCCTCCATCTTGCGACGTCGCAAACCTATGACCTGTTGATCGTGGACCGCATGCTGCCAGAAATGGACGGTATAAGCCTGATCAAAACCCTGCGCGGGTCCGGCCATACATTGCCTGTCCTGATCCTGAGCGCGCTTGGCGAAATCGACGACCGCGTCATGGGCCTGCGGTCGGGCGGGGACGATTATCTGGTCAAACCTTTCGCCTTTGCCGAATTACTGGCCCGGGCGGAGGTGCTGGCACGCCGCAAGACCAACCCCCAGGCCAGCCAGACCGTTCTCAAGATCGCCGATCTTGAAATGGATATGCTGGCGCGCAAGGTGACGCGGGCGGGCAAGCCGGTTGAATTACAGACGCGCGAATTCCGCCTGCTGGAATACCTGGTCCGCAACAAGGGACAGGTTGTCACGCGGACCATGCTTCTTGAAAACGTCTGGGATTATCATTTCGACCCCCAGACCAATGTCATTGACGTGCATATCAGCCGCCTGCGCGGCAAAATCAATGCCGGTCACAAAATCCAGCTGATAAGGACGGTCCGCGGTGCAGGCTACATCATCGAAGATTAGAGGATATTTCCGCAGTTCCAGTTTTCAGATGGCGCTGCTCTTCACCACGTTGCTGGGCCTGAGCGTGGGGATCCTCTTCTATTTCGGCTATTACTTCGCCCAAAACGGCCAGGGCCTGCCCAATCAGGAAGTGATGCTGTGGCTGACGGCCCTGGGCATTGCATTCATGGTTCTCGTCATCCTGACCAGCTTTGCCATCAGCACATTCGTCGTCGGACGCACGGGGCACATCGCCGCCATTGCAAAATCCATCATGGATACTGGCGATCTGTCCCAGCGTATCAGTGTTGACTCTCGCTGGGATGATCTGGGCTATATGGCCGAAACCCTCAACCAGCTTCTCGCGCGGATTGAGGAACTGATGCACGGCGTAAAAAATGTCTCCGACAATATCGCGCACGACCTGCGCACCCCCCTGACCCGGCTTCGCAACAATCTCGAAATTTTGCAAAAAAGCGCGCATCCGGACACCTCGGCCCTTTGCGAAAGCATGGTGGGCGAAGCCGACCGTCTCCTGGCAACCTTCTCGGCGCTGCTGCGCATCACCTACATTGAAACCGGGCGTCAGCGTCACAAATTCCTGAACACGCCTCTGAACGCCCTGATCCGCGACGTGCTTGAAATGTACGAGCCGGTGGCGGAAGAAAAGGGCATAAAAATCAGTGCCCAGCTCGATAACTCGGCCTGCCATGGCGACCGGGACCTGCTGTTTCAGGCCTTTGTGAACCTGCTGGACAATGCCATAAAATTCACGCCCGCTGGCGGCATGATCCAGATCACGCTGGACGACAAGAACGTCTCAATCGCCGATTCCGGTCCTGGCGTCGATATGGCTGACCGGGAAAAGATATTCGAACGTTTCTACCGCGCGGAATCCAGCCGGAACACCGACGGGAACGGTCTGGGCCTGGCCTTGGTGGCCGCCGTCGTCAAACTGCATGGCGCATCCATTACAGTTGCTGATGCACGTCCCGGCCTGCGCGTCACCATTGCCTTTCGGGACGCATGAACATTACACAATGGTAATGCGCCGCATGATTGCGCCCGCGCCGTAAAGGCCTAATATCAGGGTATGAAAATCGCAATCATCGGTACCGGTATCTCGGGTCTGGGCGCGGCCTATCTGCTCAACCCCCATCATGACATCACCGTCTACGAAAAAGACACGCGTCCCGGCGGACACAGCCGTACGATCGACATCACGCCCGGCGACCGGCCGGTTGCGGTCGACACCGGATTCATCGTACTCAACGACCGCAACTATCCGAACCTGAACGGTCTTTTCCGTCACCTGAACGTCCCGATTCAAAAAAGTGACATGTCCTTTGGCGCCAGTATCGATGACGGATTTCTTGAATACGGCAGCAAGGGCATGTTCGCGCAGGCGCGCAACCTGCTCCGCCCAGCCTATTGGGGCATGATACTCGATATTCTGCGCTTCAACCGTAAGGCGGTTGCCTATCTTGACCGCACCGATGACATCACCTTAAGCGAATGTCTGGACGAACTGCGCATGGGGGAATGGTTCCGCCGCTATTACCTTCAGGCCATGGGGGCCGCGATCTGGAGTTGCTCGGTCGAAACCATCCTGAAATTCCCGGCCCGCACCTTTATCCGGTTTTTTCACAATCACGGCCTGCTGACGGTCAACGGCCACCCGCAATGGTATACGGTCACGGGCGGCAGCCGGGTTTATGTGGAAAAGCTGACCGCATCATTCGGTAATAAAATCCGGCTGGGTTGTGGCGCTGTTTCAGTCACGCGTGCACAGGACGGTGTGTCGGTAACGGATACCACAGGGTATACCGAAAAATACGACCACGTTGTTTTCGCATGCCACGGCGATCAGGCGCTGAAAATCCTGAAAGACGCCGACACCAAGGAACGCACGATTTTAGGGGCTTTCACGTACCAGAAAAATCATGTCGTGGTCCATGGCGATGCCAGCCTGATGCCCGCACGGCGCAGGGCATGGGCAAGCTGGATTTACCTGTCCGAAAAAAAACGTGACGAAAACCCGTCCGTGTCGCTGACATACTGGATGAACAATCTTCAGAACCTTCCTACCGAACATGACGTATTCGTGACACTCAATCCCGGCCGCATGCCGGCCGCACATCTGATCCATGATCGCCATGATTTCGATCATCCTGTCTTCACGCGCCAATCCGTGCAGGCGCAGTCTGAAATGGAATCGATTCAGAATGTGAACCGTGTCTCATTCTGCGGCGCTCACCTGCGTTACGGTTTTCATGAAGATGGCCTGTTAAGCGCGGTTAACGTCGCAAGACGGCTGGGTGCGGATATTCCATGGGCATGATCCTGACCGGGCAGGTAATGCACAGGCGCCTTTTCCCAAAGGAAAACGCCTTTCGCTACGGCATTTACTACCTTGCCCTGAAGCTGAAGGATTTACCCTCGTCCATGGGCGTTTTCCTGGGCATTAACCGCCCCGGTCTGGTCGCTTTTCACAACCGGGATCACGGCGAACGCGACGGCAGCAACCTGCAGGAATGGGCGGAACGCATATTACAGGCGGAAAACCTGCAGGCAGCCGCCCACGATGTCACGCTTGTGTGCATGCCGCGCGTATTCGGCTATGTATTCAACCCGGTCAGTTTCTGGCTGTGCCACGATGCGCATGGCTCCCTGCGCGCTGTTTTGTGCGAAGTGAATAACACTTTTGGCGAACGCCACACCTATCTCTGCGTTCCCGATCATGGCGGTTCGATCACCGAAAACGAATGGATCACGGCGAAAAAACTGTTTCATGTCTCGCCTTTTCTGGAACGCGAAGGTCATTACCGTTTTCGCTTTGCCATTCAGCCGGAAAAAATGGGTTTCTGGATCGACTATCACGATGCGTCGGGTAAAAAACAGCTGGTCACCGCCCTGACCGGCGGCCTTACCCCTCTGACGCCCCGGTCCCTGCACCGGGCTTTCTGGCGTTATCCCGCCGTGTGCCTTGTGGCGGTTTTTCGCATCCACTGGCAGGCCGCAAGGCTGGTAATGCGTGGAATTCGGTACATTCCAAAACCGGCCCAGCACTCTTTCAGGCAGTCCCGCAGTGCCAACATTACAGAAGTTTAATCCTGTCGTAATACCCCTTCGCGCCTCAAGGCGCTATGATCATTGGCCATGACAAAAGGAATAGATATGCCTGCCACAGCCGACCGTTTTTTTAAAAAGCTGGACAACGTCGAATACGGACGGGTTGAGCTGATGACTCCGGACGGCCGCACCCGCACGTTTGAAGGCGCCAAGCCTGGACCTTCGGCCCAGATTCATCTCAAGAACTGGGACGTCCTGCCCAACCTGGCTGCAAAGGGCGATGTTGGCCTCGCGCAGGATTATCAGGTCGGGAACTGGGAAACCGACGACCTGCAATCGCTTCTGTCCTTCGCACTGGCCAATGGTCAGGTCATGGAAAAATACCTTCATGGCAACAAGCTGCTTCAGATAGGTATGCGGCTTATGTACCTTCTGCGCAGCAATAACCGTAAAGGCAGCAAGCGTAACATTCAGGCGCACTACGATCTGGGAAACAGTTTTTATGCGCTGTGGCTGGACCGGACCATGACATACTCCTCCGCCATCTTCGGCACAGGCACGGAAACACTGGAGTCGGCACAGCACCGTAAATACGACCGCATCATCGACCGCATCGATAGAAAATCAGGGTCGATTCTCGAAATCGGCTGCGGCTGGGGCGGTTTTGGCGAACGTGCGCTTGAACGCGGCGATTTCGGCGTCAGGGGCATCACTCTGTCGGAAGAACAGCGCCGCTTTGCCAACAGCCGTCTTCAGGGTCGCGCCGACATCGTGCTGGAAGATTACCGCGATCAGCGTGGCCTTTTCGACAACATCGTCTCGATCGAAATGTTCGAAGCCGTGGGCGAACGGTACTGGCCCGTTTATTTCCAAAAAATTCAGGCGCTGCTTGCCAAAAAGGGCAAGGCCGTCATTCAGACCATCACCATCGACGATGCCCATTTCGATCGTTACCGCAAGGGCGGCGACATGATCCGCAGTTTCATTTTTCCCGGCGGCATGCTGCCCAGCCCGCGGCGCTTTCAGCAGGAGGCTGAAAAAGCCGGCCTTCGCATGACCGATCGCTTTGATTTCGGACAGGACTATGCGACCACGCTGGAGAAATGGATGGCGAACTTCGATGCCAACACACACGCGGTCAAGGCCCTTGGCTTCAATGATGAATTTATCCGTCTGTGGCGATTTTACCTGGCCGCCTGCATTGCGGGCTTCCGTACCAGACGCACCGACGTGATGCAGGTCGAACTGCAGCACGCATAAATGTATTGAAAACCGGGGTATTCACCCCATCTGGATAAGGGCAGGAACATGAAGTTTTTCAAAATCATCTTAACATTGGGAGTTTTGGTTATGGTGAGCGGCTGCAGCGATCACAGGCTGGAAAAATACCGCGATACGCAACCGGTCGTTCAGTTCGACTCGTTCTTCAACGGTCCCGTAAAAGGCTACGGCGTCGTATATGGCCGTAGCGGCGAGGTAAAGGAACGCTTTACCGTGGACATGGTTGGCAGCTGGAAGGGCACCACCGGCAAGCTGGAGGAAGATTTCGTCTATTACAGCGGCAAAAAACAGCACCGTACCTGGAATCTGGTAAAAACAGGCGATAACACCTTCACCGGCACCGCCAGCGACATTATCGGCACCGCCACTGGTGAAACGATGGGCAGCGCCATCAACTGGAAATACGTGATGGCACTGGAAGTCAGTGGCAGAACCATCAACCTGGCCATGGATGACTGGA
The DNA here is from genome assembly GCA_937896295.1 of uncultured Micavibrio sp. GTDB lineage: Bacteria > Pseudomonadota > Alphaproteobacteria > Micavibrionales > UBA1664 > UBA6145. The sequence continues at coordinate 2,715 of CALBME010000100.1, read as the reverse complement.
TGTACCTGATGGATGAAAAAACCATCATGAACCGGGTCGACATGAAAAAATTCGGCATCAAGGTGGGTGAAGTCAACGTAGTGATGATCAAGAAATGACATCCTTCACAGGCGCTCATGTATGGATCATTGGGGCCAGTTCCGGTATCGGACGGGCCCTTTCCATACGCCTTGCGCGCGAAGGCGCCAGACTAACCCTTTCCGCGCGAAACCGGGATGCATTGGAAGACGTGCGGCGCACACTGAACGGCCCACATACCGTGGTGCCGGTGGACGTCACGGATTTCGACCTCCTGCACAAAGCAGTCTCGGGCATGACTTCCCTCGACAGTGTCATTTTTCTGGCTGGCCAGTATGAACCGGGGCAACTGGGCGACAGTAACGCAGCCGCCTCAAAGGCCATTGTCGAAACCAACCTGACCGGCGCACTCAACACACTGCATGCCGTTCTGCCCGTCATGCACCGGCAGGGACGTGGACAGATCGCCCTGTGCGCCAGCGTGGCCGGTTATCGCGGCCTTCCCAACGGTCAACCCTACAGCGCGACGAAGGCGGCCATCATCAACCTGGCGGAGTCCCTGAAAACGGAAGAGGCGAAAAACGGCATCGATATCCGCCTGATAAGCCCCGGTTTCGTCAAGACGCCGATGACCGACAAAAATGCCTTTCCCATGCCGATGATGATTTCCCCTGAGCAGGCCGCCGATGCCATTGCAGCCGGTCTTCAGGGACGTGATTTTGAAATTCATTTTCCACGGCGCATGACCTGGATCATGAAAATCCTGCAAATCCTGCCCTACCGCCTGTATTTCAAAATCGCGGGGCGCCTGTGAAGGCGTTCAGAACGTTTTTTGCCTGCACGGCGCTTCTGTTGACCACTGCCTGCACGCAGATCGGCATCACCGCCGCCAATCTGCCGACGCATTTTGATGGCAGTGTGCAGAAAACCACCGACATTGCCTTTAGCACCGCACCCGCGCTGTCACTCGACATTTATCGCCCGGCCCGGTCGGCGGGCAAATCGCTGCCCGTCATTGTTTTCTTCTATGGTGGCCGCTGGACATTCGGGGACAGGGCGCAATACGCCTTTGCGGGCAACGCACTGGCACAGCGCGGCTATGTGGTCGTGGTGCCCGACTACCGCAAATATCCGGATGTGAAATTCCCATCCTTCGCGCAGGACGCCGGCAACGCGGTGGCGTGGACATACGATCACATTGCAGACTATGGCGGCGATCCTGCGCGCCTGTACGTGGCCGGGCACTCCGCCGGTGCGCATCTCGGCGCGCTGGTGGCGACCGATCCCCATTACCTGGCAAAGTCCGGCAAAAAGCGTGACGTCATCCGCGCATTTGCGGGCCTTGCCGGTCCCTATGCCTTCATTCCGGAAGAACCCGATCTTAAGGACATGTTCGGGCCGCCCGAAAACTATGTCCGGATGCAGGTCCCCACTTTTGTCGACGGCGCACAGCCGTCCATGCTTTTGCTGTGGGGGTCCGATGACACAGCCGTAGGCCGCTTCAACATGGACAGGCTGGCCGCGCGGATTCACGAAAAGGGCGGCGTGGTGGAAACCAAAATCTATCCCGGCATCAGCCATGCATGGATTGTCGGCGCACTATCATGGCTGGGTCAGCGCAAGGCCCCGGTGCTGGACGATATCGATACGTTCTTCCGTAAGCATTAAAGACACGTTTTCACTCATTACGCAGATGCGGCGCCGCCGGCGCGGACAAAACGCGCCCCGTCACGGCCCAGCCGATCGCAATGGTTAGAACGAAGCCCGCAAGACCGGTCAAAATGGCGGGCATCATATAAAAATGCCATTTCAAGTCCATCAGCGGCACCAGCACCGCCCAAGAAACAAGCGCGCCCAACCCCAGGGACAAAACACCCGCAAGAATCCCCAGAACCCCGAATTCAGCCAGAAAACCGGAAAGCAGGACGCGGTTGGGAATCCCCAGCACCTTGAGCACGACTGTATCATAAAGACGCTGCGTGCGCGTCGCGGCCAGACTGCCCGCAAGCACGAACACCCCTGTTACCACTGCAATCATGGCAATCACGCGCACCGCCGTGGCCATGTTGCCCAGAATATCGCCTGCCGCCGCCACGGCGTCCGACAGGCGGATCATGGTGATATTGGGGAATGCCGCGCCGATATTACGCTGGATGCTGGCTTCCTGGGCCGGGTCCGCCACTACGGTCGCAAGCCATCCATGCGGGGCAGCCTCAAGAACGCCGGGTGCGAATGTGATGGCATAATTGATGGTGAAATTCATCCAGTTCACGCTGCGCACATTCGCGATGGTGGCCGTGATATCCCGGCCGAGAATATTCACCGTGATCTGATCGCCCGGCCCCACGCCAAAGCCGCGCGCCACGTCCTCGACCACGGAAATCAGCGGCGGACCCTGATAATCAGCCGGCCACCACGTGCCTTTCAGAATCTCGGAATGGGCGGGTAATGTGGTGGCATAGGTAAAGCCACGGTCGTTCTGTAACAGCCAGCGTTCGGATTCGTCCTTCAGCGCATTTTCCGCAGGGATACCATTAACGGATACGATGCGCCCGCGCAGATTGGCAGAAAATTTAATCGTATGGGCACTGGGCTGCGCCGTCAGCAGTTTTTCAAAATCATCCTTCGAGATAGATGGGTATCGTTCCCAGTTAGTATCCCATTCATCAAAGATCTTTTGAAAGAAATGCTCTTTAA
>CALBME010000099.1 GCA_937896295.1 uncultured Micavibrio sp. | reverse complement strand
CGTCTTTCAGCAGCGGGATGCGGTCCATAAGGGCAAAAAGTTCATCCTGCATTTCCCGGGGGCGCATGGTTTCCACCAGTTCCGACAGGGCACCGGATGCGAACACCGTGACCGTCGGTTTGCCGTCGGTGCGCAGATGAAAAAGCCATGAATGACGATCGTCATAAAAGGTCAGGAAGGTATCCGGCGCGATATCACGGTCCATGAAAAAGGCTTCGCGCAAGGGCAGGAAAATCTTGGTCATCTTGGCCGATTCCATACCCTCCAGAATAGGGTCCAGCTGGCTGCGCGTGTAGTCGTCGAAGGTAATCGCGTTGCTTTTGAGCACGCCCACGGACGGGGTGACAATCACATGGTCAGCCACTATTTTCTTCCGGTCAGTCAGAATCTGAAACCTGCGCCGGTCGGTACCGGCCACCGCAAAGATGCCGCGCACGGGCGTGCGGGTCTGGATATCGGCGCCGTAATATTCAGCGTCCGCGCGCATGGAATCGATCAGGCGTTCCAGCCCTTCCGCCAGCTGCATGCCGCCGGAGCCGGCATCGTCACCCCAGAATTCATCCGCGGATACGGCATCGGCATTATCCATGGCCATCCAGTTGGCCGCGCGTTCATCCGCGATTTTCTGAATGACGGCCGAACCCGTCATGCGCGCCAGCTGGCCCAGTGCGATATCCTGCCCCGGATTCTGGGACTGCCAGACGGAATACATCTCAAACAGGCGGGTCAGACCCCATTCGCGCTGATCGGCGGACATCGCCCCGCCGGAGGCCAGGTTCACCCGGCGTTTTCCTGTATCGAGGCTGACATCCCCCAGATTGTAGTGTTTTTCCCCGGTGGCCCATTGATACAGGCGGTTCGCCTTGCCGCCGTGGAACCAGTGCGGGCCGGCATCGACGCTTAGACCGTTGGACAGCACTTCCGTACGGGCACGGCCACCGACAACCGTGTCGGCTTCGAGCATGGTGATATCGGGACGTGCGGGCAGGCGTCGTTCCCTTACCATGGCGTCCGCCCCCTCGCCGATCTTGATGGCGGCGGTCAGCCCGGCAATGCCGGTACCGATAATGACGATATGGGGCCGTTCGGAAGCGGTGGGCATATACCATGATATAGGTTTTTCAGATCATTTTGAAAGACATGAAACCTTTTGCGGTTTTCGTTCGTTGGCGGCGCATAACAACACGAAAGACCCTGACATGACCGTTTCGACCATTCTGCTGATTGTTCTGATCCTTCTCCTGATCGGTGCCCTGCCCAACTGGGGCTATAGCCGCAACTGGGGGTATTTCCCTTCAGGTGGCCTGGGCCTTGTCCTGATCATCGTCCTGATCCTGGTTCTCATGGGACGCATCTAAAAGAAAGAGCCGCTGGTCGACACAGCGGCTCTTTTTTTCCTGCTTAGGACACAACCAGTCTTTGGTTTGCGCCGGGTTTTTTATGCCGATTTTCCATCGTGTCGATAAAATGGCTGAGGACAGGCAATACGCCCTGTTGCCACTGCGGGCCGTGGACGATTCCGTAGTGACCGGCGCCGTCCTGACGATGCGAGGTTTTCATGCCGGCGGACAGGCTGGATGCCAGGTCGAGCACCGCATGGGTTTGGCCCCGGCCCACGATTTCATCCTGCGCGCCCTCCACGCTCATCAACGCCACGCGGGTGATGGCGGCCGGGTCGGCGATCGTCTTATGACCGTTCGCATCGGTATGCACGAATGCGCGGGATGGAATTTCCGCCTTCATGAAGATGCGGTCGATGGTCTGCAGGAAATAGGTGCCATCCAGATCGGCGATGCCGGCGGCGTCGTAAATATCTTCATTCGCATTGGCCGGCATGCAGGCAAAGGCGCTCATCTGCATCATGCCGGGATAGACCATGCGGCCTGCGCCGGGTTCGCCCGCGGGCACGGGTGCCAGCGCCTGACGGCGGAACCAGTCGGTTCCATGCTGGGCGGTCAGACGCTCCACCTTTGTCGGGTTGATGCGCGGATCGATGGGACAGCCGATGAAGCTGGCTGATTTCGGCACACAGGGATCGCCCGCTGCTTCCATCAGGCTGATGGAAGCCAGCAATAACGGCCCCGGCTGGGAAACGGCGACGGTATGCACATCGCCCTTAAAGCGCCGGATCAGGTCCTGCATCGTGTCGATATAGGCATCAAGCGTCAGCGGGCCTTTATCGGCGGGCACCTGGCTTGCGCAGACGGGGGCGCAGACATACACGTCGTGCGCCGCGGACAGCCCCCTGATCGTGTCGTTCAGCACCGTCGCATCGTGACCGGACATAGGCGCGAACAGCAAAACCTTCGGACGTCCCGTCCCAACGGCGGATTTAAAATGCACGAGGTCAAAGAAAGGCGAGACGGACGCGGTTTCGATCTGCGCGCCCGGCACATCGTATTTCGGCTGGCGCCAGGATGAGGAGGATATCTGCGCGAATTTGGCCGCGCGGCCCATGGTGCGCGCCATATCGGGCATGGCGGCCCGCAGGAAGATGTTCTGGCTGAGCATGCCTTGCGTAAACGCCGCCACGCTTAAGGGCAGGGCGAATATCTGGCCCAGTGCGCGGGCGGCGGTGGCGGCCACAGCCGCCCGCCGGTGGGCTTGCTGAACGGCAACGGCCGCCCTGGCCATCGGCGTACAATCCGCCGATGGCCAAGCTCTACTTCTACTACTCGGCGATGAACGCCGGCAAGACCACCACGCTGCTGCAGAGCGCGCACAACTACCGCGAGCGCGGCATGCGGGTGGCGATCCTGACCCCGCGCCTGGACGACCGTGCTGGCGCCGGCGTGGTCGCCTCGCGGATCGGCCTGCGCGCGGAGGGCATGGCCTTCGACCGCGACACCGACCTGCAGCGCTGGGTCGAACAGGATCTGGCCGGCAACGGACCGCTGGGCTGCGTGCTGGTCGATGAGGCGCAGTTCCTTACCCGCGCCCAGGTCTGGCAGCTCAGCGAAGTGGTCGACCGGCTGCGCATCCCGGTACTGTGCTATGGCCTGCGCACCGACTTCCGCGGCGAGCTGTTCGAAGGCAGCCAGTACCTGCTGGCCTGGGCCGACGAGATGCAGGAGATCAAGACCATCTGCCACAGCGGCAAGAAGGCGACGATGACCGTGCGCGTGGACGAGCACGGCCACGCCGTGCAGGACGGCCCGCAGGTGGAGATCGGTGGCAACGAGCGCTACGTGTCGGTCAGCCGTGCCGAGTTCAAGAAGATCACCCGCGGCGAGGGCCGCATCGAGCCGATGCAGGCACCCCTGCCGCTGTAAGGGGGTTCTTTGCAGGGCTGCGCCCTGCACCTGCAGGCTTCAAGCAACGTCAACGTCAAAAGCGGGCTACCCGTGAGTTGGCGGGGCGGTGTCGGATTACGGGGACGCCGTAAACCCGTCCCTGGGGGCTTGGCCGCGGCATCCATGCCGTGGACACCCCGCAATCCGACACCGCCCCACCTCTGACAGATCCCCGCAGCTGTTGGTAGGTGTCGAACTTGGTCGACACATCTGTCAGATATCGAATGAAATTCTGGGGTCAGATCCGTTTTCCTCCGGAAAACGGATCTGACCCCGATGGCTTTCCGACAGATCGCAGAAAACTGTCAAA
>CALBME010000098.1 GCA_937896295.1 uncultured Micavibrio sp. | reverse complement strand
GATCTACACAGGCGAAGACACTCTTTCCCTACACGACGCTCTTCCGATCTTGAACAAGCCGCTGGACGTGCTGGTGACCACCTTCGACAAGCAGGGGCGCAAGATCATTTACGATTTGCCATCGCTCAAGCATCCGTCTTTGCCGCGCCTTATGAACGTGGGGCGTCTCGACATCAACTCTGAAGGCCTGCTGATGATGTCCTCGGACGGACCGCTGGCGCAGGCGATGATGAGCCCGGATATCGCGCTCGAACGGGTGTACCGCGTGCGCGTCCACGGACGCCTTAGCCCCGGTGAAATCGAAAAGCTCCGCAAGGGCGTGACCACGCAAGGGGTAAAATACCGCGGCGTGAAGGTCACCGAAGACCGCGCTCCCACCGGCAAGAACTGCTGGTATACCATTGTCCTGACCGAAGGTAAAAACCGCGAGATCAGGAAACTGATGGAGCATTTCGGATGCGTGGTGAACCGCCTGATCCGCGTTTCCTACGGACCGTTCCAGCTGCGCGACCTGCCCATCGGCGCCTTGCGCGAAGTGTCTAAAAAACAGGTCGAGGCGCTGATCGCCGATCTGAAAGAACGCGGCGCAAAACTCTAAAGGCCACCGGTTATAAAAAAACCCCGCACCGTACGGCGCGGGGTTTTTAGATCGCAAACAACCGATTAGTGGGTCGTTTCGGTTTTGGTTTCGGTTTCGGTGGTCTCTTTGTTCATGAGACCTTTCGGATCGGTGGTCTCTTTGGTTTCGACGGTGGTCGAACCGGTGCCGTCCGAGTTCACTTCGACTTCTTTCTTAACTTCGGTCGTGGTGGTCGTGCCAGCAGCGTCCGTAGCGGTGGTCTCGGTCGAGGTGGTCGATTGGTCGCCGCAGGCAGCGAGGCCCAGGGTGGCGGCGAGAATCATGAGAAGGGCGGTCTTTTTCATTCGGTAATCTCCTTAAGGGTCAGTGTGTGGTTTCGCTTAACCCACGAAACCGGAATTGGGGTTCATGGTACGGCAAACGCGGGATCCGGTTTAAAGCCGGATCCCTTTGAAAACAAGGGTTACTTGTTCATTTGGTCATAAATAAGGCCGCCTGCAGCCCCCACGGCCCCGCCGACCACAGCCCCGCAGGACACGCAGCCGCCGCTGACCGCCGTCACCACGGCGCCGGTCCCGGCACCGATGGCACCGCCCGAAAGCGTGCGTTGCTGGGTGGTGTTAAGGTTTGAGCAGGCCCCCAGGGACAGGGTGGCTACGGTCATGGCCAGCAGGCCCAGGCGTTTGGCGATCATAAGGCTAAATCCTTGGTTTAAAGGTTGGACTATCCCCCTTCGAACGGGGAATGAGCCCGTACGGTTCCACATAAAAATGATGGTTAATGATCCCGGCAGGGACTTGAGGACCTGATTGACCTTAACCGCAGGCATTTTAGGGCGGAACCTGGCCCCGGACCTTTGTGTTGGGCCGGTGAACCCCCATATTTAGCCTTCATGGAGTTGTAATATGAAAATTAATTCCCAGCCCCGTCTTGCCCTTGTGACCGGTGCCTCCAGCGGTATTGGTTACGAACTGGCCCGCCAGTTCGTCGAAAACGGTTATGACCTGATCATCGCAGCCGAGGACGAGGGGATCAACGAAGCCGCAAGCAGTCTGGAACGCACCGGGATGAACATTCAGCCTGTTCAGGTCGACCTTGCCACGTATGAAGGCAACGAGGACCTGTGGAATACCATCCGTGAACTGGGCCGGCCTTTGGATGCGGCGGCGCTTAATGCGGGCGTCGGCGTGAATGGCGACTTTACCCGCACCAGTCTGGAAGAAGAACTGAACATGATCGCGCTCAACTGCATGTCGACCGTGCATTTGGGCAAGCGCGTCTCCGCCGATATGGCGGCGCGGGGTGCAGGAAAAATTTTGTTCACCGCTTCCGTCGTTTCCGTCATGCCGGCGTCGTTCATGGCCGTGTACGGCGCGACCAAGGCGTTCGTCCTGTCCTTTTCGGACGCGATCCGCGAAGAACTCAAGGACAGGGGCGTTTCGGTGACGGCGTTGATGCCCAATGCCACTGACACTGATTTCTTCGATCGTGCCCGGATGCGTGATACCGCCGTCGGCGCAGGTGAAAAAGACGATCCCGTGCTGGTCGCGCGCCAGGGGTTTGAAGGGCTGATGGCTGGCAAGAACCATGTCCTGGGCGGGTCCATAAAATCGCGCGCCATGGGCATGGCAGCCGAATTGATGCCGGAATCCATGAAGGCGGCACAGCACCGCAAAATGGCTGAACCCGGCTCGACTTCAAAATCCCACTAAACATACATCGGTAGGGCGATGGTCAGCTTTTGTGGATTCTTTTGTCCCATCCACGACAATGATGGTGCCTTTGAAAACAAGATAGGTCTCGTCTGATGCAAGCTGCGCGGAAAACACCATCGGTTGCGCCAAACCTTGAAATTCGCCCAAACATTCTGGTTGTGGATGACAGGGCGGAGAATCTGTATGCCACCGAAAAGGTGCTGGAAACCCCTGGTGTTAATATCCTCAAAGCCCTTTCGGGGGAGGAGGCGCTGGACATCCTGAATGAAAACAAGATTGCCGTGGTGCTTCTTGACGTTCAGATGCCCGGTATGGACGGTTTCGAAACCGCGCGGCGCATGCAACAGAACCCAGTCATGCAGGGCGTGCCCATTATTTTCGTGACGGCCATCAATCGCGAGGACCAGTTCGTATCGCGTGCCGCGGGAATCGGCGCCGTCGATTATATTTTCAAGCCGATCAACACTGACATCCTGCGCAGCAAGGTTCGTGTGTATCTGGATCTGTATCGCCAGCGCGAACAGATTCTGAAACTGAACGAAGGCCTGAAACAATCGAACGAGGAACTGGAACGCTTTGCCTTTATCTGTTCACACGATCTCAAATCGCCTTTGCGGGCCATCGATAATATAGCCAAGTGGATCGATGAAGATCTGGGCGACGCCATACAGGGTGACAGCCGCCGTTATATGGATGAATTACACAAGCGTGTCCGTCGCATGGAACGCCTGCTCGATGACACCTTGGAATATGCGCGTATCAGTTCGCAGAAACAGCAATACGAACCGGAAATCGTAAACGGCAGGGTCCTGATCGGCGATGTCCTGACACTGGCGGTGCCGCCACCCGGCTTTACCGTTGAAATCGCCCCTGCCATGGCGGGTCTGCAATTGCCGCGTATGCCGTTACAGCAGATTTTTTTTAACCTCATCAATAATGCTTTCAAGCATCACGGCGGCAAGACCGGAAAAATCAAGGTTGGGGTAATCGACGGCGGACCACAGTATATTTTCAGCGTCCGTGATGACGGATCCGGTATTGCGCCTGAATATCACCAGAAAATTTTTGAAATGTTTCAGACGTTGCAGTCGCGCGATAAAATCGAGGGCAGCGGCATGGGCCTGGCCTTCGTGAAAAAGATTTTACAGGGGTACGGCGGCAGTATCGAGGTGGAGTCCCAGCCCGGGAAAGGGGCGGCCTTTATTTTCACTTGGCCCAGATAAACACACGAAGGTGGAAATATGAAAAAAACCTATTAAAACTTCCTTATCTTCGTTTCTGCTATATCTGGCCATCTATGCGTGATCCCGCCCCATACCCGCACGAGGCCCAGCGCCTTCAGTCTTTGAAAAAGATCAAAATGCTCGATACGCCGATTGAAGAACGGTTCGAGCGTATCACGCGCATGGTCTGTCGCCTGATGGATGTGCCGATCGCGCTTTTCAACCTGATGGATGAAAGTCGCCAGTTCTATAAATCGGCGCAGGGCGTGAATATTACCAATGCTGCACTGGACGGCGCCTTTTGCCCGCATGTCTTCCATGAACAGGACATGTTACTGGTGCCGGACGCGTACAAGGATGAGCGTT
>CALBME010000097.1 GCA_937896295.1 uncultured Micavibrio sp. | reverse complement strand
GCCCATCCTGACCGGTACGAACATAGCCACTATCTGCGCCGCGACGAGATTGACGATAACGATTGCGGCCACCGACAGAACGACTGCCGCGTTGACGCCGTCGGCGACGCCTCGTGGGCCTCCCTTGGCCTCCAACCCCCGCTGACACGCGATTATCACCACCAGGAATCCGAATATCGTCGCCTTGACCATGGAGATCCAGACGTCGAGAACCGACGTGAACGACCCGAACGTCGCCCAGTAGCTTCCGGGTGTCACACTCTGCGCGCCGATCGCCACGGCGTATCCGGCCAACACCCCCACCGTGATGATCAGGATGTTCACGAGCGGGGCTACGAGGGTCATCGCCGCCATGCGAGGTGCGACGAGACGGCGGACGGGATCGACACCCATGGTGCGCAAGGCGTCGATCTCCTCTCGGATGGTTCTCGCACCCAGGTCCGAAGCGATCGCCGAGGCGCAGGATGTCTTCCTGTGCTTCTTCGCTGATGACGCCGACGACGTCGTCGACGGTGATGACACCGATGATACGGTTGTTTTCGTCGACAACGGGGGCGGATGTCAGTTCCTCGCGCTGGAACAGGCGGGCCACGTCTTCCTGGTCGGTGGTGGCGCGGATCGGGTGGATGGCATCCAGCGCCAGGTCCTCGATCTTGGTCGAACGTCGCGCCGTCAGGATACGGTTAAGGGGGATTTCCCCGACCACGTGATACATGGGATCGATCACGAAAATGACCGTGAAATGCTCGGGCAGTTCGTTGACCGCATCGCGCATGTAATCAATCGTCTTGCCCACGGTCCAGAACCGGGGGATGGAGACGACATCCTGGCTCATCAGACGGCCGGCCGAGTCTTCCGGATAGGTCAGGCCTTCTTCCAGCGCCTCGCGCTCGTCTTCGGATAGTTTCAGCAAAATCTGTTTCTGAACGCGGGGAGACAGGTCCTCGATCAGCTGCACGGCGTCATCCGTGTCGAGCGATGCGATCAGCTTGGCCACGCGCACCGGGGTCATCTGTTCCAGCGTCTGGCGCGCCAGTTCCGGCGCCAGCCAAGAAAACACGTCGGCGGTAAACACATGCGGGAAGCGGTCGATCAGGAAGGCACGGTCTTCGGTGCCGATTTTGGAAAGCAGGTCGCCGCAATCCGCCGGCGAAAGCTCCTCAAGGAACATGCGCACGTCTTCGTCGCGCCCGTCGTCAAGGGCGGTCAGAATGCTTTCAATGGCTTCGTCCGAAAGCGACGCTTCCACCACGATGTCGCCCTCCTGGGCGACGGGCTCGGTCGTGAGATCGATCGGTGTTTCGTCGCTTGCGGGCGCGTCCGTATGGCGGGCGTCCGTGTTCATGACCCTACTTATACGTGAGGTTTTACTGAAGGCCAGAAAATAGTAAGCCGCCTGTCAGGAAAGCGGAAGATAGAAACGGTCAGGGACGGCCCGACAGTAGCTGGAAATCGGCGCCCGGCTGGGGCCAGCAGGACCGGCGGCCGATGCAGGACGGAAGTTCGGGGCTTTTGCGGACATGCAGATCATCCCCCAGCGCCTGCAGGAAATAGAACATCTCGGTTTCCCCGCGCTTGCCCTTCACATACTCGGTGCAGGCAAGGATGGTCACATAGCGGTCTTGCGCGAAGATGGAGCAGTCATCCGATGTGCCATCAGTCCAGCGCATGCTTTGCGGGCCGATCAGCACGTCGATGGCGGGGGCATACCAGTGCCCACATGCGCCGGCGGTGCAGATATCCGCCCGCGCGGGAAAGGCCGACATCAGCATGATGCCCACAACAAGGGTAAACAGGGATCTCATGGCTGGGCCGGTTCCTGTTCGCCGTTTACAGAGTTTACGCGGGTAAAGAACATGCCGCTATTGGGCCAGCAGGAGATGTCGGCGATGCATTTTTCAGGCAGAAGTTTGGAATAAATGACCTGCATGGTCATGTCGTTCACGCGCTTCAGGTAAAAATGCATGGTCACGTCATTCGTCTTCTGGGCATCCTTGTTTTTGACCTTGGTGCATTTGACGATGGAAATGCGTGGGTCTTGCGCCACGATGCGGCAATTGTAAAAACGGTGCTTGTTCCACCCCAGCACGGAAGTGGTGACGATAAAAGACCCGTTATCCTTGGATTTCCATTCGCCGCACAGCTTGGACATGCAGGCCTGTTCCTTGGGAATGCCCTGCGCCTGTGCCGAACCGACCGGCGCCAGAAGCACGAAAAGGGCAAGGATCAGGCCTTTGATCATGCACTGTCACCCGACATGACCTGCGCGCCCACGGCGGCCAGGGCCGTGACGTTGACCAGGCCGCGCGGCGTCGCGGCGGCGGTCACGATATGGACGGGTTTCGCGATGCCCAGAAGGAAGGGACCGACCGCAACGCCGTCTGTCATGACCTTGACCGCGTTATAGGTGATGTTGGCGGCCTCGACCGTCGGGAAGATCAGCAGGTTGGCCGAACCCTTCATGGTCGAATTGGGCATGACCATCTTGCGGATGTCTTCGCTGAGCGCGGCGTCGGCATGCATTTCGCCCTCGACCTCAAGTTCCGGGTCGCGGCGCTTGAGTTCATTCACCGCCATGCGCATCTTGATTGCGCTGGGGTGATTATGCGTGCCGAAATTCGAATGGCTGACCATGGCGATTTTCGGAATGATGCCGAAACGGCGCATTTCCTCGGCCGCCAGCAGCGTCATCTCAACGATCTGGCCGACGGACGGATTCGGGTTTACGTGCGTATCGCAGAAAAACACGGTGCGCTTGGACGTAATCAGGCCAACGCAGGCGGCGGCGGTTTCAACGCCCGCGCGCAGTCCGATAATATCCTGAACGATTTTCATGTGTTCGTGATACTGACCGATGACGCCGCAGATCATGGCGTCTGCTTCGTTACGCTGAACCATCAGCGCAGCAATCACGGTGGGGTTGGTGCGCACCGCCAGCTTGGCGACATCAGGCGTGACGCCTTTACGTTCCATGATCTGGTGATAGAGCGACCAGTAATCGCGGTAGCGTGGATCGTCTTCCGGATCGACCAGTTCGAAGTCACGCCCCTTTTGTAGGCGCAGGCGCAGTTTCTTGATGCGCATTTCGACGACTTTTTCACGGCCGATCAGGATGGGGCGGCCCAGCCTGTCATCCACCAGCGTCTGCACGGCCTGCAGGACACGGTCTTCTTCGCCTTCGGCGTAGACGACTTTTTTCAAGGCATCGCGCGACTGCGTGAACACCGGCTGCATCAGCATGTTGGTGCGGTACGTATGCTGCGTCATGCGCGCGCGGTAGGCATCCCAATCAGTAATGGGGCGGGACGCAACGCCGGTGGCGACCGCGGCCTTGGCGACAGCAATGGACACGTTGACGATGAGGCGCGGGTCGAACGGCTTCGGAATGAGGTAAGCGGGGCCGAAGGTAAGGTCTTCGTCGCCGTAAATCGCCGTAACTTCATGCGTGGCTTCTTCCATCGCAAGGTCCGCGATGGCCTTGACGCAGGCGACCTTCATTTCCTCGTTAATGGCAGTGGCGCCGACGTCGAGCGCGCCGCGGAACAGGAAGGGGAAGCACAGGACGTTGTTGACCTGGTTGGTGTAGTCGGACCGGCCCGTGCACACGATGGCGTCGGGTTTCACCTTGGCGACTTCTTCCGGCATGATTTCCGGCGTCGGGTTGGCCAGCGCCATGATCAGCGGCGCCTTGGCCATCGATGCGGCCATTTCAGGTTTCAGCACGCCGGGACCGGACAATCCTAAGAACACATCGGCATCCGCAATTGCGTCTTTCAGCGTGCGGGCGTTGGTTTCGATGGCGAATTCTTCCTTGTACTTGTCCATCCCCTCTTTACGGCCCTTGTAGATGACGCCGTTCTTGTCGGTGACGGTGATGTTGTCGCGGGGCAGGCCCAGCTGCACCAGCATCTTGAGGCAGGCCAGCGCCGACGCGCCCGCGCCGGAGGCGACAAGGCGGATTTCCGACATCGGGCGGCCCGTCATGCGGATCCAGTTGGTGAAGGCGGCGCCGACGATGATGGCGGTGCCGTGCTGGTCGTCATGGAAGACGGGAATTTTCATGCGCTCGCGCAGGCGCCGCTCGATCTCAAAGCATTCGGGCGCCTTGAAATCTTCGAGGTTGATGCCGCCGAACGTCGGCTCAAGGCTGGCGATGATGTCGACCAGCTTGTCGACATCCGTTTCATCGATTTCGATGTCGAAGGAATCGATATCGGCGAATTTTTTGAACAGGGCGGACTTGCCCTCCATCACCGGCTTGGAGGCCAGCGCCCCGATATTGCCAAGGCCCAGAACAGCCGTGCCGTTGGAAATGACCGCAACGAAGTTGCCGCGGGAGGTGTAGTCGAGGGCCTTGAGCGGGTTTTCAGCGATGGCCTCGCACGCGGCGGCCACGCCGGGGGAATACGCCAGCGACAGGTCGCGCTGGGTGGTCATGGGCTTGGTGACTCTGATGGCCAGTTTTCCGGGGGTGGGGAACTGGTGATATTCGAGGGCTGCGTCGCGCAGACTTTGGTCCATGAGCTTAGAATCCTACGGGCTGAAAACAATGAGAACATATGATGGTGCGGTCGAGAAGACTCGAACTTCCACGGGTTGCCCCACAGCGACCTCAACGCTGCGCGTCTACCATTCCGCCACGACCGCACTTCATATGTGTTTAGGCCCGGGAGGAGTAACAAATCCGCCCTTGGGTGGCAACTTGATTACACTGTGCATCGCACCAAGCAAAGTAAAAAAGTTATGGCTTTCCAAACTGGCCGAATATATCTGAGGCCATTGGTCACATGAAGCGCGGATCCCCCCGGTTCCCGCCTGTATATATAAAGAATGGCTCAAATACATTTAAGATTTACATAATGAAAACAGAGTGGAAAACCGACGCAGCGCCGGTCGCCTATCCCGACGCGCTGTCCTTCATGGAAGATCGCGTGACCGCCATCGCGCGGGAAGGGGCCGCGCCCTGCGTGTGGCTGCTGGAACACCCGCCGCTTTACACCGCCGGGACGTCGGCCAACCCCAGCGACCTGTTGAATGCCCGCTTCCCAGTTTTTGAAACCGGGCGCGGGGGGGAATACACCTATCACGGTCCCGGCCAGCGTGTAGCGTATGTCATGCGCCGGCTACCCGAGGCGGATGTGAAGAAATACATCTGGCAGCTGGAGGAGTGGATCATCCGCGCCCTCGGCACGCTGGGCGTAAAGGGCGAGCGCCGCGAAGGCCGGGTCGGTATCTGGGTGGTGCATGACGGGCGTGAAAGCAAGATTGCCGCCATCGGCGTGCGGGTGCGCCACTGGGTCGCGTATCACGGCATTTCAATCAACGTGAATCCGGACCTGAGCCACTACACCGGTATCGTGCCGTGTGGCATTAATGATTACGGTGTTACGACGCTGGCGGCGCTGGGGTGCGATGCCGGCATGCCCGCGCTGGATGCGGCCCTGCGCACGGCATATGCGGATGTTTTCGGCGAAAGCGCGTAATCACCAACCGCCATCAATACCTGTTCCAGCGCTTTCTGCGTCTGTGCGAATTTCTGCGCATCGATCTGTGTGCCGTTCAGGTACAGGCCCTTGTTGATTTCGATCTGTACGCTGTCGCATGCGTTATGCGATCCGCTGAAAACGCGTGTCAGCGCCGCACCCGCATAGGGCGTGTTACGCGCGATGCGCGAAAAACCGGCGGCGCGAAGGGCACTTTCCAACATGTCGGTAAACGCGGGCGAACAGCTTTTGCCGTATTGATTGCCAATCACGATCTCGGATGGGTCGGATGCGGGCATGGAATGCATGTTCAGGTGCACGAAATGACCGAATTGTCTGCGCAGCACGGCGCCGGCATCTTTAAGCGCCGCGTAATACGGGTCGTAATAGGTTGCGATGCGCCTTTCCACGTCGCTGCTGGCAAGGCGGTCCATGTACAGATGGCGGTGGTTCAGCCGGTCGTGAATAAGCCCGACGCCCGCATGCGCATACCGCGTGGGTTTGAGCGCGTAGGCCGTCCATGCGTCCGACAGAAGCCGGGGGTGGATGTCGGTACGTGCGCGGTTGAAGTCGATATAGCTGCGCGGGACGTGCGCGACCAGCACCCGGGCGCCCAGATCGGGAAAATGCTCGATCAAAAGGTCGACAAAACGGTCTTCGCGGGCATGGAGAAGGTGCGGATTAAAATCCTCGGCAAAGCCGGCGGGATAATCGCGGCCGCTATGCGGCGAGTCGACCAGCACCGGAACGGCCCGGCCGCCCGCAGGTTCGAAAACGCTTAAAACACCGGGGATATGCACGCCCAAAAACCCTCTTAACAACCCAACGGCCCGGCCTTATGGTATCGGCCATGCATGACTTAAAAGAAATCCGCCAAAATCCGCAAGTTTTCGACGCAGCCATGGCCCGCCGCGGGCTGGAGGCGCAAAGCCCCGCCATCCTGACCCTTGATGAAAAGCGCCGCGCCGCGCAGACGCGCCTGCAGGACATCCAGTCGCAGCGCAACGAAAAATCCAAGCTGATCGGCCAGCTGAAGGCGAAAAAAGAAAACGCCGATGCCATCATGGCCGAAGTCGCCGCCATGAAGGACGAAATGGTCGCGCTTGAGGTGCAGGAAAAATCACTGGCCGACGAATTGAACCTGCTGCTTTCCAGCCTGCCCAACGTCCAGTCGAAGGATATTCCGGACGGCAAGGACGAACACGACAACGTGGAAATCCGCAAAGTCGGCACGCCGAAAAAAACCGGCGCGGGTCACAAGGACCATGTCGCCATCGGCGAGGCGCTGGATATGATGGATTTCGATACCGCCGCCAAGATTTCCGGCGCGCGCTTCGTCATCATGCAGGGTCACCTCGCGCGTCTTGAACGCGCACTGGCGCAGTTCATGCTGGATACACATACGCAGGACCACGGCTATACCGAAGTATCGCCGCCGCTGATGGTGAATGACGCGTCGATGTTCGGCACCGGCCAGTTGCCCAAATTCCGCGACGACCAGTTCCAGACCACGCGCGGCGACTGGCTGATCCCGACTTCCGAAGTCCCTCTGACGAATATCGTGGCGGACTCCATCGTCGATGAAAACACACTGCCGCGCCGCTATACCGCGCATACGCCGTGCTTCCGTCAGGAAGCGGGCGCCGCCGGCAAGGATACGAAAGGCATGATCCGCCAGCACCAGTTCTACAAGGTGGAAATGGTGTCCATCACCAAACCCGGTGAATCGGAGGCCGAGCATGAGCGCATGACGAAATGCGCGGAAACCATTCTCGAGAAACTGGGCCTGCCATTCAGAACGGTGGTTCTGTGCACGGGGGATGCCGGTTTCGGATCGTACAAAACATACGATATCGAAGTCTGGCTGCCGGGGCAGGACCGTTACCGCGAAATTTCCAGCTGTTCGAACTGCGGGGATTTTCAGGCACGCCGCATGAAGGCGCGCACGAAGATCGGCGGCGAAAATGTTTTCGTGCATACGCTGAACGGTTCAGGCGTGGCCGTGGGCCGCGCCCTGATTGCCGTCATCGAAAACTACTGGGACGAAGACCAGCAGGCCGTGATCGTTCCCGATGTCCTGAAGCCCTATATGGGCGGTATCGATAAGATCGCCAAAGCAAAAAACTGAACGTTTTTCAGGGTCTTACGGTAAAGCCTTGAGTCTCGGCCCCGATGGGGTCAGAATCAAGGGGCGATTCGCGCCCATCCTTTACGCTTTAAGAAAAACAATGAACTCTTTGCAAGCAAACAAGATTCGTCTGGTCATGCATCTGCGCCGCCACGGCATCACCGATACGGCCGTGCTGGGTGCGATCGAGCGCGTCCCGCGCGAGGAATTCGTCCCGGAACTGTTTTTCGATCAGGCCTATGAAGACCGCGCCCTGCCGATCGGTCTGGGTCAGACCATCTCTCAGCCGCTGGTGGTGGCCACCATGAGTCAGGCGCTCGAACTCAATGACCGCATGAAGGTGCTCGAAATAGGCACCGGCTCCGGCTATCAGGCCGCGATCCTGTCCAAGCTGTGCCGCCGCGTCTACACGATCGAACGTCACCGTCCGCTGCTCGACATCGCGGAGGAGCGTTTCCGCAACATGAACATCCGCAACCTGACCTCGATGGTGGGTGATGGTATGAAGGGCTGGCCCGCGCAGGCACCGTTCGACCGCATCATCGTCACCGCCGGCGCCGCCGGCGAAGTGCCGCGCGATCTGCTCTACCAGCTGTGCATCGGCGGCATCATGGTCGTTCCGGTGGGTGCGGACCAGACCGCGCAGACGCTGATCAAATACACGCGCGTCGCCGATCACGAATTCACAAGCCAGGAATTGATGCCCGTGCGCTTCGTGCCGCTTCTGCCCAACGTGGCGGAGGAATCCATGGATATGGAGCCCGACATCAACAAACTTCTGGCATGGGCATAAAACGCGCAGCCTTGCTGGGTTTATGCGTGGTTTTGTCGGCATGCGGCAAACAGACGGGCGCCCTTGCGCCCGTTTTTGATCTCAAGCAATACGGCCGTTCCAGCGGTGCGGCCACCGTCGCCCCCGGCGATACGCCCGCACAGATCGCGCGCCGCTATGATGTCACCATTGACGATGTGATTGCCGCGAACGGACAGGGGCTGCAGCCCGGCCAGCGCGTCAACCTGCCGCCGCCGCGCCTGTACCGCGCACGGGAAGGCGATACGGCCTATTCAGTGGCACGCCTGTTCGACCTGCAGCCTGCGGACGTGATCGCGCAGAATAATCTGTATGCGCCCTACACGCTGCGCGCGGGTCAGATCATTCATCTCTCGCCTTCGCAAGCGCCGGCGGTGGTGCAGCAGGCGGCGATGCCGCAGGCAGCATCCCGGCAGGCTACCGCGCCGCTGGAACGGATCGAGGCGACGCCGCTGGCATCGCAGACGCAGCAGACGCCGGTACAGCCGCAACCCATTCAGAATAACGTTCATGCGGCGGCCCCGGCCCGGGGCCTGTTTGCAAGCCCGGCGGAAGGACGCGTCATTTCCAGCTACGGCCCAAAGCCTGATGGGAAATACAATGACGGCATCAATATCGAGGCGCCCGCGGGATCGCCGGTGCGTGCGGCGCGCGATGGCACGGTCGTCTACAGCGGCGGCAAGGTCTCAGGCTACGGCAACATGGTTCTGGTTCGGCACGATGACGGGTTTTTCACCGTCTACAGCCACCTGGCCGACACCCGCGTCGCCAAGGGCGCAAGCGTGGCGCGGGGGCAGGCCATCGGCACGGTGGGGTCCAGCGGCGGGGTCAGTGGCCCGCAGCTGCATTTCGAGATCAGAAAAGGCACCAAGTCTCTGGATCCAAAGGATTATTTATAGCCTAGGATAACCCCGGATAAGGGGCGTGCGCGCCTTGTTTTTGCCGGGATCACCAGTATAGTACCCATCGTTCAACGATGGAGTTTTCAAAATGCTGATTTCCCAGGCTCTTGCCTCTGCCACCGACACCGTAGTCGCCACCGGCGCTGATGTCCCGACGGCTGCCAATTCCTTCA
The DNA here is from genome assembly GCA_937896295.1 of uncultured Micavibrio sp. GTDB lineage: Bacteria > Pseudomonadota > Alphaproteobacteria > Micavibrionales > UBA1664 > UBA6145. The sequence goes on along the minus strand of CALBME010000097.1, from coordinate 7,936 downwards.
TGTGGAATATGGGCCTCATCCTGGTGATGTTCGTCCTGTTCTATTTCCTGCTCATCCGTCCGCAGCAAAAACGCCTGCGCGCGCAGCAGGCGATGCTCAGCACGCTCAAAGTCGGCGACCGCGTCGTCACCGGCGGCGGCCTGATCGGCACGATTTCGAAAATCATCAATGACGGCGAAGTCGAAGTCGACCTGGGCACCACCAAGGTGACCGCGCTGCGTTACACCCTGAACACCCGCATCGCTGCACCGACGGCCCAGAACCCGCAATGATCCGCATCGCCACCTGGAAAATCGTTCTGATCCTGCTGGCGTGTGTCCTGGCGTTTGCCTGGGCCGCGCCGAATATCCTGAGCAAGGAGCAGGCCGCCGCATGGGAAGCGAAGGCACCGTCCTTCCTGCCGACCAAGCGTGTGAGCCTGGGCCTCGACCTTCAGGGCGGATCGCATCTGATGCTCCAGGTCGCGATTGACGAGGCGCTGAAGGATCAGCTGGTCAACGAGGTGCAGGCCGCGCGTAACGCACTGCGTTCCGGTAAAATCGAATACACCGCCTTCCGTTCGCAGAAAGACGGTTTTTCGATCACGCTGAAAAATGCCGACCAGATGGGTGCTGCGAAATCCGCCATCCGCAAGATGGACCCGGATCTTGATATCGATGAACCCACCCCCGGTACGCTGGAGGCGCGTTTCACCGAAGCCAAGGTCAAGGCCTTCACCAGCCATGTCATCGAACAGTCGATCGAAATCGTCCGCCGCCGCGTTGATGAAACCGGCACGCGCGAACCCGTCATCGCCCGTCAGGGTCAGGACCGCATCGTCGTGCAGGTGCCGGGTCTGTCCGATCCCGAATACCTGAAAGAACTGCTGGGCCGTACCGCGCGGCTGAGCTTCCAGCTGGTCGATACGGATGGCAGCATGACGGGCCGCGCCGGCATCGGCTCGACCCTTCTGCCCATGCAGGAAAGCCCGGGCCAGAAACTGGCAGTCAAAAAAGAAGAACTGATCACCGGCGCGATGCTGACCGACGCGCAGCCCAATTTCCAGGACGGCATGCCGGCGGTGTCCTTCCGCCTTAACGCGCTGGGTGCGAAGCGTTTCTGTGACGTCTCAAAGGCCAATGTCGGCAAACCCTTTGCCATCGTCCTTGACCAGACCATCATTTCGGCACCGAATATCCGCGAAGCCATCTGCGGCGGTTCCGGCCAGATTTCCGGCAGCTTTACCGTGCAGGAAGCAACCGACCTTGCCCTGTTGCTGCGCGCAGGCGCACTGCCGGCCAAGCTGACCATCGTTGAAGAACGGACCGTCGGTCCCACGCTCGGCTCTGACTCGGTCGAGGCAGGCAAAAAGGCCTGCATCTTCGCATTGCTGTTCGTCATCGTCTTCGCCTGCACCGTGTACGGGCTGTTCGGTGTTTTCGCCTCCATCGCGCTGGTCGTAAACATGGTCATGCTGATGGCCGTGATGTCGGTGCTGCAGGCGACGCTGACCCTGCCGGGTATTGCAGGCATGGTGCTGGCCATCGGTCTTGCGGTCGACGGCAACGTGCTTGTATTCGAACGCATCAAGGAAGAATTGCGGGCAGGGCGCTCCATCCTCTCGGCGGTCGATACCGGTTATGAACGCGCCAAGACAACCATCATCGACTCCAACCTGACCGCGCTGATCTCGGCGCTGATCCTGTTCTCGTTCGGTACAGGCCCGATCAAGGGCTTTGCCGTGACCACCAGTATCGGTGTCGGCACCGCGTATTTCGCCTCCATGATGCTGACGCGCCTGATGGTCGTCACCTATCTGCGCATGGCCAAACCCAAACAGATTGCTGCCTAAATGATCATCCGGTTCCTTCCGCTCGTCCCGCACGACACCAAGATCGATTTCTTCGGCCACCGTTTTTACGCGATGATCGCATCGATCATCATCATCGGCGGCTCCATTTTGTGCCTGTCCATCAAGGGGCTGAATTTCGGCATCGATTTCACCGGCGGCACCGTCATGGAAATCGCAACGCCGGTTGACCCGGATCTGGCGGCCTTGCGCAAATCGCTGGAAGAACTGCATATCGGCGAAGTACCCATTCAGGAACTGGGCTCCAAACGCTCGCTGATGCTGCGCTTTCCCGAACAGGATGGCGGGCCCGAAGGTCAGGCCGCGGCCATCACCAAAATCCGCGCCACGCTGGATTCCACGTTTGCGGGCGCAGGTGCGCCGGTTGATTATCGCCGCACTGAATTCGTAGGGCCGCAGGTTGGCGCCGAACTTAAAAAAGACGGCCTGATTGCCGTCATTCTGGCCCTGTGCTGCATTCAGGCCTATATCTGGCTGCGTTTCAACTGGCAGTACGGTATCGGCGCCATGCTGGCCCTGATCCACGACGTTGTCGGTATTCTCGGCCTGTTTTCACTGACCCAGATGCCCTTCGACCTTTCGACCCTGTCCGCCATTCTGCTGGTGGCCGGCTATTCGATCAACGAAACGGTCATCATTTTCGACCGCGTGCGTGAGACTTTACGCAAATACCGTAAGATGCCCATGCAGGACGTGATCAACTATTCGATCAACTCGACCCTGGCGCGGACCATCATGACATCGGGTTCGACCATTCTGGCCCTGCTGGCCTTGTGGTTGTTCGGCGGCATGGTTATCCGCAGCTTCGTATCAGCGCTGTTCCTGGGCATCCTGATCGGTACGCACTCGTCGTACTTCGTCTCCGGCCTGTCGCTGTATTACCTGAAACTGCGCCGCCCGGCCGAAGGTGCGTCGGGTGAAGGAAACCCGGCGGAAAACGCGGCCTGAAAAAAACTTACGCGTCTTTTTTCCAGCGTTTGTGAATCCATAGCCACTGTTCGGGGTATTCCCTGATCCAGCCTTCAAGAATGCCGTGCATGTCCCGCACGACATCTTCGGTCGGGCGGTCGCCCACCGGGATGGGGTCGCATATGTCGATTTCAAACTGACATCCTTTGACCCGGACGCTGCGTCCCGGTACCAGCGGACAGCCGGTCTTGCGCGCCAGTTCGACGAACGCGGTCGATGTCATGGCGGGCCGGTTGAAAAACGGGACGGATATGCCGGTATTCATTTTCTGGTCGATCAGCATGCCCACGGCTTCGTTGTTCTGCAGCGCCCGGTAAATTTCGCCCAGCCCCGAACGCGTCTTGCCAAAGGACCGCAAGGCCCCGCCAAACCCGCGCAGGCGTACCAATAGTGTGTCGACCAGAGGGTTGTTTGGCGCGCGGTAGGCCGAATGCATGGCAATGTTCTGGCCGAATAAAATGGCAGGCGGCAGCACTTCCCAGTTGCCGACATGGCCGCTGACGAAAATGACCGCCTTGCCGTGCAGGCCGCTGAATTTTTCAGGGTTGCGAAAAACGGTGCGGGTTTTGACGATTTCTTCCAGGTGCGGGTATTCACCGATCACGCGGCCGAAATGCACCCACATGCCGCGCATGACGGCATTGACCTCGCTGCGCGTCAGATGCGGCAGCGCCATGGCAATGTTCCGGCGTCCGATTTTTGAGATACCCATCAACGGGCCGATCGTCCCGAAAATGGCGCCGGACAGGGCCGATGCACCTTCAGGGCTGAGAACGCCCAGCAGGCCAAGATACGCCTTCAGCAAACCGTATTCGATGCGGTAACGGATCATGCGCCCCCCAATACGGCCAGAAGGCCGGGCATATCCTCAATCTCCATCTGCACGGGCAGGGTGTCGATATCGGCGCTGGCGGGCAGGCGCACACGGTCTTTTTCCGTCGTAATCAGCCGCGCATTGTACCGTTGGGCCAGCGCGTTAAGGGCGTCGATGTCCTGCGCGGTATAGCGATAATGATCGGGAAAGGAAACGCGATCGGCAATGCTGAAACCCGCATCGGACAGCGTATCGAAAAATTTCTGCGGGCGTCCGATGCCGGCAAAGGCGACATAGCGTCCATGCCCCTGCATCGTGGCGGTCAGGCGTGCGTTGAACACCCGGATGCCACGAAGCGCGTCGCGTAGATGCGTGGCATCGTGACCGACGATGATGGCCACCTGTGCGCGGCGGAGCGCGGAATCGAGCTTTTCGCGTAAAGGACCGGCGGGAAAACAGGCGCCGTTGCCCACGCCGATGGCGCCGTCAAACACCAGCACGCTGGACGTTTTAGTGAAATGTGGATTTTGGAATCCGTCATCCGCGATCACCAGGTCAAATCCCCGTTGCTCAGCCAGTTTAAGACCGTCGGCACGTTTGGCTGCCACGATAACGGGCGCATGCCGTGCCAGCAGAACCGCCTCATCGCCATGGACGGACGCATTCGCCTCAGTAATCAGAATGGGCTGGCGCGTGGCCCCACGATACCCGCGCGTCAGGAAACACGGGTTGGATGCGCCCGATGCCTCCAGTAGCGCGATGGCGGTCGGTGTCTTGCCTGCGCCGCCCATGGCGACATTGCCCACGCAGATAACGGGAATGGATGATGTGTAGGGATGGGCAAGGGCCCGGCGCATCGCCGCCGCCGCCAGCCAGACCCATGACAAAGGCGACAGGAGTGCCGCCGCAACACCGGGCGCGCGATACCAGAACGCCGGGGTGCGAAGGGCGATCATGCAGCAATACCGGCGCGCGCCAGGATGGGGCGCAGATGCGTATTCACTTTTTCAAGAACACCGTTCTGCGCATCGACAAACCCCTTGGCGGCTGCGCCCATGGCGGCCACCCTGTCGGGATTGGACAGCAGTTGATCGAAGGCGCGGGACAGTTCGCCCTCGCGCTGAACCATGATGGCGGCGTTGGCCATGCGCAGGTCGTGTTCGATCTGCGCGAAATTCCACATATGCGGTCCATACACGATGGCGCAGCCGAGTTGCGCAGCCTCGATCGGGTTGTGCCCGCCACCCGGTGAGGTAATCAGCGAGTTCCCGATATAAACAATCGGCGCAAGCCGGAAAAAGATACCCGGTTCGCCCATGGTATCGGCGATGTAGATTTGCGTATCGGCCTTGATAGGCTGATTCTGGGATCGGCGGACGGCCAGGATGCCTTCGTCGTCCAGTTTTTCCATGATGGCTTCGCCGCGCGACGCATGGCGGGGCATGATGATGACCAGAAGGTCGGGGCGTGTGACGGCCAGATCCTTGAAGATGCGTCCGGCCATTTCCTCTTCGCCGTCATGGGTGCTGGCGAATAAAACGACGGGCCGCGCGCCGATACTTTCCTGCAGCGTGCGCAGCGCGCTTTCATCATAAGGTAAAGGTGGGCGCGAAAACTTCATGTTGCCGGCAACGATGACCCCTTTGGCGCCCAGCCCGGTCAGGCGCATGGCGTCACTGTCGCTCTGGGCCAGTATGGCGTCGAACAGCCCCAGAATGGCGCACGCGCCTTCGGGTGCATTGTTGGACCAGCGGGTTGCGCTGCGCGCCGATATACGGCCATTGACCATCATCAGCGGCACCTTGCGGTCTTTAAGGGCATGCAGCATGGTCGGCCATAGTTCGGATTCAAGCCAGACCGCGGCATTTGGTTTCCAGTGATCCAGAAACGCCTTGACCCATGACGGGCAGTCGAAGGGGACGTATTGGTGCAGGATGCGCGGGTCTTTCAGGTTACGCACCAGCCGCGCCGCCGTCACCGTGACGGTGGTGATAAGACAGGTCAGGTCCTTGTTCTGGTCGAGCAGATGCCGGATCAGCGGCAGGATCGACTGCATCTCGCCGACCGATGCCGCGTGCACCCACAGAATGTGGCCTGCCGGGCGTTTGATCGTGGCAATGCCTTCGCGTTCGCCTTTATGGCGCGGCTCTTCCCGGCCCTTCCAGATACGGTAGGCGATCAGCAGCCGCAGGAAAGGGGCGGCAAAGGGAATGATCCGGCGGTAAAGATCGTAAAGCATACCGTCTTTAAAGGCGGTAAATAGCGGATTGTAAAGGATTAATTGCGGATTCTGCGGTTCCGTACACCTTTAGCGGGGCAGGGAGACACCGCTTGCGGCCCCGCCCGCGCCCACCGGCTGGTTGAGTGATTTAAGGGCCTGAGAATTGCCGAGCTGATAGAGGCCCGAGCGCAGGGCCGCACCGGCGCAGCCATTGGGCAGCAGGTCGTTGAGGGAGCCGGTGAAATTGCCGAGATTGGGCAGCTTGATCGGGTTTTCGCACTGGACGTATTTCAGGACCATGTCGACCATCAGGCCGCACATTTCGGAGGAGAAGGCATCGCCGCCGATGCCAAGGGAAGACATGAGGCTGCCCAGCGCCTCGGACGCCATGGACTGGAAGTTGAGCATCTTGGGCAGGTTTGCAGCCGCCTGGTTGATGGAGGCGATTTCAGATTTGAACAGGTTCTGCAGGATACCGCCGACAGGTCCGGCCGCGCTCAGGACGTTGTTTTTGGCCTGATTGATGTAGCGCGAGGGCGCATAGGAAAACTGTCTGGTGATACGGTTGAGTTCCTTGGAAGAGCAGGGGTTGTTGGCGATCTGCGACAGAGGCGCGGGCGGCGTGTACTGGGTGTTCACGATTTCATTAAGCCGTGCGACCGATGCGTTCACCTGCGCCGACACGGCGGCTTCGATTTCAGGGTCGCACAACTGCACGAAACGGCTTTCGCCGCCGCCCGACGCGGCGCCGGTGCAATCCGTGCTGCCATCCGTACCGCCATACTGTGCAAATCGGCCCAGATACGTAGACAGGCAGGTACCTTCGGAGTCACACCTGTTCTCGCTGGCACAGCCGCCGCAGGCAAGCCAGCGCGCGACACGCGGCGCACCGGCGATATGCGCGGCACCGATCAGGGCCGTATCGGTGATCTGGACGCCGCCGACGGTCTGGCCGATATAAGACCACGCGCCGCTATTGCGCATTTCCTGAATGCTGCGCGCCTGATAGGCGGTGTAGGCCGCTTCCTGATATGCCGGGTCGCGCAAATACCGGTCACGATCGCCAAAACCCAAGCTGGCGCGTTCAGCGCCGCAAATCTGGTAGTAACCACAGCAGTCCCGTCCACGCGGTCCGCTGCTGCGGCCGTCGAATGCGCCGGAAACGGCATCATTGCAGATATATTCGCGTCCCGATGATTCCCGTTGCTTCAGCGCATCGCGGAATGCCTGCATGCCGCCGCACGCGCCGCCGCCATCCGTGGCACCCGCGCATGCGCTCCGCGGCTGCGCCAGCGTGATCACCGTCACGATGGCCATCAGCGCGCAGAAAAACAGACCGCGGGTCAGCAATATTTTCATCAGCGTCTGACACCCGGCTGGCTTGAAGGATTGGCGGGCGCGGGTCCGAGCAGGCGGGGCATGAATTTGGTGCCGTTGAAAATCCATTCCCGCTCATAACCTTTGGGGTTGTCGATGGCATGGATGGTCGGCAGCGTCAGTTTGGACGGATCGGACGGAATGGTGAGCGTGTTGAAATTTTCGTTCAGCACCTCGACCCAGGTGTTCTTGGTGGCGCTGGTCTGGCGGTAGACATAGACCTCGCACCCGTTCGAGCCGCAGAAATTGAGATTACCCGGCGCGGCAATGATATAGGTCGCCTGATCTCCGCCGAACTTGATCGGATAGGCGTATATAATCAGCTTCTGCTTCTGTCTGGCCATGTACTTCGTAAGATCAGGACGCAGCGCCGTGACAATGCTGACCGCCGCCATGTCGCTTTTGCCCGCCTTGGGCATGCCGTCCACCCATTTGATGGACGCTGCCGCGCGCGCAGCCGCGGAAAGGGACGGTGCCCCCGGCGCGGTCTGCGCGATGGCATGAGACGTGACCATGACACTGCTCATCAGCGCGCCTGCGGCCAGTGTCAGCTTCAATCCCTGCATGGTGCGGTTAAACATTGTTTTCATGATCCTGACCTATCTCGCTGGTGCCACGCTGGTCGGCATGGACAAGTCGCCGTCAACCGTAACCGGCTGGTTGAGTGATTTAAGGGCCTGAGAATTGCCGAGCTGATAGAGGCCCG
>CALBME010000096.1 GCA_937896295.1 uncultured Micavibrio sp. | reverse complement strand
CCGAGCGTGCCGCACTTGTTGTTCAGATCCATGCCGAAATTATAGACAGCGCGGCTGTCCAGAACACGCTCAGGCTTGAAATATTCGCTGTAGACACCAAGGAAGCAGGCACCCTTCTCGCTCAGATTACCTTCCAGTTCAGAAGGATTGAGGCTGAGCGTGATGCTTTGCACCTCGTCATCCTCCAGCGTGGCGGTGCCCAGACACGTACGCGCATCGGACTGAAGATCGCTGTTGCGGCGGAATCCGGCCTCGGTCCCCTTGGAAAGATCCGCAAGATCGTAAGCTGTAATGTTCTTGGTGTATCTCACGCTGCTGCCGACGACCGACGCGCTGACGATGCCGCCGTTGCAGCGATCGCCGCCCGCGATACGTTTGACGGTGCGAAGCAGCTTGCCGTCGAGTTCGACCAGACGTACCGAGGATATCTGGCTTGAGCCACCGCCCGATGAAATGGTGTGAATGACGTGATTGCCATCGATTTCACCCAGATAACGGTAATAGATGTAAGGCGGCGATCCACCGCCGGCATCGGTGATTTCAACGCCGTAAAAATGATCTTCCTTGTATTCCGGCTGGGCCTTGTTTTTGCCGGTGCAGACGTTGAGGGAAATGGAGTCCCCCATCTGCGCGGTCGTATCCAGAAAACAGGCGGGATCGACAGGCGCGCCTTTATAATAAAACGCCTCCGGTACGTCGCCGATGGGTTTGGGTTTGTTGCAACCCGCTGCAAACAGGGACAGGACGCAAAACGATATCAGGCGCAGTTTCATGAAGTAAGCCTATTCCTCTTTCCGAGTAAGGAAAAGCCAAAAACGGCGATTTAGAAATCGTCGTCCAGCGTATCAAGACCGGCAAAGGCGCTTTGCGACGCCCAGAACCGTTCAAGTTGTTTCAGCGAAGCATTCAGCAGTTCCAGCTTTTCCTTCGACAGGTCGGTCGTGCGGATCAACTCGTCATGCTTGTGATACATCTTCTCCATGGCGTTGTTCAGCTTCTTGCCCTTTTCGGACAAGCGCACGCGCACGGAGCGTTTGTCGTGGACCGAACGCTCCTGGATCAGATAATCATTTTCGACCATTTTCTTGACGTTATAAGACACGTTCGAACCCATGTAGTAACCACGCAAGGTCAGTTCGCCGACGGTCAGATCGTCTTCGCCGATATTGTACAGGATCATCGCCTGTACGTTGTTGATGTCCTGAACGCCGAGGCGATCAAGCTCGGCCTTGACCACGTCGAGGAAGCGTCGGTGCAGCCGTTCGATCAGCTGAATGGAATCATGATAGGCGCTGGCTAGCACGGGGAGCTCCGTCTTTTGAAAAGAGTTATAACCTTAAGATTCTCGCCAAATTTTCCTGATAAAAGGTTAATCCTATCAAGACTCTAAGTAAAGGGCGGCCTCGGCGCTGCTCAACCCCGCCAAATCCCGCGGGTTCCAGCGCGGATTACGGTCCTTGTCGATCACGGCGGCCCGCACACCTTCCGGAAAATCAGGCAGGTCCAGGAAGCGCTGCGACAGGGACAGGTCACGCGCGATGACCGAATCGAACCCCTCTGCCCGCGCCTTGCGGATATGCGCAAGCGCGACCCTGACCGACATGGGCGACCGCGCCTCGATCTCCGCCGCCGTGGCCAGCGCAAAGGGCGAGCCTTGCGTTTTAAGTGCATCGACGATCGCAAGCGCGTCGTCATGAACAAAACACGCCGCGATCACGTCTTCATAACGACACAAGATGGCTTCACCCTGTGGCGCGGTCTGTACAGATGCGATCGCCTCGTCCACACCGGCGCCGGATAGAACGTCTTTAAAATCCGCAAACCGGTCAAAGGCAACATGCGCATGGGCAAGCCCCATATACATCATGTCGGCGGCCCCCACGGTATTGCCGGTCAGCGCCATGTATGTGCCAAGTTCGTTGGGTACGCGCGCCAGGTGATACACGGCACCGACATCGGGAAAGAAACCGATTTTTACTTCCGGCATGGCGAACTGGGTGTGTTCGCACGTAATCAGGTGCGAACCATGGCCGGAAATGCCATACCCGCCCCCCATCACGATGCCGTTCAGGTAAGACACGTATGTGCCAGCATGGTGAAACAGTTTTTTGTTGAACCCGTATTCATCACGGAAATAAGCGGCCGGCCCCTCACGGTCATGTTTCCGGATGGCATGGGCCTGCGCCTTGATATCGCCGCCCGCGCAAAAGGCGCGCCCCTCGCCGCTGACCAGGATAACGCGGTCGCCATATGCATCCAGAACACGGTCCAACCCCTTGATCATGGCCGCAGATAAGGCATTCAGGGCCGCCGGTCGGCTGAGACGAATATGGACAAGCCTACCCCGTTCCTCTAAGACAAGCTCATCACTTGAAAGGGGTTCCAATGAACGTTCTGGCGCCGAAATCATGGTTCAAGACTACACCGGCCAAGGCCACTGACAAGACCGGACACGCCGGCGCGGGCTTTCCGCAGAAACGCATGCGCCGCAACCGCGCGTCGGAGGCGATGCGCACATTGGTGCGTGAAAATACGCTTCATGCCTCCAACCTGATCCTGCCGCTTTTTGTGGAAGAAAATCTGGCGGAGCGCACCGCGCTGAAATCCATGCCGGGTGTCTACCGCGAAACGGAAAAATCCATCGCCGACATGTGCCGTCAGGCTTATGACGCGGGCCTTGGCGCGGTCATGCTGTTCGGCGTCTCCCACAATAAAGACCATACCGGTTCCGATTCGATGCGCGAGGGCGGCCTGCTCGACCGCATGATCCGCGCGGCGAAGGCCGCAGCACCGGACCTGATCGTCATGGCTGACCTGTGTTTCTGCGAGTATACGGACCATGGCCATTGCGGCCCGCTCGACGATCACGGACATGTGAAAAACGACGAAACGATTGAAAACATCGGGCGTCAGGCGGTCATCGCCGCCTGCGCCGGCTGCGATATCGTGGCCCCGTCCGGCATGATGGATGGCCAGGTCGCATCGATCCGCGCCGCCCTGGACGAAGCCGGTTTCGAAAACCTTCCCATCATGGCCTATGCCGCCAAATACGCCTCCAGCTTCTACGGTCCTTTCCGCGAGGCGGCGGGCTGCTCCCTGCAAAAAGGCGATCGCAAAACCTATCAGATGGACCCCGCCAACGGCGACGAAGCCTTGCGCGAAGTTGCCCTCGATATCGAGGAAGGCGCGGACATGGTCATGGTCAAGCCCGGCCTGCCCTATCTCGACATCGTCTGGCGCGTAAAAGATACGTTCCGTATGCCGACCTTCGCCTACAACATCAGTGGCGAGTACGCGATGCTCAAATTCGCAGCCCAGGCCGGAGCGCTGGACTATGACAAGGCTGTCATGGAAATGCTGATGTGTTTCCGCCGCGCGGGCGCGGATGGCATTCTCACCTACGCTGCCCTCGATGCCGCCAAAATCCTGGCGAATCGCTAGGACAGACAAGACCGTATTTACCGAAAAGGGGCCTGCAAAGGCCCTTTTTGTTTACGGGCGGTTAACCTTCACCCGCTAAATACGGCATTTGAGATAAATTTACCCGTTATCAACGCTTTCGTGATGCACTAGACTCTTAAGGGTCAAAAAATCGACGTAACAGTGAATGTCCTCCGAAAAAGATATCAAACTACAACGTGATCGTTTCCTGGCCTTCGCTTTCGCCGGGGCGGACCTCATGCTCGAAGTCGATGCGGATGGTAAAATCCTGTTCGCGGTCGGCGCCACCAAGGGTTTCACCGGTTCGGCCGACGGCAGCATCACGGGCAAGAACATTCTCGATCTCTTTGCCGCGCGCGAACGCGGCCTTGTAACATCCCTGCGCACCCGCTCGGCTCCCGGCCAGCGCTTCGGCCCCATTCTCGTCAACCTGAACGAGGACCAGACATCGTTCCGCAAGGCCATGTTGTGCGGCGTCACCATGCCCGACCGTCCGGGCGTTGTATTCATGACCCTGTCCAAGGGCTCCATCGCACAGGTCGCGCAAAGCAAACAGGAACGCAACAACGCCGAAGACGCGCTGATGGACAAGGATACGTTCGCCCAGACCGCGCTTGAGGTGATTGCCGCATCCGACACGCTGGGCCAGAAACTGGGCATGACCTTTCTGGACCTGCCCGACGCCAAGGATTTCAAGGCCAAGATCGGCGTTCAGAAATGGGAAGGCTTCCGCGCCTCGGTTTCGACTATGCTGCGTTCCTATGCCGCCGATGGCCGCACCGCATCCGCCCTTGATGATGGCCGTTTCGGCGTGGTGCACGGCGCCAATATCACCAGCACAGCCATCCAGAAAGACATCGAGGCCCTGTCGGTCGAGGCCGATCCAGAGAAAAAGGGCGTCACCGCCGTATCGAAAAGCGTCGATCTGGGCGACGACATGCTGTCCGAACGCGAACTGGCCAAGGCCGTCATGTACACGATCAACCAGTTTGAAAAACAGGGCGGTCAGTTCAACATCCTGTCGCTGGAATCAGGCTTTGAAAACTTCATCGAAGCCAACGCGCAGAAAATTTCCGATTTCAAGACTGTCATCAACCAGTCGCGCTTCGACCTTAAATTCCAGCCCATCGTAGACCTTTCCACCGGCAAGGCCGCGTATTACGAGGCGCTGGTGCGCTTTGAAGGCAATCAGTCGCCGTTCGAGGCGATTACCTTCTGCGAAGACGTGGGACTGGCCCCTGAAATGGACTTGGCCATCTGCGGCAAGGTCATCAACTATCTTGTGTTCGACAAAAACGGTCAGAAAAAAGACTTCAGCGTCTCGGTCAACCCGTCCGGCGTGTCGATTCAGAACGAACGTTTTGTTGCAAAACTGCGCAACAAGCTGGAACCGCATCTGAAATCGGACATTCCCAAGCGTATGATTTTCGAAATCACGGAAAGCAGCCAGATTCACGATCTTGAGAAAGTGAACAATTTCGTCAAGACGCTGCAGGACGACGGATTCAAGGTCGCGCTGGACGATTTCGGCGCCGGCTCCGCATCGTTCCAGTACCTGCACAAAATTCACGTAAATGCCGTCAAGATCGACGGCGTGTACATCATGAACATCCTGAATTCCGAGCGTGACCGGTCCATGATCTCGAACCTGGTCCGCATGTGCGCCGACCTGAAAGTCAGCGTCGTCGCCGAACGCGTCGAAACGCTGGAACACGTCAACGTCCTGCGCAAGATGGGCGTCGATCTGGGCCAGGGTTATTACTTCGCCAAACCGCTGGACGCCCCCACCTATACCGCCAAAGCTGTGGTATGATCCCGCTTGAACTGATGCGTGCGGCCGCTGTCTTAGGCGCACAATGCGCCCACAGCGATACCGCCCTGTCAGTCGGCTGCGTGATTGCAGATCAGGATGGAAATATCGTGGCGCAGGGTTTTTCGCGGGCAGACGGCAACCCGAAATCGCACGCGGAAAAAATTGCGCTCGAAAAAATACCCCCCGATACAGACCGTAGCCGCCTGACATTATATTGCACCATTGAACCATGCGGCACGCGCATGTCCGGCAATCCACCCTGCGCCTGCCTGATCGCAGATTCAGGCATCGGCCATGTCTGCTACGCCCTGAACGAACCCGCACATTTTGTAAACCAGACGGGCATCGGCCATCTGCGCGGCCATGGTGTCCGCGTGACGCAGATATGCGACAGCGATATCGAAAAAATCATCCGCGGCGCGAACACGCACATCAACTGGCAATAACCATAACAACCAAAAGAGGTGATGAATACGATTGTACCACCATTGATTGTTAAACTATGGGTTGTATGTTAAAAGAGAGTCCTTGCATCTGAACAGGAAGGATTCTCGCAATGCTCCGCCACCTCATGGCCTCCAACCACAACGATCGTCAACGCCGGGAAGAGGAGCAGCGCAAGGTCGATGCTGAACAACGCGAAATCCGCGCCCGTCTTGAGGCATTGGACAAATCACAGGCAGTCATCGAATTTAATCCCGACGGCACCATCCTGCGTGCCAACGCCAATTTTCTGAGCACAGTAGGCTATATGCTTGATGAAATTCAGGGCCGGCATCACCGTATGTTCGTGGACCCCGCCTACGCCTCCAGTTCCGAATACATCCAGTTCTGGGATTCGCTCCAGCGCGGGGTTTATCAGGCTGCGGAATACAGGCGGTTCGGCAAAGGCGGCCGTGAAATCTGGATCCAGGCATCCTACAACCCCATCCTCGACGAAAGCGGACGCACCATCAAAGTCGTGAAATACGCAACCGACATCACAAAGCAGAAAATGCAGAGCGCGGATTACGCCGGCCAGATTTCCGCCATCGGCAAATCACAGGCGGTGATTTCATTCAACCTGGACGGCACCATTCAGGACGCGAACGACAACTTTCTGGGCGCCCTTGGATATCAACTTGAGGAAATAAAAGGGCACCACCACCGCATGTTCGTGGATGCAGCCTACGCCGCCACGCCGGCCTACACCGCTTTCTGGGAGGCACTGCGCCGCGGCGAATACCAGGCGGGCGAATATAAACGCATCGGCAAAGGCGGACGGGAAATCTGGATCCAGGCTTCCTACAACCCTATTTTCGACATGAACGGCAAACCTTTCAAGGTCGTGAAATACGCAACCGACATCACGGCACAGGTGCAGCAACGCCAGCAGAAGGAAACTGCCCTCGGGGTCATCGACTGCTCCTTGCGTGAAATTTCCGACGCCATGAGCCTGACCAACGGCAAGTCTGCGAACGCCGCAAATGCATCGACAGAGACCGCCACGAACGTGCAGACCGTGGCATCGGGTGTGGAGGAACTGACCGCATCGGTACGCGAAATTGCCGAAAGCATGAACCGTTCGCGCGAAGCGGTGAATCAGGCCTTTGACCAGACCATCAGCGCCAACGACGCGACCCAGCGGCTGAATCAGGCCGCCAATGCCATGTCCGGCATCGTGTCGATGATCCAGAACATCACGGGGCAGATCAACCTGCTCTCCCTCAACGCCACGATCGAATCCGCCCGCGCGGGCGAGGCCGGCAAAGGCTTTGCCGTCGTGGCGCAGGAGGTCAAGAATCTGGCCAGCCAGGCGGGCAATGCCGCAGAACAGATCCGTAACGAGATCATAGGCGTACAGACCGTCTCAAACGAGGTGGTGAGCGCCCTTTCCGTCATCAAGCAGTCGGTGGAGTCGGTCCGCGAATATGTTGCGGGGACGGCCAGCGCGATCGAGGAACAGTCCGCCGTGGCCCAGGAAATGTCGCGCAGCATGCAGATCGCCGCAACGGCCGTGGTCAGCATCAGCAACGACGTGGGTGAAATCGCCGCCAGCGCCGCGCAGGCGGATGCATCGACCCAGCAGGTCAAACAGGCGCTTCAGAGTCTGGCCGCATAAAACAGGAAGCACTGTTCTTTTCCCTATTATCATTACCCAATCGTAACGGATGTACGGTTAATATGGACAGTGCATTTCCACATTCGCCGTGGTCTTAAAGCCCCGGTTTTGATACAATGTGAAACAAATATTTCAATAATTTAGTTCGCAGAGGCAGAAAGCCATGGATGACCTGATTGTCGAGTTTATTACCGAGACCAACGAGTCGCTCTCGGCAATCGATCTTCAATTGGTGGGCCTCGAACAGAACCCCAACGACAAGAACCTGCTGGGAAGCATTTTCCGGCTGATGCATACCATCAAGGGAACATGCGGTTTCCTTGGCCTTCCCCGCCTTGAAACCTGCGCCCACCGTGCCGAAAACGTCATGGGGCGTTTCCGCGATGGCACGCTTGAGGTGACCCCGGCTTACGTATCGCTGATTTTCGAATCCATCGACCGCATCAAATACATCATGGGCGAACTGGAAAGCGCGGGCAAAGAACCGGATGGCAATGATCAGGACCTGATCGAGAAACTCGACGCTGTCTACGAAGGCCGCGACACGGCCGCCGCGCCCGCCCTGGCGGCGCAGGCCGCCCCCGCCGCTGTGGAAATTGACCCGTTGCAGGCCCTGTTCGATGCCACGCCCGGCCCGGCCGATATTGTCAACGCATCCGCCCTTGCCGCTGCCGCACCGGCCGCACCCGCTGCTGTTGCGGCTCCCGTTCCCGCCCCTGCTGCACCGCCGGCCACCCCGCCCGCCGCGAAGGTAGGCGACGATCATGCCGCCGCAAAAGAATCCGCCGTCGCCAACCAGACCTTGCGCGTCAATGTCGATGTTCTTGAAAACCTGATGACCATGGTCTCGGAACTGGTTCTGACCCGCAACCAGCTGATGCAGATCCAGCGTCATTCCAAGGGGTCCGAATTTTCCGCCCCGCTGCAACGCCTTAATCACGTCGTCTCGGACCTGCAGGAAGGCGTGATGAAAACCCGCATGCAGCCGATCGGTGCCGCATGGTCGAAACTGCCACGCATCATCCGCGACCTTTCGAACGAACTGGGCAAGAAAATCGACCTGGTGATGGAGGGTGAGGAAACCGAACTCGACCGCCAGGTGCTTGAACTGATCAAGGACCCGCTGACCCACATGGTGCGCAATTCAGGCGACCATGGCATTGAAAAACCGGCCGACCGCGCCGCCGCGGGCAAACCGGAACAGGGTAAAATCATTCTGCGCGCCTATCATGAAGGCGGGCACATCATCATCCAGATCAAGGATGACGGCAAAGGCCTGAACACCGAACGCATCAAGCAAAAAGCCATTGAAAAAGGCATCGCCACGCCGGAACAGCTGGCGGTGATGACCAACAAACAGATTCACATGTACATTTTCGACGCGGGCTTCTCGACGGCGGAAAAGGTCACATCCGTATCCGGCCGAGGCGTGGGTATGGACGTCGTGCGCACCAATATCGAAAAAATCGGCGGTACGATCGACCTTCATTCCGAAGAAGGCAAGGGATCGATCTTTACCATCAAGATTCCCCTCACCCTTGCCATCGTCTCGGCCCTTGTGGTCGAAGTCGCGGGCGAAAAATATGCCATCCCCCAGCTTTCCGTGCAGGAACTGGTCCTGGGCTCGGACAAGGGGGACAACCGCATCGAACACATCAACGGCACGCCCGTCTTCCGCCTGCGCGATCATCTGCTGCCCCTTGTCACCCTGCAAAGCGTACTCGGCCTTCCGGATGCGCCGAAGGCAGAAGGTGAACGCACCAACGCAAGCAACAACCGCTACATCGTCGTGACCAAGGTTGGTGACTACGTATTCGGCATCATCGTCGATCGCGTCTTCGACACGGAAGAAATCGTGGTCAAACCGCTGGCCCGCATCCTGCAGTCCATCGAACTCTTTTCAGGCAACACCATTCTGGGCGACGGCTCGGTCATCATGATCCTCGATCCTGTCGGCGTCGCCAAGGCCACCGGCGAAATCAAGGTCGCGGGCGCGGACAACGAACACAAAATGGACGAAACGCACACCCACCGCAGCGGCCAGAAAACCTCGCTCCTGCTGTTCTCTGCCGACGACGCCATGCCCAAGGCGGTGCCATTGGCCCTCGTCGCCCGCCTGGAAGACGTCGATGTCAGCAAGATCGAGCAGTCTAACGGCCAGATGCTGATCCAGTATCGCGGCGGCCTGATGCCCCTCATCAAGTTTCAGGAAAGCATGCAGCTTCAGGCTCACGGAACCCAGCCGACACTGGTGTTCAGCGACGGCACCAGAACCATGGGCCTCATGGTCTCGGAAATCATCGACATCGTGGAAGATACGATCAACGTTCAGATCAATTCCGACCGTGACGGATATCTGGGCTCGGCCATCATCCGCAACAAGGCCACCGATATCATTGATGTCGGCTCTTACCTCAAATCGGCTTATAAAGACTGGTTCAAGGACCATGGTGAGGAAGACTTCGACCGCGAAGACATGAAACGCGCGCGCCGCGTTCTGGTGGTCGACGACTCTCCGTTCTTCCGCAACATGCTCACCCCGCTTCTGTCCGTCGCAGGATACGAAGTCACCACGGCCGAAAATCCCCTGCGCGCACTGGAACTTCAGGAACGCGGCGCTCATTTCGATATCATCATCTCGGACATCGAAATGCCGGAAATGTCGGGCTTTGAATTCGCCCAGAAAGTGCGTGATGGCGGCAAATGGAAAGAAACCCCCATGGTCGCGCTGTCATCGCACGCTACCAAGAATGATATCGACAAGGGCATGAGTGTGGGCTTCACCAAGTATGTCGCCAAATTCGACCGCGACACTTTGCTTTCAACCCTGTCCCAGACTCTGGCTGAACAACGCACCCTGAACAAGTCGGAGGCCGCATGAGCCTTGGCGGAGAAGTCACCAAGTTCCAGAAACGCCGCGCCGGTGAAATCGATGAAGGTCCGCAGACGACCGAATTCCTGACCATTGTCATCGGCCCGCAGATGTTTGGCATTCCAGTCCTGCAGGTGCAGGACGTCCTGCGCCAGCAATCGGTCACGCGTGTCCCGCTGGCGCCGCCGGAAGTCGCGGGTGCCCTCAACCTGCGGGGCCGCATTGTCACGGCCATCAACGTGCGCCGCCGCCTTGCCATGGACGACCTGCCCGAGGGCACAAAGACCATGTCCGTCGTCGTCGAACTGGAAGGCGAACTTTATTCACTCATCATCGACAAGGTCGGTGATGTGCTGTCACTGCCCAACAAATCGTTTGAAAACGTCCCTCCCACCCTCGATGCCGTATGGCGCGATGTGGCTACGGGTATTTTCCGCCTCGACAATCAATTGATGGTGGTGATGGACGTGGCGCGCCTGTTGCGGCAGAATCTCCATTAAGACCCCTTTAAGTCGGGTTTTGATACAATTGCTTTCCAGTGCCGAGAAAACGGCTAACCAAAGGAAATGAATATGAAATCCTGTCTCGTCGTTGACGACAGCCGCGTGGTGCGCAAGGTCGCACGCCGTATCATCGAGGACCTGGGCTTTTCCTGCGAGGAAGCCGAAGACGGCGTAAAAGCGTACGAGGCCTGCCAGAAGGCCATGCCGGACTCGATCCTGCTCGACTGGAACATGCCCAACATGTCGGGAATCGAGTTTCTGGAAAAACTGCGCGGCATGCCCGGTGGCGACGCGCCGAAAGTCATTTTTTGCACAACCGAAAACGATATGGCGTTTATCCAGCGCGCCCTGATGGCGGGTGCCAACGAATACATCATGAAGCCGTTTGACGGCGAAATTGTCGCAACCAAATTTTCCCAAATCGGCTTGATCTGACAAAGCCGCCTGTTTTTAGATAGCGGTCAACAATGCCGGTTTCCCCCGAACACCAAACAAACGTTCTTGTCGTCGACGACTCTGCTGTCATCCGCGGCATGATCACGCGCATCCTGGAATCCGACCCGCATATCAAGGTCGTTTCTTCCGCGGCGAATGGCGAAGTCGCACTGCGCCATTACGATGAATTCAAACCGGATGTCGTCATTCTCGACATCGAAATGCCCGTCATGGACGGCATCAGCGCGCTGACCGAACTGATGAAGCGTCATCCCGATGCGAAAGTCATCATGTGTTCGACACTGACACAGCAGAACGCCGAGATATCGATGAAGGCGATGGAAATCGGTGCGGTGGACTACATCCCCAAACCCACATCCACGTCCGAACTGAACAATTCCGCTGACTTCCATGCACGCGTCATTACGCTGGTATCGTCTTTCGGCAAACCGCGCCCGTCCACCCCGCACGCAGCGCCGTCCGTCGACGTCAAACCATCGGTCGCGCGCGCGGCGGCGGAAACAACCAAGGGCGGCGGCTTTGTCATGCCCGGCGCCGGTGCGCAGTTTACGACGCGTCCGGCCCCGCCCGCCCTGTGGCGTCCCCGAATCCTGGCGGTTGGCTCGTCTACCGGCGGTCCACAGGCGCTGTTTGAATTTTTAAAGCCCTTAAAAGGGATCAGGGACATCCCCATCGTCGTCACCCAGCATATGCCGCCCACCTTCACCGCGCTGCTGGCCCAGCACATTACCCAGCAGACCGGCATACCCTGCGTGGAGGCGGAGGAAGGCATGCCCCTTCTCGCCGGACGCGCCCATCTTGCGCGCGGCGGCCTGCACATGCTGGTCAAGAAAAACGACGGGGGCCAGCTGGTCCTGACGCTCGACGATGGTCCGCAGGAAAATTTCTGCAAACCGGCCGTTGACCCGATGCTCCGCTCGCTCCTGCCTTTTTACAGCCGTGATATCCTGACGGTCATTCTGACCGGCATGGGGTCGGATGGCATGCTGGGATCGAAGGCGGTCGTCGATGCCGGCGGATATGTTTACGCGCAGGATCAGGCATCCAGCGTCGTCTGGGGTATGCCCGGTGCGGTCGCCATGGCGGGCCTGTGTTCCAGCGTTCTTCCCATCAAAGAAATCGGCGCCGCCGTCGCCAGGAAAGTGCTGTCGACATGAAGCCGCAGGATTTTGACGTTTATAAAAACATGCTCTACGCCAAGTCAGGCTATGTCATCGGCATCGACAAGGCATACCTGCTGGAATCCCGTCTCGCGCCAGTGATTAAAAAGCATGGCATCGAAAACATGGATATGTTGACCGCGAAATTGCGCGGCGCCGCGCCCCAGGCGCTGATCGACGACATCGTCGATGCCATGACCACGAACGAAACGATGTTCTTCCGCGACCAGAAGCCGTTCGATAAATTCCGCGATGTCATCGTGCCCAACATCATCAAGGCCAAGGGCGCCGGCTGCACCATTCGTATCTGGTCGGCGGCGTGTTCATCCGGACAGGAACCGTATTGCCTGGCGATGCTGATGAAGGAAAACGCCATGAAATGGGCGGGCGTGAAGTTTGAAATCCTTGCAACCGACCTGTCCCGCGAAATTCTCGACCAAGCCAGGGCCGGCAAATACAGCCAGTTTGAAGTTCAGCGCGGCATGCCCATCATGATGCTGGTCAAGTACTTCACCCAGACCGGCGAAACATGGACCATCAAGGACGACATTAAAACCATGGTTCAGTTCAAGCAGTTCAACCTGCTCGACCCGATGGAGCAGTTCGGCACTTTTGACGTCATCTTCTGCCGTAACGTGCTGATTTATTTCGACCAGCAGACCAAGGGCAAAATCCTTGAAAAAATGGCCAAACGCATCCACAAACACGGCTACCTGTTGCTGGGCGGAGCCGAGACTGTCCTTGGAATTACCCAGTCTTTCAAGCCTTTAGAGGGCGAACGCGGCGTCTACGCGCCCGTCTAAACAGGCCTTGTCAGCGCGCGTCTAGAGTCGTAAACCATGCCCCATGGTCTCGAAATCCTTTCCGTCCTTTCATGAACCGGTCAAACCGGTCCGCGCCCTTCTGTCCGTATCCGATAAGACGGGCGTCATAGAACTTGCACAGGCCCTGCACCGTCACGGCATCGAACTGGTCTCGACCGGCGGCACGCACAAGACGCTCAAGGACACGGGCCTTCCGGTAAAAGACATCTCGGAAATTACGCATTTCCCTGAAATCATGGATGGTCGTGTAAAAACCCTCCACCCCGTCGTGCATGGCGGCCTGCTCGGACGCCGCGATGACAAAGCGCACACGGATGCCATGGCCGCCAACAATATCGGCCCCATCGATATTCTGGTGGTGAACCTGTACCCCTTCGCGGAAACGGTCGCCAAGGGCGGCGATTTCGCATTGTGCGTGGAAAACATCGACATCGGCGGCCCCGGCATGATCCGGGCGGGCGCCAAGAACCATGATTTCGTAACCGTCGTCACCGATCCGTCCGATTACGCGGACCTGATCGCAGAGCTGGACCGCCATGACGGCAAAATCTCCTACCCCACCCGCCGCGAATATGCGGCCAAGGCCTATGCCCGCACCGGCGCATACGACGCGCAGATCAGCGCATGGTTCGCAAACCAGATCAGCAGCGACTGGCCGCAGACCCTGAACACCACGGCGCAGCTTTCGACCTCCTTACGTTACGGCGAAAACCCGCACCAGAAAGCCGCGCTGTACCTTGATGGCACCAAACGCCCCGGCATTGCGCTGGCGAAGCAGCTGCAGGGCAAGGAACTCAGCTACAACAACCTGAACGACACCGACGCGGCCTTCGAACTGGTATCCGAATTTGATGCCCCTTCCGTCGCCATCATCAAGCACGCAAACCCGTGCGGCGTGGCCACGGCCGACAATCTGTATGATGCGTATAAAAACGCCCTGCGCTGCGACCCCGTGTCGGCCTTTGGCGGCATCGTCGCGCTGAACCGCAAACTGGACGCGGCCACAGCGGAAGAAATCGTGAAAGTTTTCACCGAAGTCATTATCGCGCCGGATGTCGACGATGAAGCCATCAAGATCGTCGCAGCGAAGAAGAACCTGCGCCTGCTGGTCACCGGCGGCATGGCCGATCCGGCAACCCCCCGCCGCACGCTGCGTCCCATCGCTGGTGGCTACCTGCTGCAGGATCTCGACAACGGCCGCATCACGATGGACGACATCAAAGTAGTCACAAAACGCCAGCCGACAGAACGCGAGATGGAAGACATGATCTTTGCCTTCCGCGTCGCCAAGCACGTCAAATCGAACGCCATCGTCTATGCGAAAGATCTGTCCACCGTCGGTATCGGCGCCGGCCAGATGAGCCGCGTGGACTCATCCCGTATCGCCGCGTGGAAGGCGGGCGAAGCCGCCAAGGCGGAAGGTCTGGACCAATCCCTCGCCCATGGTTCGGTCGTGGCAAGCGATGCGTTCTTCCCCTTTGCCGACGGCCTGCTGGCCGCGGCCGAGGCCGGCGCCACCGCCATCATCCAGCCCGGCGGTTCCGTGCGCGATGAAGACGTCATCAAGGCCGCGGATGAAAAGAATTTGGCCATGGTGTTCACCGGCATGCGCCATTTCCGTCACTAAAAACACCGCGCCTGACTCGTAAGTCAGGCGCCAGTTTTAAAACCCGCTTACCCCCTGATAATTACCATAATATTAATACTCCCTTAACCTTTCTGTGGTCATATGGGGGGAATTAAAAAAGTATCAGGGTTAAAGGGTAAGGGTATGAGTTCAGCATTTCCGTCCGCCCCGATTGCCGGCAGCCGCACATCCTTTCCGGATAGCGGCATGAACATCGACTATTTCGTGACGGAACGGGTTGAGGTCTGCGTCATGCATGACCGCCCCTTTGACAAGGCCCTGTCATGGATCGAATACGACATGACCACCAGCCGCCTTGAACTCATCATGGAAGACGGCGATATCCGTAATTACGGCATTCCGGTCAGCCCCAAGCTCAAACCCTATTTCATGAACACATCGATCGTCTATGTGATCCAGCTGAACGCACAAGAGCGTTCAGCCGAAAATACGCAGGAATTACCGCTGATTATGCATCAGCAATAAGAAAAAGAACGAGGGAGAGAACACCAATGGCAGCACCACTCGCAGCAGCCGCAACAACCGGAGCCGGTAACGCCGCCGTCGGCAATGCCGCCGTGGAATCTTATTTCAGCGGCGCGGCCATCCGTAATGACGACTCCTTACCCAAAATGGCCCCGCGCGCGGAAATGGAAGCCAAGCACGCCGCCCCGCAGAAAGACGACAAGACCCCGGCCGCCGAGGCAAAAGGCCCCAAGGAAGACGTGGGCGCAGCGATCGGGGATACCTGGCACCGGGCCGGTAGCAACCTGCGGTTCAAGATCTGACAACCATCTAAATCCTTGAATTAAACGCTGTGAGGCCGTAAAACCCTCGCAGCGTTTTTTATTTTTTTATCCAAGGGTTTAAAGTGACCGATCAGTCCCATATCCGCAATTTTTCGATCATCGCCCACATCGATCACGGCAAGTCGACCCTGGCCGACCGCCTGATCCAGTCCTGCGGCGGCCTCGAACTGCGCGAGATGACCGAACAGGTCCTCGATAACATGGATATCGAAAAAGAACGCGGCATCACCATCAAGGCCCAGACCGTGCGCCTGAACTACAAGGCGAAGAACGGCGAAACCTACCAGCTCAACCTGATGGACACGCCGGGACATGTCGACTTCTCCTACGAAGTGTCGCGCAGCCTCGCCTCCTGCGAAGGCGCCCTGCTGGTCGTCGACTCGACCCAAGGGGTGGAAGCGCAGACACTCGCCAACGTTTACATGGCGCTCGACAACAACCTCGAGATCCTGCCCGTCATCAACAAGATCGACCTGCCCGCCGCCAACGTCGAAGGCGCGAAACAGCAGGTGGAGGACGTGATCGGCCTCGACACCACCAACGCGGTCGCCGTCTCGGGTAAGTCGGGTATTAATATCGACCTGCTTCTGGAAGGCATCGTCAACCACCTGCCCGCGCCCACGGGCGACGAAAACGCGCCCCTCAAGGCGCTGCTGGTCGATTCATGGTACGACGCCTATCTGGGCGTCGTCATTCTGGTGCGCGTGTTCGACGGCGTGCTGAAAAAGGGCATGAAAATCCGCTTCATGAACACAGGTTCGGTGCGCGATGTCGAACGCGTGGGTATTTTCACGCCCAAGCACGTCATGGTGAACGAACTGCGCCCCGGCGAAATGGGTTTCATCACCGCCGCCATCAAGACCATTTCCGACACCAAGGTCGGCGATACGCTGACCGATGAACGCAATCAGGCGGTTCAGGCCCTGCCCGGATTCAAACCATCGATTCCCATGGTGTTCTGCTCGCTTTTCCCGGCCGATGCTTCCAATTTCGAACACTTACGCGACTCGCTCGGCAAGCTTGCCCTGAACGATGCATCCCTGCACTATGAACCTGAGGCATCGCAGGCCCTTGGCCTTGGTTTCCGCTGCGGCTTCCTCGGCCTTCTGCATATGGAGATTATTCAGGAACGTCTGTCGCGCGAATTCAATCTGGAACTGATCCCGACTGCACCGTCAGTGGTCTACAAGATCCATATGACGAATGGCGAGATGATCGAACTCTATAACCCCGTCGACATGCCCGACGTGGTGCGCATCAAGTCGATTGAGGAACCGATCATCAAGGCGACCATCCTTGTACCGGACGAATATCTTGGCGGTATCCTGCAACTCTGCCAGGAACGCCGCGGCCAGCAGATCGAACTGACCTATGCCGGCAACCGGGCCATGGTCGTTTACCGCCTGCCCCTGAACGAAGTGGTCTTCGATTTTTATGATCGCCTGAAATCCATCTCCCGCGGTTACGCCTCGTTCGATTACGCACTCGACGGTTTCCGCGAAGACGACCTTGTCAAAATGGACATCATGGTCAATCAGGAACCGGTCGATGCCCTTGCCATGATCGTGCACCGCGAACAGGCCGAACGCCGTGGCCGTCAGCTCTGCGAACGCCTGAAAGACCTGATCCCGCGCCAGCTGATCAAGGTTGCCATTCAGGCCGCCATCGGCGGCAAGATCATCGCGCGCGAGGATATCGGCGCGCTCAAGAAAGACGTTCTGGCGAAATGCTACGGCGGCGACATCAGTCGT